>JALHMO010000016.1 GCA_022844015.1 Reyranella sp. | reverse complement strand
GGCCAGTTGGTCTGCTGGGTGAACTGGTTGTAGACCAGCGGCGCCATCATCTTGAACAGCGGGCCGCCCAGCAGGAACGGCGTGGCGTAGGCGTTCATCGCCAGGATGAAGGTCAGGATGGTGCCGGCCAGGATGCCGGGCATGGCGAGCGGCCACAGCACGCGGCGGAACATGGTGGCGGGTGGCGCGCCCAGGCTGAACGCCGCCTCCTCGACAGCGCGGTCGATACCTTCGATCACGCTCTGCAGCGACAGCACCATGAAGGGCAGGTTGACGGCGATGATGCCGATGATCACCGCGTTCTCGGTGAACATGATCTCCAATGGCCTGTCGATTAGGCCGATGCCCATCAGGGTGGCGTTGACGAAGCCCTTGCTGCCGAACACGACCATCCAGCCGGCCGCCCGCACCGAGTTGCCGACGAACAGCGGCAGCACGATCAGGATGATCAGCAGATGCTTCCAGCGGCTCTGCGTGCGCGCCACGACATAGGCGAGCGGAAAGCCCAGCACCAGGCAGATCAGGGTCACCAGGACGGCGATCTTGACCGTCGTTCCCAGGATTGCCGTGTAGTAGGGATCGGTGAAGAACTTGACGTAGTTTGCCAGAGTAAGCGCCTCGACCATCAGTTTCTTGGCCGGGATGAACTCGTTCAGGCTGTAGCGGAACAGGATGGCGAGCGGCGCGAACAGGCTGATGGCGACGAAGATCGTCGCCGGCGTCAAGAGCGCCGTCGCCGTCCAGCCGTCGCCCCGCCGCCGGACGGCGGCGGGGGAGCCATGCGCGATCGCCGTGTCGGTCATCCCTTGAACGACTTGTCCCACCATTCCTTGAAGGCGGAGTCGTTCTTGGCCATGTAGCCGTAGTCGAGATCGACCAGGCGCTTCTGCTCCTCCTCGGTGAAGCCGATGCGCTCGCGCAGCTCGGGCGCGACCTTGGCGTTGGTGACCGTCGGGTTGTAGCCCATGTCGATGGCGAAGTTCTCCTGCGCCGACGGCGCCAGCATGGCGTCGAGATAGGCGTAGGCCCCCGCCTTGTTGGGTGCGTTCTTCGGCATGACGAAGCCGGAGACGTACATCGGCACGCCTTCCTTGGGCGCCACGGTGGAGACGTTGATGCCGGCGTTCTGCCACTGCACGGCGCGCGCCTTCCACATGATGCCGCAGGCGATCTCCTCCGTCTTGAGCGCCTGCGCGAAGGCCTCGTTCGACGGGTAGATGCGGGCGCCCGCCTTCTTGCAGGCGATCAGCCGCTCCTTGCCCGGCTCGAAATTGCCGACCGAGCCGCCCGACGCCATGCCGGCGGCGAGCATCGTGTACTGGTACTGGATGTCGATGATGCCGAGCTTGGCGCCATGCTTGGGATCGAGCGTGTCGGCGAAGCCCGTCGGCGCCGCCATCAGCTTGGGATTGTAGAGCACCACCTTGCCCGAGAAGATGTGGCCGACGCCGTAGGGATACTTCATCGCCGGGATGAGATTGGCCGAGTTGGGGATCTTCGAGTAGTCGAGCTGCTCGATCGTGCCCTGCTCGTTCATCTCGTACATGTTGGCCGCCGACACGCCCTGGATGTCGGAGGTGCCGCGGCGCAGCGACCTCTCGGCCAGCACCTTGGCGCGGCGCGGCGGATCGTTGGCCTCGTCCTTGACGACGTCCCAGCCCTTGGGGGCGAGCAGGGGCGTCTCGATGTTCTTGGCCAGCAGGCGCGAATAGTCGCCGCCCCAGGTACCGATGACGATGCGCTTGTTGTCCTGCGCGAGCGCGGGGAATGCCGCGCCGGCGGCCAGGGCTGCGCCGCCGCCCAGCAGGCTGCGGCGATGGATGGTGTAACGGTTCGACATGAAGGTCTCCTGATATTCTCGTTGGCGTCTACTCGTTGAAGACTTGGCCGGCCGAAGCGGGCCACCCCACATGAACGGGCCGGCCGACATCCGGCGCGAACCCGCCCTCCCGATTGGCAATTTGCACGATCAGCCGGTCGCTGGGCGACAGGCGGACATGAATGTCGATCTGGGCGCCGAGATACGACACGAATTCCACTGTACCCGGCAGGCTGTTGTCGAGTCCGCTGTTGGCGCTGGCGGTGATCTCGACCCGCTCCGGGCGGATGGCGAGCACGCCGCGGCCGGCGGTGCCTCCGGTGCAGGCGAGCGACAGCCCGCCGTCGCTGCGGAAGCGGCCGGGCGCCTCGACCGTGCCCTCGACGAAGGTGCTGCGGCCGACGAAGCCGGCGACGAAGCGGTCGGCCGGGCGCTCGTAGAGATCGCGCTGGCTGCCGACCTGGCGCACCGAGCCCTCGTTCATCACCACCAGCCGGTCGGCCATGGTGAGCGCCTCTTCCTGGTCGTGGGTCACCATGACGGTGGTGAGCCCGAGCTGGCGCTGCAGCTCGCGAATCTCGACCCGCACCTCCTGGCGCAGCTTGGCGTCGAGATTGCTGAGCGGCTCGTCGAGCAGCAGCACGTCGGGGCGGATGGCGAGCGCGCGGGCCAGCGCGACGCGCTGCTGCTGGCCGCCCGAGAGCTGGCGCGGCAGGCGGCCGCCGTAGCCGCCGAGCCGCACCAGGGCCAGCGTCTCCTCGACCCGCCGCTCGATGTCGGCGCGCGGCAGCTTGCGCATCTCGAGGCCGAAGGCGACGTTCTGGGCCACGGTGAGGTGCGGGAACAGGGCGTAGCTCTGGAACACCATGCCGGCGTTGCGCTTCCACGGTGGCAACAGTGTGACGTCGCCGCCGGCCAGGCGCACGCGCCCGGACGTCGGCTCGATGAAACCCGCGACCATGCGCAGGGTCGTCGTCTTGCCGCAGCCCGACGGGCCCAGCAGGACAACGAACTCGCCGTCGGCGACGTCGAGCGAGACGTCGCGCACGGCGTGGAAATCGCCGTAGCGCTTGACCAGCCGATCGATGTCGAGCCGGGCCATGTCACACCACCCGGGCGAGCTTGACGTAACGGTCGGTGATCAGCATCACCGTGGCGATCAGCAAGATCTGCACCACCGACACCGCGGCGATCGTCGGATCGATCTTCCATTCGAGATACTGGAGGATGACGATCGGCAGGGTGGTGCGGCCGGGCCCGACCAGGAACAGGCTCATCTCGAGGTTGCCGAACGAGGTCACGAAGCCAAACAGCGCGCCGGCCACGATGCCGGGCCGGATCGCCGGCAGGGTGATGCGCCAGAACGTGACCCACGCGTTGGCTCCCAGGTTCTGGGCTGCCTCCTCGGTGCTGCGATCGACGCCGGCCAGGCTCGCCGTGACCAGCCGCACAACCCAGGGAATGACGATCACCGTGTGGCCGGCGACCAGGGCGTAGAAGGTGCCGAGCACGTCCATGTCGAGGCCGTGCTCGACCTCGACATGGAACACGTACATGGCGGTGCCCAGCACCACGCCGGGCACGATCAGCGGCATCAGCAGCAGGCTGGCGAGCGGCATGCGAAAGCGGAACTCGAAGCGCACGACGCAGAGCGCGGCCGGCACGCCCAGCGCCAGCCCGATCAGGGTCGCCAGCACGCCGACCTGGAAGGACAGCCGGAAGCCGTCGAGGAACTTGCGCTGGTCGAGGATGGCGGCAAACCATTTCAGGCTGTAGCCCTCCGGCGGGAAGGACGGGATCTCCTGCCGGAAGAAGGCCAGCCAGACGACGAAGATCATCGGCACCAGGATGTAGAGCAGCGCCAGCGATGCGGCGCCGTTCAACGCCCATCGCAGCGCCCGCCGGCGGATGATGGCGAGGGTGTCGGTCATCGGTTTCCCTCATGGCCGGGAGCGCGCCACTCCGTGGCGCTCATGATCTGTCGCAACTGCAAGACCGTGAGCGCCACGGAGTGGCGCGCTCCCAGCAGGAGGGCATAGGCATATGGCAACCAAAGTCCGTCATCCCGACCGGAGCCGAGCGTAGCGAGGCGTAGTGCAGGGACCCTTCTTCTTGCCGCATCAGCAAGAAAGGTCCCTCGACTGCGCCGCCCTGCGGGCGGCTCCGCTCGGGATGACGGGATTTTATTGCCATGCGCGAATGCACTGTCCCGGCGGGGGAGGGAAACGCGAACCTGAGGTAACCCCAACCCGTCATTGCAACTGATTCTTGTGGAACTTGCCGGCCTTCATGATCGCCGGCAGGTGGGCGCCCTGGTCGAGGAACAGCTCGAGCTTCTTCAGCGGGTTGCCGTCGACCACGATCAGGTCGGCATAGGCGCCCGGCGCGACGATGCCGAGCTTGCCTTCCTGGCGCAGGATCTCGGCGCCGACGAGGGTGGCCTGGCGGATGATCTCGATCGGCTTCAGCACCTTGGCGCGATGGATGAACTCGAGGCTCTGGTCGACCTGCAGTGCCCCCAGGAGGTCGGTGCCGTAACCCACCTTCACGCCGGCGGCCTTGCAGATCTCGAGCGAGCGCAGCGCGCCCTCGAGCACGATGTCGTTCTTGTCGAGCATGTCCTGCGTCATGCCGAACTGCGCCGCCCGCTCCTTCATCGAGAAGTAGGTCACCAGGTTGGCGATCATGTAGCCGCCCTTGGCCTTCAGCAGCTTGGCCGACCTGGCGTCGATCAGGTTGCCGTGCTCGATGGTGCGCACGCCGTTGTTGACCGCGCGGGTGATCGCTTCCGGCGTGTAGGCGTGCGCCAGCACGTAGCGGCCGAAATTCTTCGCCTCGTCGGTCGCGGCGGCGATCTCGGCCTCGGAGAACTGCAGCGAATCGAGCGGGTCGTAGGGCGAGGCGACCCCGCCCGAGCACATGATCTTGATCTGGTCGGCGCCCTGGCGCATCTGCTCGCGCACCAGCTTGCGCACCTCGTCGGCACCGTCGGCGACGGCCATGCAATAGACCATGGCGTTGCAGCAGTTGCAGGGCGCGCCCTGGTCGGTGCGGCGGCGCGAATCGCTGTGGCCGCCGGTCGGCCCGATGGCGCGGCCGGAGATGAACAGGCGCGGTCCGGCAATCAGGCCGGATTCGACGGCGGTCTTGATGCCCCAGTCGGCGCCACCGGTGTCGCGCACCGTGGTGAATCCGCGGTCGAGCATGCCCTTCATCAGGTCGGCGGCGCGCGCCGTCAGCAGGGTGAGCGGCATGTTCTCGAGGAAACGGATGTTCACCTCGACCAGGAAGACGTGGACGTGGCAGTCGATCAGGCCGGGCATCAGGGTACGCTTGCCGCAATCGACGACCTGCGCCTGGGGCGCCTTGATCGGCTTGGCCGACACTTCCTTGATGAGGTCGCCCTCGACCAGCACCTCGTAGCCGCCGCGCGCCTCGCTCCAGCGCGGATCCAGAAGGTTCAAGTTCCTGAAAAGAAACTGCGGCATCAAGGCTCCCCCGACAACGTGCCGGCACCCTACGACGCCCGGCGCTTTGACGCTACAGTCGGGCGATGGTCGGAGTCCCCATGGCGCGAGCGAGTGTTGGAGCCGAGGTCGACGACGCGCACGCAGAGGCCGCGGCGCGCGACCGGCCGCGCATGCGACGGGTCGTCGTCATCGGCACCACCGGGTCGGGCAAGAGCACGCTGGCGGGGCGCCTCGGCGCACAGACTGGCTTGCGCGTCGTCGAGCTCGATGCGCTCTACTGGGGGCGCGACTGGCAAGGGGTTCCGGTCGACCTGTTCCGTCACCGCGTCGAGCGCGAGACCCGGGACGGCGGCTGGATCGTGGTCGGCAATTATGGCCAGGTGCGCGACCTGGTCTGGCCGGCGGCCGACACGGTGGTGTGGCTCGATCTGCCGCTGTCGCTGGTGATGTGGCGGCTGGTCCGCCGGACCATTCGTCGCGCCGCGACCCGGGAAGAGCTGTGGGGCACCGGCAACCGGGAATCCTTCGTGCACGCTTTCTTCAGCCGTCAATCGATCCTGCTGTGGGCGCTCAGGACCCATCGGCGGAACCGCGAGAAGTACGGCAAGGAGTGCGCCGCCCTGGCGGAGACCATGCACGTCGTGCGGCTGTCGTCGCCCCGCGAGGTTGAGCGCTTCCTCGCCGCGCGCTAAGCAGGCGGGATGTCGGTCCACGCCTTCTCCTGCTTCGACGGCCATACCTGCGGCAACCCGGTGCGGCTGGTGAGCGGCGGCGCGCCGCTGCTCCGGGGCGCCACCATGAGCGAGCGCCGCCTCGATTTCCTCGCGAACCACGACTGGATCCGCAAGGCGCTGATGTTCGAGCCGCGTGGCCACGACGTCATGTCCGGCTCGATTCTCTATCCGCCGACCCGCGCCGACTGCGACGTCGGCATCCTGTTCATCGAGGTGAGCGGCTGCTTGCCGATGTGCGGCCACGGCACGATCGGCACCGTCACCATGGCGGTCGAGAACGGCCTGGTGTCGCCGGCCACGCCGGGCGAGCTGGCGATCGACGCCCCAGCCGGCCGCGTCGTCGCTCGCTACGTGCAGGATGGCCGCTTCGTCGACAGCGTGCGCATCACCAACGTCGCCTCCTACCTGGCGGCGAGCGAGGTCGCGATCGACTTGCCGGGCGTCGGCGAGCTGGTGCTCGACATCGCCTATGGCGGCAATTTTTATGGCATCCTCGAGCCGCAGAAGAACTTCGCCGGGCTCGAGGCGATGTCGGCCGGCGACGTGTTGCGCCTCTCGCCGATCGTGCGGCGGCTCCTGAACGAGAAGATTCAGCCGGTCCATCCGGAGAATTCGACCATCCGCGGCGTCAGCCACGTCATGTGGACCGGCAAGCCGCGCGACAAGCGCGCCCACGCGCGCAACGCGGTGTTCTACGGGGACAAGGCGATCGACCGCTCTCCCTGCGGCACCGGCACCTCGGCACGCATGGCCCAGCTCGAGGCGCACGGCAAGCTGAAGGTCGGCGACGAGTTCGTGCACGAGAGCATCATCGGCTCTCTGTTCGACGGCCGCGTCGAGGGCAAGGCGCGCGTCGGCAATCACGACGCCATCGTCCCCTCGATCGCCGGCTGGGCCCGCCAGCACGGCATCAACACCATCTTCGTCGACGACCGCGACCCCTTCGCGCACGGGTTCCAGGTTGCTTAGGGTCACTGTTTGACTGCGAGCGACAACACCGCCTCACCCTGAGGAGGGCGCGTCGCGCCCGTCTCGAAGGGTGGGGTCACAGCACGGTTGTTGCCCATCCTTCGAGACGGCCGCTGCGCGGCCTCCTCAGAGGATGTGACTTTGTTGAACTCTGTCGTCCCTCTCCTGTCATCCTGAGCGCAGCGAAGGATCTCATCGCCAGAAGTTCCAAAGTACACTCGTACCAAGCGGCGATGAGGTCCTTCGCTGCGCTCAGGACGACAGAAAAGTTCGCGGTAGCGACCTCATCAATCGCCAGAAAAAGACCATCGAAAAAGTCACATCCTCTCAGGATGAGGTTATTCGCGTTTCCAAGTTGTTTGTTGAGGGGCTACTCCGCCGCCTTCGCCATCGTCGCAGGCGCGCGCACGCCGCCTCGCGCGAAGATCGCGTCGATGTCGGCGCCGCCGTAGCCCAGCTCGCGCAGGATGTCGGGGCCGTGCTCGCCGATGTGCGGGGCGTGCTGCTGCGGCGGGTGGGTCGCGGCCGGCGGCAGGCCGGGGATGTTGGCGACCGGCATGCGGCCGAAGCCGTCCTGCTCGATCCAGTCGAGCGAGCCCGATTCGGTGACATGCGGATGGTCGAGATAGTCCTGGTAGTTGTTGACCCGCTCGCAGAACACGTCGTTGGGCTGCAGGAGCGCGATCCATTCCTCGGTGGTCTTGCCCGGCATCGTCTCGTTCAGCGCCTTGATGATCCTCGGCGCGTTCCTGATGCGGCTCTCGTGGGCCTGCAGATCGGGATCGTCGGCGATGTCCTGGCGGCCGATCAGCTCGAACAGCAGGCGGAAATGGTGCGGCCGCATGGCGCTCACCATGATGTAGCCGTTGGCCGTCTTGTAGCTGCCGGCCGGCATGTAGAGCGGCGGCGGCGTGCCCTTGGAGAACACGTACTCCATCAGCTTGGCGCCCTGGTAGGCGGCGGCCGCGCGCATCAGGCTCGAATCGATGTAGCTGCCTTCGCCGAAGCGCAGCTGGCGCATCAGTGCCGGCGCAATCGCCTGGAAGGTGTAGAGGCCGGTGGTGACATCGACCGCGATCATGCCCTGGCGCCATGGCGTGCCGTCGGGCAGGCGGTTCATCACCATCATGCCGCTGAACGCCTGGATCAGCCCGTCGACGGTCGGCCGCTTGCTGTAGGGGCCGGTCTGGCCGAAGCCCGAGACCGAGCAGTAGATGACCTTGGGATTGACCTTCCTGATCTCGTCGTAGCCGAAGCCCAGCCGGGAAATCACGCCGGGCCGGAAGCTTTCCATCACGACGTGGGCCTTGGCGGCGATCTTCTTCACCACGGCGATGCCGTCGGGCGACTTGAGGTCGAGCGCGATCGAGCGCTTGCCGCGGTTGAAGGCGACCGAATGGGCGCAGTGGTCGCCCTTCAGCTCGCCCAGCAGGCGGCCCCAGTCGCCCTCCGGCGGCTCGATCTTGATGACGTCGGCGCCGTGCAGGGCGAGCAGCATCGAGGCGTGCGGCCCGGCGACGCCCTGCGTGAAGTCGAGAACGGTGATTCCGTCGTAGGCGCCCCTGGTCATCGTCTCCCCTGCTGCTCCAGCGTGGTGAACGTACGTTCAGCGCCATTGCGGGCGCAAGGCCGGCCCTGCAGGGAAGCCATGCGCATGACGCCTCTCACGCCACCACGGGCAGGGCCTGGATCCGGTAGCTGTGCGTGATCTTCCTGCCGAGCACCGGATCCTCGAGCTCCATCGTGAAGCGCGGGGCGGCGCGGATGGCGCCGATCGCCGGCAGGGTGCCGCAGAACATCGCGACCCCGGGAGGCAGGCGCTTGTCGCCGTCGCGCCAGCCGGCGATCAGCTCGCGCGGCGTGCGGATCCTGGCCAGCGTGCCTTCCTGGTAGAGGACCGGCTTGCCGCCCTCCTCGACGAAGCTGCGCAGGATCAGCTGGTCCCAGTGCGGCTCGACGTCCTCGAAACGCCATACCGCGCGGCCGACGACCTTGGGGCAGAGCTGCTTGGAGACGGCGACGCCGTAGCTTTCGACCCGGCGGTCGGTGTGATCGGCGCCTACCGTCACCCACAGCCGGTCGGGCGTGCCGACCAGCACCGGCTCGGCCTCGCCGGAGGTGTCGTCGCCCAGCACCTCGATGCTGTCGGCCTGGGTCAACAGGCTGGTCGCGACCCGATAGTAGAGCGGGACCCTGGACGGCGGCTGCACGCCGATCGCCTTCAGCTCCTCGATGTGATGCTCGAGGGCCGCGACGTCGCGCCCCGTCCAGCCGGCGATCACCAGGTCGTCGATCTCGACGGCTTTCCCGTCGAAGGCGAGCTGCGCCACGGCTACAGGACGGCGAGCTGCGAGTTCAGCAGGTCGGTCACCAGCATGTAGCCCGGCGCGTGGGTGATGCAGAACTCGGGCTTCACCGTGGCCACCACCGATTGCGGGGTGACGCCGCAGGCCCAGAACACCGGCAGCTCGTCGTCGTGCACCGGAACGCCATCGCCGTAATCGGGTTTGGCGATGTCCTTGATGCCGATCAGCTCGGGCTTGCCGAGATGCACGGGCGCGCCGTGCACGGAAGGGAAGCGCGTCGTCACCTGCACGGCGCGGATCGCCTCGGCTGGCCGGAACGGCCGCATCGACACCACCATCGGTCCGTGGAACGGACCGGCCGGCTTGCACTGGATATTGGTCCGGTACATCGGCACGTTGACGTTGCAGCTCTGGTGGCGGATCTCCAGGCCGTTCTCGATCAGCGCCTCCTCGAAGGAGAAGGAGCAGCCCAGCACGAACGACACGAGGTCGTCGCGCCACACCTTCGTGAGGTCGTCGACCTCCTCGATCAGCTCGCCCTTCTTCCACACGCGGTAGCGCGGGATGTCTGTGCGGATGTCGAGATCCTCGCCCAGGTTGGGCAGGCGCCAGTCGCCCGGCTCGGACTGGCCGAGCAGGGGGCAGGGCTTGGGGTTGAGCTGGCAGAAGCGCGCGAAATCGGCGGCGAGCTCCTTCGGCAGGATGGCGAGGTTGCCCTGGACGTAGCCCGGCGCCATGCCCGAGGTCGGCTGCCGGAAGGCCCCGGCGCGGATCCTCCGCCGCGCGTCGCGACCGGTCTCGCCCTTGATGCTGGTGATGGTGTCCATGGTGGGGTCCTTGGCTTTGGCGAAGCTGCCGCTCAGATTACACATCCCCGGCCTTGATGGGGAAGTGTCGCCGCCTGCCCTGAGCGAAGCCGAAGCGTCATACGGTGACGGGGTCATGGCCGGGAGCGGGCCACTCATAGGCGCCGACTTTGGCCGGTCCTGTAAAGTCCTCATCCTGAGCAGGTCGCGTAGCGACCATCTCGAAGGATGGGCGACACACGAGATCGTTGGAATACCGGTGTCGCAGCACGCAGTTTTGCTGCCACCCTTCGAGACGCGGCCCTCCGGGCCGCTCCTCAGGGTGAGGTCTTCGGTAAAGTCAGCGCCTGTGGGAGCGCGCCACTCCGATGGCGCTCTTCCTGTCGATCACACACCCCCATGAGCGCCATCGAATTGGCGCGCTCCCAGGCATGAGATCCGTCGCCAACTCAAACGTGCTGGCCGCCGTTGATCTGGATCTCGGCGCCGCTGACGTAGCTCGCGCCCTTCTCGCACAGGAAATGGATGACGTCGGCGACCTCGTCGGGCGTGCCGAGGCGGCGCATCGGGATCTGCTCCTCGACGATCTTGTCGGTGCCGGGCGACAGGATGGAGGTGTCGATCTCGCCCGGCGCGATGGCGTTGACGCGGATGCCGCGCGGCCCGAAATCGTGCGCCATCTCGCGCGTCAGCGCCGCCAGTGCCGCCTTGGATGTGGCATAGGCCGTGCCGGCGAAGGGATGAACGCGGCTGCCGGCGATCGAGGTGACGTTCACCACCGCGCCCTGCGCCGCCGCCAGCTCGTCCATCAGGCCGCGGGCCAGCGCCACCGGCGCGAAGAAATTGACGTTGAAGACGTCGCGCCACAGGTCGAACGGCGTGTCGATGGCGCCCAGCCGCTCGCCTTTCTTGCTCTTGGGCGAGATCGCCGCGTTGTTGACCAGCGCATCGAGCTTTCCGCCGGCCACCCGGGCGCGGATCTGCTCGATGCCGCGACCGAGATCGACCGGGTCGGCGAGGTCCATCTGGACGTGATTCTCGCCGCCGCTCGGCCACGGGCAGAGCGCGCTGAAGGGCTGGCGCGACACGGTGATCACCCGCCAGCCGCCGGCGCTGAACTTCTTGACCGTCGCATGGCCGATGCCGCGGCTGGCGCCGGTCAGGACCAGGGTCCGTACGTTGTCGTGCAGGGTTGCCGGTTTCATCGCTGGCTTCCACATTGCGCCTGAAAGGACGATCTTACCCCGCCGGGAGGGCGATGGCGCGACTGATATGGGGACTGGATACGGGAATTCGGGCGAGAAAGTCGAATTTTCGCCAAACCGTTGTGCCAAGGCATTGCCCGGAAACGTTTTCCCTCGTGCGTCCTCGTCCGGGCGCGTCACCAGGGGCTGGTAACGAAGCAAGTGCTCCGACATCGCTGTCGTCCCGAGCCCCGGGAGACCTTTCAGGCCGCATGAAAGGTCCCTCGCCGCGCTCGAGGTGACAGAAGTGCCGTCACACTTGGAACACTTGTTTCGTTGCGGGCTCCAGGAAGGTCAGGTAGCGCGCGTTCATGTCCTCCGATAACGTCCAGGCCCTGCCTCCCGGAACGCGGCTCGGCGACTACCGCTTCGACGCCGTGATCGGCCAGGGCGGGTTCGGCATCACCTATCGCGCCTTCGACACCCAGCTCGCCAAGTTCGTCGCCATCAAGGAGTATCTGCCGGTCGAGTTCGCGATCCGTCGCGAGGACGGGCAGGTGGCACCGCGCGGTGCGCGCTTCGCCGACGATTTTGCCTGGGGTCGCGATCGCTTCCTCGACGAGGCGCGCGCGCTCGCGCGCTTTCGTCATCCGCACATCGTGCCGGTGCTGCGCTACTTCGAGGCCAACGGCACCGCCTACACGGTGATGGAATTCGAGGACGGCAAGAATCTCGCCGAGCTGCTGCGCGATCCTGGCCGCCCGCTGTCGCCCGACGACGTGCGTCGGCTCGCCGAGGCGCTGCTGAGCGGCCTGCGCGCCGTCCATGCCGAGAATTTTCTCCATCGCGACATCAAGCCGTCGAACATCATGGTGCGCCGCGACGGCGTTCCCGTGCTGATCGATTTCGGCGCCGCGCGGCAGGCGATCGGCGGACGCACGCGCACGCTGACCAGCGTGCTGACGCCGCAGTACGCGCCGATCGAGCAGTATGCGCTCGACGCCAGGCAGGGCCCGTGGAGCGACATCTATTCGGCAGGCGCGGTGCTTCACCACGCGATCACCGGCCAGCCGCCGGCCGATGCCGCCGCGCGCGTCGGTGCCGACCCCTATCGTCCGCTTGCGGGGGGACAAGGGACACGTTTCGATGCGGCTTTTCTCGCCGCGATCGATCGCGCGCTGGCCTTCGCGCCGGCCGACCGACCGCAAAGCATCGCGGCGTGGCGGGCGCTGTTCGCGCCGGCGAATGCGCCCGTGGAAGAGGTCGCGACCGAACGCGTTGCCGATGCTGGTGCCGAGCCTGCCGCCGCCGCGACGCCGCGGTTGGGCGGCGCCGTGCGCGAGGCCGGCGATGCGGTGCCGGAAGCGCGCAGGAAATCGCGTGTCGGCCTGATCCTGGCCGGCGTGAGCGTCATCGTGATCGCTGCCGCAGCGTGGCGTTTCCAGGCGGATGTCCGCCAGCTCCTGGCCGGTCCACCGACGACGGCTGCCACGACCGCGCCGGCGTCATCGCCTGTTCAAACGGCGGCACCAGCGGCGCCGGCAGCGACGCCATCGCCAGCACTCACGCCGCCCGCGGTCTCGCCGACGCCTGTGACGGCGCAGCCGGCACCGCCACCGACGACTCGACCGGAGCCAACCGCGGCCCAGAAGGAGTTGATCGACCAGGCCCATCGCGCCGCTCTCAGTGCGGCGCTGGTGCTCGAGCGCGCCGAGGAAGCGGCGCGCGCCGCGCGCTCGCTGGCCGGCGAGGCGCGGATCGTGGCAGCGCGGGCGGCACGGCCGGATCTCGAGAAGTCCGAGCGTCTCTCCTATGACGGCGGCGCGAGCTATATCGGCCAGGCTGAGGCGGGCAAGCGTCAGGGGCTGGGCGTCGCCGAGCTCGCCAACGGCGAGCGTCAGGCCGGCGAATGGTCGGCCGATCGCCTGAACGGGCTCGGCACGGTGCGGTTCGCCGACGACGTGCGCTATGCCGGACAGTGGCGCGACGGGCAGTCGACCGGGCTCGGCCTTCGCGAGAAGCCGGGAAGCGAGCGCGCCGAAGGCACTTTCGTCGATGGCCGCCTCGAGGGATTGGCGATTCGTCGCACGCTTGTCTCGCCCATCAAGGTTCAGTCCGGCGAGTTTCGCGCCGGCCTGCTGGAAGGGCCGGGCGTCGAGCAGGTCGCCGACGGCGAGCGTTACGAGGGACTGTTCCGAAACGGGCAGCGCAACGGCTACGGCGAGGCCATCGGTGCCGACGGCAAGGTGATCGCCGGTCGCTGGAGTGACGGAAAGCTCGTCGAATCAACGCCTTGATACCGATGGCATGGAAGTTGCGCCCCGCGGCATGCCCGTGAATGCCGCCGCCGTGACCAAGCCCCTGTCCGTTCTGCTGATCGACGACAATCCGACCCGTGCCGAGATCGTCGAGGCGGGATTGGCGGCGGCCGGCTATCGGCTGCTCGCCCGGCTGGAGGGAACGCAGGACCTGATCGGCCGGGTACGCAGTCTTGCCCCCGACGTCATCGTCGTCAGCATCGACAGCCCGAGCCGTGACACGATCGAGGACATGCGGCGCGCCACCGACCTGCTGCCCCGGCCGATCGCCTTTTTCGTCGACCAGTCGGACCCGGCGACCATTGCCGCCGCCATGGAGGCAGGCGTGTCGGCCTACGTCGTGAAGGGGCTGGCGCGGGACCGCGTTCGTCCGGTCGTCGATGTCGCCGTCGCTCACTTCAACCGATACCACGCCATGCGCGAGGAACTCGAGCGGGCGCGCCTGTCGCTGGTCGAGCGCAAGGCGATCGACCGCGCCAAGGGCTTCCTGATGGAGCAAAAGGGGATCACCGAGGAGGCCGCCTACCGCCTGTTGCGCAAGCTTGCCATGAACCAGAACAAGCGTATCGGCGAAGTCGCCCAGGACATCGTTACCTATGGGAAGGCACTGAAATGAGCTTTCCGGCAGCGAGTTGATCTGCTCGTTTTGCGAGCAGACATCCGGAGTGCCCGCCGAGCGATCATGCTGCACATGCGAGCATCATCGAATCACGCGTTGCCAAATTTCCGGAAGCGCCGCGCGCAGTTCCTCCAACTTGCAAAAAGTCCATCCATCGCAATAACTTAGGCCAACCTGGCTGCATCGTGGCAATGGTTGGCACGCTTCCTGCTGTCTCTACGGTGGCGGGTCCAATGGCGGATCTCTCCTGAAGTAGTGATGGCGAACCAGTGGCGGTTCGCGCGCGGACAACGGCGTCCTGCACGGTCAATTCGACGACCGGCGGGGCGTTTTTTTTTGGGGTAGCGAGGCGTGAAGGCTGACCTGGAACGATCGAAGCTGAACCTTGGAATCATTCCCCTCGTCGACTGCGCGCCGATCGTGCTCGCCGAGGAGCTGGGCGCCTTCGAGCGGCGCGGGCTGGAGGTGGATGTTCGTCGCGAGGCCTCCTGGGCGACGATTCGAGACAAGGTGGCGGTCGGCGTGCTCGACGCGGCGCAAATGCTGGCGCCGATGCCGCTCGCGACCACGCTCGGCATCGACAGCGTCAACGTGCCGATGATCGCTGCCATGACGCTCGATCTCAACGGCAACGCCATCACCCTGTCCGAGGCGTTGTGGCGGGAGATCGGGGACGCCGCGTCCGGTGCGCTACCGGACGGCCCGCTGGATTCCCGTGCGCTCCTGCCGGCCGTACGAGCCCGCGCCGCATCCGGTCGGCCGCCGCTGGCGCTGGCGTCGGTGTTTCCGTACTCGTCGCACAATTATCTGCTGCGGATGTGGCTCGCCGCCGGCGGCATCGATCCGGACCGCGACGTGCGGCTTTCCGTCGTTCCGCCTCCCCACATGATCGCCCACCTGTCCGGCGGTGTCATCGACGGCTACTGCGTCGGCGAGCCTTGGAACCAACAGGCGGTCTCGATGGGCATCGGGCGCATTGCGGTGGCGGGCTGCGACCTGTGGCCGGCGATGCCGGAAAAGGTGCTGGGAACGACCGAAGCCTGGGCGCGGCGCCATCCCGAGACTCTCGCCGCCCTGGTCGGGGCGCTGATCGAAGCCTGCGCCTGGCTCGATGAGCCGGCAAATCACGCCGAGGCGGCCCGCGTGCTCGCCAGCCCCCGCTACGTCAACGCACCGGCCGAGGTCATCGCCCGCTCGCTCGCCCTGCCCGGTTTCCACATCTTCCATCGCAACGGTGCCAATTTTCCGTGGCGGAGCCATGCCGACTGGTTCCTGGCGCAGATGGTGCGCTGGGGGCAGGCGAGCGCCGGCTGCGATCTGCGTGCCGTCGCCGACCGAGTGTTCCGCCCCGACCTTTTTCGGGCCGCTGCCGCGGCCCTGGGCATTGCCTGCCCCACTGAAGATCGAAAGCCGGAGGGAGCCCACGGCGAGCCGGCGGCACCGTCACGTGCCGTCGATCCGCCGGCCACGCGGCCCAACGCCTCGAACGCTCAATAGCCAAACAGGGATGCCGACATGTCACCACGCAAGCACTCCATAGCAATCCGTCGCCGAGGGCTCCTCGTCGCAGCCGCCGGCGCAGGCGCGCTCGGAATCGTTCCGCGGGCAACCCGCGCCGACACGCTCAAGGTCGAGAAGGACGAGCTGAAGCTCGGCTTCATCAAGCTGACGGACATGGTTCCGCTCGCCATCGCCAAGGAGAAGGGATTCTTCGAGGACGAGGGCCTGTTCGTCACGCTCGAGCCGCAGGCGAACTGGAAGGTCCTGCTCGATCGCGTCATCACCGGCGAGCTCGACGGCGCGCACATGCTCGCCGGCCAGCCGATCGCCGCGACCATCGGCTTCGGCACGAAGGCCCATGTGATCACGCCCTTCTCGATGGATCTGAACGGGAACGGCACGACGGTCTCGAACGAGATCTGGGCCGAGATGAAGAAGCATGTCCCGATGGGCGCCGATGGCAAGCCCGTCCACCCGATAAAGGCCAGCGCCCTCAAGCCCGTGATCGACAGGATGAAGGGCGAGGGCAAGGCCTTCAAGATGGGAATGGTCTTCCCGGTGTCGACCCACAACTACGAGTTGCGATACTGGCTGGCGTCGGGCGGTATCCATCCGGGGTTCTATTCCAGGACCGACGTCACCGGGCAGATCAAGGCCGACGCGCTGCTGTCCGTGACGCCGCCGCCGCAGATGCCGTCCACGCTGCAGGCGGGCACCATTCACGGCTATTGCGTCGGCGAGCCGTGGAATCAGCAAGCCGTGTTCAAGGGTATCGGCGTGCCGGTGATCACCGACTACGAGATATGGAAGAACAATCCGGAGAAGGTGTTCGGCCTCACCGCGCAGTTCGCCGCCAAGAACCCCAACACTGTCCTGGCGCTGACCAAGGCACTGATCCGCGCCGGCATGTGGCTCGACGCGAATGGCGATCGCAATCGCCCCGAGGCGGTCAAGATCATCTCCAAGCCCGAGTATGTCGGCGCCGACTACGAGGTCATCGCCAACTCGATGACCGGAACCTTCGAGTACGAGAAGGGCGACAAGAGGCCGGTCCCCGACTTCAACGTCTTCTTCCGCTACTTCGCGACCTATCCCTACTACTCCGACGCCGTCTGGTACCTCACGCAGATGCGGCGGTGGGGTCAGATTCCCGATCATCGCCCGGACGAGTGGTACGCCGAGACGGCGAAGCAGGTCTACCGCCCGGATGTCTACCTGAAGGCCGCCAGGATGCTGGTCGACGAGGGCAAGGCACGGAAGGAGGACTTTCCCTGGACGACCGACGGCTTTCGCGCGCCGACGGCGGAGAACATCGACGGCGTTCCCTACGACGGTCGCAAGCCCAACGCCTACATCGACAGCCTGTCGATCGGCCTCAAGGGCAAGCAGACCGTCGAGGGCTCTGAAGTGGTCGGCGGCTGACCATGACCACGATCACCGAACGAGCCGATCCTTCTGTCCTGCGCGAGCGTGAGCGGCGCGAGCGGCTGTTCGCCCGCATCACCAGGGCGGCGACCTATCTCGACGTCGCCGGGCTCGGCTGGCTGGTTCCGCTGCTGCGCATCGCCGCGGGCGACAGCCCGCGGCACCAGCTGGTCGAGCTGCGCCAGGTCCTGCTGGTGCCGCTTGCCGGGATTGTCGCCTTCCTGCTCCTGTGGGCGTTGCTCGCGCCCCAGGTGAAGACGTCGCTCGGCGCGGTACCGGGTCCGCTGCAGGTCTGGGAGCAGGCTGGCCACCTCTACAGCGACCATGTCGCGGAGCGTGCCAAGGAAGCCGCGTTCGACGCGCGGCAGAAGGAGCGCAATCGCAAGCTGGAGGCCGACGGCAAGGCGGACCAGGTCAAGTGGCGAAGCTTCACCGGCAAGCCGACCTATCTCGACCAGATCCTGACCAGCCTCGAGACGGTGGCGCTGGGCTTCTTCATCGCCACGCTGCTCGCCGTGCCCGCCGGCATCATGTGCGGCCTGTCGCGCACGGTGAACGGCGGGCTCAACCCGCTGATCCAGATCTTCAAGCCGGTGTCGCCGCTGGCCTGGCTGCCGATCGTCACCATGGTGGTGTCGGCGCTCTATCTCAATCCGTACGATTGGCTGCCCAAGTCGCTGGTCATCTCGGCCATCACCGTCACCTTGTGCTCGCTGTGGCCGACCCTGATCAACACGGCGCTCGGCGTCGCCTCGATCGACAAGGACCTGATGAATGTCGGCAAGGTCCTGCAGCTCTCGACGACCACGACGATCCGCAAGCTGGTGCTGCCGTCGGCGCTGCCCCTGATCTTCACCGGCCTGCGGCTGTCCCTCGGGGTCGGCTGGATGGTGCTGATCGCCGCCGAGATGCTGGCCCAGAACCCCGGCCTCGGGAAGTTCGTGTGGGACGAGTTCCAGAACGGCTCCTCGTCGTCGCTGGCCAAGATCATGGTGGCTGTCCTGACCATCGGCATCATCGGCTTCCTGCTCGATCGCCTGATGTTCGCGCTGCAGGCCGCCTTCACCTACGGCATGAAGCGCTAGCTCGAAAGGTCACGACAATGGCACTCCTCGAACTCAAGGGCGTGAGCAAGGGCTACGGCGACGCCAATCGGCGTACCGAGGTGCTCGACGACATCAATCTCTCGGTCGAGGAAGGCGAGTTCGTCGCCATTGTCGGGTTCTCGGGGTCGGGCAAGACGACCCTGATCTCCCTGATGGCGGGCCTGCTCGAGCCCGATGCCGGGGAGGTGACGATCCGCGGCAAGAGGATCGAAGGCGCCGGCCCCGACCGCGGTCTGGTCTTCCAGTCCTATTCGCTGATGCCCTGGCTCAACGTCAGCGAGAACGTCGCGCTGGCCGTCGATGCCGTGTTCGGCAAGGCTTCTCGCGCCGAGCGGCAGGCGCGGGTGCGGCGCTATGTCGGCATGGTCGGACTCGGCCATGCCGCCGACCGGCGTCCGGCCGAGCTGTCGGGCGGCATGCGCCAGCGCGTCGCGGTGGCGCGCGCGCTCGCCGCCGGCCCCGAGATCCTGCTGCTCGACGAGCCGCTGTCGGCGCTCGACGCCCTGACGCGCGGCAAGCTGCAGGACGAGCTCGAGGAGATTCGGGCGCAGGAAGGAAAAACTTTCGTTCTCATCACCAACGACGTCGACGAGGCCATTCTTCTCGCCGACCGCATCGTGCCGCTCAAGCCCGGCCCGAAGGCGACCCTGGGCCCGTCCTTCAGGGTGACGATGCCGCGGCCGCGGGATCGCATGGCGCTCAACGAGAACCCCGAGTTCATGCGCTTGCGCGCCGACGTCACGCGCTACCTGATGGACCTCGGCGCCGGCCAGCGCGAGGAGGAACAGGAGCGCCGCCTGCCCGACGTTCAGTCGGTCGTTCATCTCCAGCCGCCACCCGAGGTGGTCCGCAAAGCCGGCCGCTCGCCGATCCTCGAGCGCTATGTCGAGTTCTTCGACGTCAGCAAGACCTATCCGACGCCCAAGGGGCCGCTGACGGTGGTCGAGAAGTTCCAGCTCCTGATGAAGAAGGGCGAGTTCGTCTCGCTGATCGGGCATTCGGGGTGCGGCAAGTCGACCGTGCTGTCCATGGTCGCCGGCCTGACCGGGATCTCCGGCGGCGGCATCGTGCTCGACGGGCGCGAGGTCGATGCCGCGGGTCCGGACCGGGCGGTGGTGTTCCAGGCACCCTCGCTGATGCCTTGGTTGACGGCGCGCGAGAACGTCGCGCTCGGCGTCGACAAGGTCTATCCCCACGCGACCTCCGCCGAGCGACGCGAGATCGTCGAGTACTACCTGGCACGCGTCGGCCTGGCGGGCTCGATGCACCGGCTGGCCAGCGAGCTGTCCAACGGCATGAAGCAGAGGGTGGGCATCGCGCGCGCCTTCGCGCTGTCGCCCAAGCTGCTGCTGCTCGACGAGCCGTTCGGCATGCTCGACAGCCTCACGCGCTGGGATCTGCAGGAGGTGTTGATGGACGTGTGGAAGCGCACGCAGGTCACCGCCATCTGCGTCACCCACGACGTCGACGAGGCGATCCTGCTGGCCGATCGCATCGTCATGATGACCAACGGCCCCAATGCCACGATCGGCAGGATCGTCGACGTCGACCTGCCGCGGCCGCGGACGCGCAAGGCGTTGCTCGAGCACCCGGACTACTATCACTATCGACGCGAGGTCCTGACCTTCCTGGAAGAGTACGAGCACGGGGCCAGCCGCAAGAGCGCGGCGACGCCGGCAGTCTCGAGGGCGGCAGCGTGAGCGAGTTCGACGAACCCCAGAAGCAGTGGCTGCAGGGTTTCGTCAGTGGCATCGAGGCACGCAGGGCTGCCGACCGGCTGGCCGGGCGCGCGGCGGCCGGCATGGCGGCGCAACCGGTCGGTCCCGACGCCCTGCAGCACGCGGCGCAGGATCGCACCACGGCGGCGGGCGGCAAGCTGGTCGCCGAGGAGACAGCCAAGCGCCAGCGCAATCCGCTCGATCGCTGGGACGAGGTCGTGGCGCGTGCCGACGCGGGGCAGTTTCCCAAGGGCATGGACGTCTTCCTGACCAAGTACCAGGGCCTGTTCTATGTCGCGCCGGCGCAGAATTCCTTCATGTGCCGCCTGCGCATCCCCAACGGCATCCTCAATGCCTGGCAGATGCGTGGTCTCGCCGATGCCGCGGACTCCTTCGGCGGCGGCTACACCGACGTGACGACGCGCGCCAACCTGCAGATCCGCGAGATCGGCGCGGCGCAGGCGGTCGACCTGCTGCTCGCCGTGCAGGCGCTCGGTCTCACGTCACGTGGCTCCGGCGCCGACAACATCCGCAACATCACCGGCAGCCCGACCGCGGGCATCGATCCGCAGGAGATCGTCGATACGCGGCCGCTCTGCGCGGCGATGCATCACTACATCCTCAATCATCGCGAGATGTACGGCCTGCCGCGCAAATTCAACATCGCCTTCGACGGCGGCGGCCGCGTGCCCGTGCTCGAGGACACCAACGACATCGGCTTCGTCGCCTGCCGGGTCACTGGCGGCGCCGGCTTCGAGCCGGGCGTCTATTTCCGCCTGCAGCTCGGCGGCATCACCGGCCATCTCGACTTCGCCTTCGAGACCGGAATTCTCCTGAAGCCGGAGGAGTGCGTGAAGGTGGCGGGCGCCGTCGTGCGCGCCTTCGCGGCGCACGGCGATCGCACCAACCGACAGAAAGCGCGCCTGAAGTACGTGATCGATCGCCTGGGCCGCGACGCCTTCGTGAAGGAAGTCGAGAGCGAGTACGGCGCGCCCCTGCGCCGCGCTGCTGGCGCCGAAGTGATGCCGCGCCCGCTGGCCGACAAGGGCGGGCACATCGGCGTGCACGACCAGAAGCAACCTGGGCGGAACTACATCGGTCTGGTGCTGCCGGTCGGCCGGATCACCACCGGCCAGATGCGCGGCCTCGCCGAGGTCGCCGAGCGCTTCGGCAGCGGCACGCTGCGTCTCACCGTGTGGCAGAACCTGCTGATCTCGGACGTTGCCGATCGCGACGTCGGGGTCTCCATCGCCGCCATACAGGCGCTCGGTCTCGCGGTCGAGGCGAGCGCGATCCGCCGCGGCCTCGTGGCCTGCACCGGCAATGCGGGCTGCAAGTTCGCCGCCGCCAACACCAAAGGCCACGCACTGCATCTTGCCGACCATCTCGAGGCGCGGCTGGCGGTCGATCTGCCGATCAACATCCACCTCACCGGCTGCCATCATTCCTGTGCCCAGCACTACATCGGCGATATCGGCCTGATCGCCACCAGGGTCGAGCGCGGCGACGACGGCGTCGAGGGCTATCACGTCTTCATCGGTGGCGGCGCGGCGGCAACCAACGAGCAGGCGATGGCGCGAGAGTACGCCCAATCGGTCGCCTTTGACGATCTGCCGCCGCTCCTCGAACGCCTGATCGCAGCCTGGCTCGATCATCGCCGGGAGCCCGGCGAAACGTTCTTCGCATTCTGCAGTCGCCACGAGGTCGGCCAGCTGCGCGCCCTCGCCGAGCGCGCCCCGCTGCAGGCCATCGCCGCATGAACGCCGTCACGCCCATCCCGTCGCTGATCCCCGACAACGCGCCGTTCAGCAGCGAGCAGCGCGCCTGGCTGAACGGCTTCTTCGCGGCCTGGCTCGGCATCGACGGCGCCGCGGCCAGCCAGCCCGAGCCGGCAGCCGCCCAGCCGGACGAAGACTTCCCGTGGCACGATGCTTCGCTGGCGATGGTCGAGCGGCTCGAGCTTGCCCGTGACCGCAAGCCCGAGCGACGGCTCATGGCGGCGATGGCCCAGCTCGATTGCGGCCAGTGCGGCTACCTGTGCCAGACCTATGCCGAGGCGGTATGGTCTGGCGGCGAAGCCGATCTCGGCCGCTGCGTGCCGGGCGGCAAGGAGACCCAGCGCAAGCTCAAGGAGCTGATGGCGGGACTCGACGGGGAGCGCGGCGGCGTGACCGGCGCGCCGGCGGTGAAGGCGGCGGGCAGTCTCGGCTTCTCGCGTGACCGGCCGGCGCTCGCCACCCTGGTCGATGCCCATCCGCTCAATCGGCCCGGGTCGGGAAAGGACGTGCGCCATGTCGTGCTCGACCTGTCGACGACCGATGTCACCTACGAGGCCGGCGACAGCCTCGGCGTCTTCGCCCGCAAGAACCCGGTGCTGGTGCAGGCGGTGCTCGACCGCCTGGGCGCGAGCGGCGAGGAGATGGTGGGCTACGACGGCGAGGCGCTTCCCTTGCGGCAGGTGCTGCTCAGCAAGGTCGACATTGCCCGCCCGAGCGACGAGAGCATGCTGTTCCTGGCCGAGCGCGCCTTCGACGGCGAGGAAGCCCTGCAGCTGCAGGCGCTGGCGCGCGGCGAGGGCCGGCCCGAGCTCGCCGAGGCCGACCTGCTCGATCTCCTGATGGCGTTCCCGTCGGTGATGCCGTCGCTGCCCGGGCTCCTGAGATCGCTCGACCGCCTGCAGCCGCGGCTCTACTCGATCGCCTCGTCGCCCAAGGCCCATCCGCGCGAGGTGCATCTCACCGTATCGGCCGTGCGCTGGGACAGCAACGAGCGCCAGCGCACCGGCATCGGCTCATGCTACCTCGCCGACTTTGCCAAGCCGGGCGACGTCGTGCCGGTGTTCGTGCAGAAGAGCCATGGCTTTGCCCCACCGGCCGACGACTCCGCCGCCGCCATCATGGTCGGGCCGGGCACCGGCATCGCGCCGTTCCGCGCCTTCCTCGAGGAGCGCGAGGCGCGCGCCGCTGCTTCGGGGAAGAAAGGCGGCCGCAACTGGCTGTTCTTCGGCGACCAGAAGCGCGCCAACGATTTTCTCTACGAGGATCAGATCCTCGACTGGCAGCGCCGTGGCGTGCTCGACCGGCTCGACCTCGCCTTCTCGCGCGACCAGGCGGAGAAGGTCTACGTCCAGCAACGCATGCGCGAGAACGCCGCCGAGCTGTGGCAGTGGCTGGATTCCGGCGCGCACTTCTACGTCTGCGGCGACGCCCGGCGCATGGCCAAGGACGTCGAGGACACGCTGCTCGCCATCGCCGCCGAGCACGGCGGCAAGGGCGCCGACGCCAAGGCCTGGCTCGACGGCCTGGCCAAAGCCGGCCGGTATCAGCGCGATGTGTATTGATTCAATTCCCCCTCCCCAGCTTCGCTGGGGAGGTGCCCCGTCATACGGGGCGGAGGGGTCATGGGCAGCGAGACTGGGGCTCATGACCCCTCCGTCGCCTAAGACGGCGACACCTCCCCAGCTTCGCTGGGGAGGAAAAATGAGTGGGCCATGACCCCCATCCACACCACCTGCCCCTACTGCGGCGTCGGCTGCGGCGTCGTCGCGACGCCCGACAGCAGGGGCGGGGCGGCGATTGCCGGCGATCACGCGCATCCCGCCAATCACGGCCGCCTGTGCTCCAAGGGAGCAGCGCTGGGCGAGACCTTGGCGCTCGAGGACCGGCTGCTGCATCCCGAGATCGACGGCCGGCGCGTGTCGTGGGAGCGCGCGCTCGATGCGGTGGCGCAGGGGATCGGCGACGTCGTCGCCCGTCACGGGCCCGACGCCGTCGCGTTCTATGTCTCGGGCCAGCTGCTGACCGAGGACTATTACGCCGCCAACAAGCTGATCAAGGGGTTCATCGGCACCGCCAACATCGACACCAACTCGCGGCTCTGCATGGCCTCGTCGGTGGCCGGCCACAAGCGCGCCTTCGGCAGCGACACGGTGCCGGGTCTCTACGAGGACTTCGAGGTGGCCGACCTCGTGGTGCTGGTCGGCAGCAACCTCGCCTGGTGCCATCCGGTCCTGTTCCAGCGCCTCGAGGCGGCCAAGCATGCGCGGCCGCAGCTCAAGGTCGTGGTGATCGATCCGCGGCGTACCGAGACCTGCGACATCGCCGATCTTCATCTCGCGCTGAAGCCGGGCAGCGACGTCGCCCTGTTCAACGCCCTGCTGGCCGAGCTCGACCGGCGCAACATGCGCGCGGCCTCGTTCGTGTCGCAGCACACGCACGGCCTCGACGATGCGCTCGCTGCCGCGAGGGCGAGCGACGTCGGCCAGTGCGGCCTGCCGGCCGGCGACGTTGCCACCTTCTTCGAATGGTTCGCCACGACCGAGAGGGCCGTCACGCTCTACTCGCAGGGCGTCAACCAGTCGAGCGCCGGGGTCGACAAGGTCAACGCGCTGATCAACTGCCATCTGCTGACCGGCCGCATCGGCCGGCCCGGCATGGGGCCGTTCTCGATCACCGGCCAGCCCAATGCCATGGGCGGGCGCGAGGTCGGGGCGCTCGCCAACACGCTCGCCGCGCACATGGAGTTCACGCCGGCCGACATCGCGCGGGTCGGGCGCTTCTGGCGCGCGTCGCGCATGGCGACGCGGCCGGGCCTGAAGGCGGTCGACCTGTTCGACGCAGTTGGTCGCGGCGAGATCAAGGCGGTGTGGATCATGGCGACCAACCCGGTCGTCAGCCTGCCCGATGCCGATCGCGTGCGCGACGCGCTCGCCCGCTGCGAGCTGTCGATCGTGTCGGAGGCCGTGCGGGCCAGCGACACGGTCGATGCCTGCCGCATCCGCCTGCCGGCGCTCGCTTGGGGCGAGAAGGACGGCACCGTCACCAACTCCGAGCGCTGCATCTCGCGGCAGCGGCCCTTCCTGCCGGCGCCCGGCGAGGCGCGGCAGGATTGGTGGATCGTCTCCGAGGTCGCGCGCCGCCTCGGCCATGGCGAGGCCTTTGCCTGGCGGGGCGTCGCCGACATCTTCCGCGAGCATGCTGCTCTTTCCGCTTTCGAGAACGGGGCGGCGTTCGAGAACGGCGGCCGGCGCGACTTCGATATCGGGGCGAAGGCTGGAATCGACGATGCCGCCTACGATCGGCTGACGCCGTTCGTCTGGCCGGCGCCGGCCGGCGGCGATCCGGGTGGGCGCTTTTTCGCCGACGGCGACTTCTTCCACGCCGACCGTCGCGCCCGGTTCGTCGCCGTGACGCCGCGCGCGCCCGCGCATGCGCCCGACGAGGCCCGGCCGATCCGGCTGAACACCGGGCGGGTGCGCGACCAGTGGCACACCATGACCCGCACCGGGCGCTCGGTCCGTCTCGCCGGCCATCGCCCGGAACCGACGCTCGAGCTGCATCCCGACGATGCCCGCGTCCAAGGCCTGGCCGACGGCGACATCGCCGTCGTGTCGAGTGCCTGGGGACAGGCAGCCTTGCGCGTTCACGTGACGGACACGGTGTGCGCTGGCGAAGCGTTCGTGCCCATGCACTGGACGGCGCAACTGTCACGAGCAGGTCGCATCAACGCTGCAGTCAATCCGGCGGTCGATCCGATTTCCGGCCAACCCGAGCTCAAGCATACGCCGATCGCGATCCGTCACATGAATGTCGCATGGCATGGCACGATTCTCGCTCGGCGGCCGGTCATGATGCCCGACTTGCCATATTGGGTACGGATCAAAGGCGCCGGCCATCACGCCTGGCTGCTGGCTGGCGACCAGCCGATCGAGGCCGCGCGACAGGCGCTCTCCGCCGCGCTGCGCGCCACCAATCCCGGGCCCTGGGTCGACGGGCAGAACGGCACCGCGGCCGTCATCGCCGACGGCCGGCTGGAAGCGGTGCTGTCGCTCGGCGCGGTGCACGACGGATCGATGCGCGATCGCCTGGCGCCGTTCATGGCGCTCGCTCGTCTCGACGACGGGCAGCGTGCCTCCCTGCTGCTGGGCGGCGAAGCCGCCGGCCGGGGCGGCGAGATCTGCGCCTGCTTCGGGGTCTCCCACGCCGCTGTCGCGGCGGCGATCGCCGGCGGCGCGACGAGCTTCGCCGAGATCGGCGCCCGCACGCACGCCGGCACCAATTGCGGCTCCTGCCGGCCCGAGATTCGCGCCCTCCTGCGCGCGGCGCGGCCGCGAAAGGTGGCATGAGATGCGGCGCTTTCCCCTGTTCCTCGCCCTGCAGGACCGCCACGTCCTGGTCGTCGGCGGCACCGAGGCGGCGGCGCGCAAGACCGAGCTTCTGCTGTCGGCCGGCGCGCGCGTGATCCTGATCGCCGACAAGGTCGTGGGCGAGATCGCGCAACTCATCGCCGACGGCGCGGTGACCTGGATCGGCCGCGACTTCGACGACGACATGCTGGACGGCATGTCGCTGGTCATCGTCGCCACCGACGACGAGGCGCTGCAGGCGCGCGTCGCGCATGCCGCCCGCCAGCGCTGCCTGCCGGTCAACGTCGTCGACCGGCCGGCGCTGTCGAGCTTCATCATGCCGGCGATCGTCGACCGCGCGCCGATCACCATCGCCATCTCGACCGACGGCGCGGCGCCGGCTTTGGCGCGCCGCCTGCGCGCCGAGATCGAGCGCACCCTGCCGGCGACCATCGGCCGCCTCGCGCGCTTCGCCGAGATCTTCCGCGAGCAGGTTCGCCGCACGCTCGACGAGCCGCGGGTGCGCCGGCGCTTCTGGGATCGCGTGCTCGAGGGCCGCATCGCCGACATGGCATTGGCCGGGGACGAGTTCGGCGCCCGGCGCGAGCTGATCCGCCAGCTCGACGCGACGCGCTGCCAGGATCGATCGGCGGCTTTCCGCGAGCAGGGCATGGTCCATCTCGTCGGCGCCGGTCCGGGCGATCCCGACCTGCTGACGATCAAGGCGCATCGCCTGCTGCAGGGTGCCGACATCGTGGTCTACGACCGCCTGGTGTCGGCCGAGATCCTCGCCATGGTGCGGCGCGACGCCGAGCGGATCTACGTGGGCAAGCGGCGCGGCCAGCATTGCCTGCCGCAGGCCGAGATCAACGACCTGCTGGTCGCCGAGGCGCGCGCCGGCAAGAGCGTCGTGCGCCTGAAAGGCGGCGACCCCTTCGTGTTCGGCCGGGGCGGCGAGGAGATGCAGGCCCTCGTGGCGGCCGGCATCGCGGTCGAGATCGTGCCCGGCGTGACGGCAGCCTTGGGTTGTGCCGCGGGAACGGGCATCCCGCTCACGCATCGCGACCACGCCCAGGCCTGCGTGCTCGTCACCGGGCACCTGAAGGACGGCACGGTCGATCTCGACTGGCCGATGCTGGCGCGGCCGCGCCAGACGGTGGTGATCTACATGGGCGCCGGCAGCCTGCCGGTGATCGCCGCGCGCATGATCGAGCACGGGCTCCCGGCGAGCACGCCGGCGGTGGTGATCGCCAACGGCACGACCAGCCGCGAGCGCCGCGTGGTCGGTACGCTGGCGACGATCGACCGTCTGGCGAGCCGCGCCCGGCTCGATGGTCCCAGTCTCTGCATGATCGGCGAGGTCGTCTCGCTCGCCTCGGCGCGCGATCGGGATTTTGCCTTTGTGTCGGGAATGGGTCTCTGATATGAAGTGTGTGGCATAAATGCAACAATTGAGGCCGTAATGCGGAGCTTCGTGTTGGGCTTGGCAGTTGCTCTGGTTTTCACCGGTACGAGTGTAGCCCAGACGACTTCCAGGAATACCGGCACCATCAAGCCGACGACGAAGATACAAGCAAAGAAACCAGTTGTGCAGAAGGCAGCCCCCCGCCGATCTGCCCAGCGCCCCCCTCAGAAAGCGATTCCCCAGAAAGCCGTCCGGGCTGCGGGCCGCTATGGCGGCTTCAATCTCTCAGCCCCTCCACCTCCGCCACCGGTGCTCGACACGACGAGCCCGCGCACCCTGAGCCTGGTGAACGCCAATACCGGCGAGACCCTCTCGGTGACCTACTGGTCGAGCGGCAGCTACCAGCGCGCGGCGCTGGACAAGCTGAACCACTTCCTGCGCGACTGGCGCGAGAACGAGCAGACCGAGATGGATCCGCTGCTGTTCGATGTGCTGTGGCACACCATGAACACGGCGGGCTTCAGTGGCACTGTCGAGGTGCTGTCGGCCTTCCGCTCGCCGACGACCAACGCCTGGCTGGCGAGCGTCAGCCGCGGCGTCGCGTCCGACAGCCAGCATATCAACGGCAACGCCATGGATGTCGTGTTCCCCGGCGTCTCGGCCTATCAGATCCGCCAGGCCGCCCGCTCGCTCAACATGGGCGGGGTCGGCTTCTATCCGCGCTCCGGGTTCGTCCATCTGGACACCGGCCCGGTTCGCTACTGGTAGCCAGCCCGGCCGCGGCCTGCCGGATACGATCATGGACCGCATCGAGGTCGTCGAGGCAGACATCACCCGCCTCGACGTCGATGCGATCGTCAACGCAGCGAACGAGCAGCTTCTTGCAGGCGGTGGCGTCTGTGGCGCGATCCACCGGGCCGCCGGCCCCGAGCTGTTGGCCGAGTGCCTGACCCTGGGAGGCTGCCCGACTGGCGAGGCGAGGATCACCCGCGGCTATCGGTTGACGGCACGCCACGTCATCCATGCGGTCGGACCGGTGTGGCATGGCGGGACGGCGGGAGAGCCCGCGCTGCTGGCGCGCTGCTATCGCAACAGCCTGGCGCTGGCCGAGCGGCATGGGCTGGCGAGCATCGCCTTCCCGGCGATCTCGACCGGCATCTTCGGCTACCCCGGGGAACCCGCGACCGAGATCGCCGTGCGCGAGGTGCGCGCCGGGGCGGGCAGGCTGGAGCGCGTGATCTTCTGCTGCTTCGGGGCCGACATGGCGGCGCTCTACCGCGCGGTCATTGCCCGAAGCGGTTCGCCGTCTTGAGATACTCGAGCTCTTCCCCGGTGGAGACGCGGTCGAGCACCTCGTTGCGATGCGGGAAGCGGCCGAAGCGGCCGACGATGTCGCGATGCTCGATGGCGTGCTTCAGCGACTCCTCGTCCCGGAAGGCCGAGTAGAGCGCGCAGGCCAGCTCCTGGTCGGCCAGCACCTCGCTGTGCCCGAACGGCAGGAAGAAGAAGCCGCGCATGAAGATGTCGAATGCCGCAGGGTAGGCGCGCGCCAGCGCGTAGCGGGCGGTCTCCCGCGCCTTGGGGTCGCCGCAGAAGGCACGTGCCGTGCGGCGGTGGATGTGGCGCGGGAACTGGTCGCACAGGATGATCAGCGCCAGCGCGCCGTCGGGCGAGCGCCGCCAGTGATCGAACGCGCCGCCGACCGCCCGCTCGAGCGCCGCGCCGAAGCGCCGGCCGATCTCGGCATCGACCTCGGGCGGCGCCTTCCACCAGACTCCCTCGCGCAGCTTGCCGTGCTCGGGATGGTCGAGCGGCAGGAACCAGAAATCGAGGATGTCGCGGATCGAGGGATTGTCGGTCATGGAGGCGCACCAAGGATAGGCATGTCATGCTCTTCCGGACCGCGAGCATCCTGCTCGCTCATGAGCTCGAGCGAGCAGGATGGTCGCGGTCCGGAAGAGCATGAACGTTCGGGCTATCCTGTGCTGGCGAGAGGTGAGCGTCGAGCAAGGAATTTCCATGATCAAGCACCCGTTGCGTCAGAGAACGCGGAAGTCGAGTCGCTTGCCGAGCGCGTGGAGGGCTGCGGCAATGCCGTCGATGCGCGTGGTGTGACGCACGTCGGTCAGCCGGTTCACCTCTTGCGGTGTCGTGCCGAGCCGGCGCGCGAGCTCGGCCGGCCGCACATTTTGCCGAACCAGCTCGTTCAACAGCAGCACCTTGGCGGCGAGGCTCGCGGGAAGCTCCACGAGCTTCTGGCCCCGCTTGGGGCGCGAGGGCGGCGGCACGGGACGACGGTCCTCGAAGTAGAAGTCGAGTGCCGACACGAGGGCATCACGGGCGTGGGCCAGCGCCTCGGCCTCGGTGTCCCCTTCACTGATCGCTTCGGGGATGTCGGGAAAGGTGACGGTGACTCCGCCGCCCTTGTTGTGGAGGAGAGCTACGGGAAACTGCATGGTTAGTCCTTCAATCCAAGTTGGCGCCTGATGGCAGCCAGAGTGCCGGGCTTGATGTCCTTGCCGTGCATCGGGATCACCGCCTGCCGACCGTTCAGATAGACCTTGAGATGCGAGCCCTTTCCCGCCTTGAACGATGCTCCAAGGCTGGCCAGCCATCGCTTCAGCTCTTTGGAAGTCATAAGGCAAGATAAGCAATATTGTTTATGAATCAAGATAGGCCAGCAGGCGAGGATCGCGGTTTGCAGGCGATTTCGTGAGCGGGTGGGGCTCTTCGGCATCTCCAGGAGAGACACGCGCGACCCGGAGGAGCGCAAACGTCTTGCGCTATGCTGGCCGGCGGCAAGGGAAAGGAATCTCCGTGGCCAAGGCAAAGAATGTCCTGTTCATCATGTGCGACCAGCTGCGCGCGGATCATTTGTCCTGCGCCGGCCATCCGCAGCTGAGGACGCCGGCGATAGACGGTCTTGCGAAGCGCGGCGTCCTGTTCCCGCGCGCCTACGTGCAGTCGGGCGTCTGTGGGCCGTCGCGCATGTCCTATTACACCGGCCGCTACATGACGAGCCACGACGCCACCTGGAACCGCGTGCCGCTCAGCCTGCACGAGCGGACGATCGGCGACTTCCTGCGCCCGGCGGGCTGGCGGGTCGCGCTGGCCGGAAAGACCCATGTCATTCCCGACACGGACGGGCTCGAGCGCTACGGCATCGAGGGCGGCTCGGCGCTCGCCGCCCTGTTGCGCGCCGGCGGCTTCGAGGAGCTCGACCGCTACGACGGCCATTCGCCACCCGGTAAGGAGAGCGGCTATGGCGACTACCTGCGCGCGCACAGCTACACCTCGGCCGATCCGTGGAACGACTAGGTGATCTCGGCCGACGGCCCGGATGGCAAGCCGGTCTCGGGCTGGCACATGCGCAACGTCCACCTGCCGTCGCGCGTCGCCGAGGAGCATTCCGAGACCGCCTACATGACGCGCGTCGCCATGCGCTTCATCGAGGACATGGGCGAGAAGCCGTGGTTCCTCCATCTCAGCTACGTCAAGCCGCATTGGCCCTACATGGCGCCGGCGCCCTATCACGCGCTGTACGGCGCCGAAGATTGCCTGCCGCTCAATCGCGACGAGCGCGAGCTCACCGGTCAGCATCCCGTGCTCGAGGCCTACCGCCGCCACGACGAATCGATCTCGTTCCAGCGGCCCGAGGCGCCGGGGATCGTGCGGCCGGCCTACATGGGCCTGATCCGCCAGATCGACGACTGGCTCGGCCGCCTTTTCGCGCGTCTCGATGAGCTCGGCCGGCTGGACGACACGCTGATCTTCTTCACCGCCGACCACGGCGATTTCCTCGGCGACCACTGGCTGGGCGAGAAGGAGATGTTCTACGAGGAGGCACAGCGCGTGCCCTTCATTGTCTGCGATCCTGACCCCGCCGCCGATGCGACGGGCACGGTCGACCAGCGCTTCGTCGAGGCGATCGACGTCGTCCCGACCACGCTCGCCGCCCTCGGCCTGCCGCCGCAGGAGCATCTGGTCGAGGGCCGCTCGCTGCTGCCGTTGCTGCGCGGCGGGACACCGGTGGCGTGGCGCGATGCGGTGTTCTCCGAGCTCGACTATTCGTTCCGCGACGCCTGCCGCTTACTCGGCCGCGCCCCGCGCGACTGCCGCGCCATCATGGTGCGCACCGGCCAATGGAAGTACGTCTGGTGGCAGGGCTACCGGCCGATGCTGTTCGACCTCGCGAGCGACCCGCACGAGCTCACCGACCTCGGCGCCGGCGACGGCCACCAGGCGATGCGGCGGGAGATGGAGGAGCGCATTGCCGCCTGGCTGAAGGCGCGCAAGACCCGCGAGACGGTCGACGACGCCACCGTCGAGGCGCGCACCTCCACCCATCGCGAGCACGGCATCCTGTTCGGCATGTGGTGACCCTCCTTCCGCCGGCTGTCGAATTCACCCGTCATGCTGTCCCCCCTGCGCGCAGCGCGGGGAGGTGCCCCCGAAGTGGGCGGAGGGGTCGAGAGAAGCACACGTCCTGCTGAACATTCGTCATGTTGACGCTACCAAGCGTCCATCTACGAATCTCGAGCCGCAAGAACATGGATGGACGCTTCGACTGAGGCTCCCGACCCCTCCGCCCCCTTCGGGGGCACCTCCCCGCGCTGCGCGCAGGGAGGGGCAACATGATGCGCGACTTCGACAGAGCGAAGCTGGGGGGAGAACCGAAAAGTTGGCGCCACTGGAATGGCGCGCTCCCGGCCATGGGATGGTCCTGCTGCAGCTTGACTCCCTCGCATCGCAGATTGAGGCTCGCGGCAGGTCGGTCGATCGAGCCGACACGATAACGGGGACGATGAGTCTGGGAGGACTCGAGCCATGAGCAGACATCCCACGCGTCGCGACACGCTGATCGGCCTCGCTGCCGGCGCCGGCCTGCTGGCCGCCGGCGACACCCTGGCACAAGGCGCCTACAAGGAAGCGCCGGCGCTGGCCGAGCAGGTCAAGGCCGGCAAGCTGCCGCCGGTTGCGCAGCGCCTGCCGGAGAAACCGCTGGTCGTGCCGGTGGTCGAGAAGGTCGGCGAGTATGGCGGAACGTGGCGCCGCGCCTTCCTCGGCCCGGCCGACTACAACAACTACGTGCGCGTGGTCTATGACGGGCTGTTCCGCTTCTCGCCCGACGGCGCCAAGATCGAGCCCAAGATCGCGCTCGGTGCCGAGCCGTCGGCTGACTACAAGGTCTGGACCATCAATCTGCGCAAGGGCGCCAGATGGTCGGACGGCGCGCCCTTCACCGCCGCCGACATCCTGTTCTGGTACACCGACGTGCTGCTCAACAAGGAGCTGACGCCGACCCTGCCGGGTTGGATCCGCAATGCCGACGGCTCGCCGGCCAAGGTCGAGAAGGTCGCCGACGATGCCGTGCGCTTCACCTATGCGGCGCCGGCCACCCTGTTCCTGACCGCGCTCGCCAACCAGGACGGCGCCGACCGCACCTTCGCGGTGTTCCTGCCGGCGCATTACCTCAAGAAGTTCCATCCCGCGCATGCGCCCAAGGCCGACATCGACAAGATGGCGCAGGCGGCGGGCTTCAAGGCATGGACCGAGCTGTTCGCCAATCGCAACGCGCCGTGGGAGAATCCCGACCGGCCGACCATGGGCGCCTGGGCGCCGGCCAGCCGTGCTTCCGATCCGGTGCTGACGCTGCGGCGCAACCCCTACTTCGTCGGCGTCGACAGCGCCGGCAACCAGCTGCCCTACCTGGACGAGGTGCGCTTCACCTACTTCGCCGATGCGCAGGCGCTCAATCTCGCCGCCATCGCCGGCCAGTTCGACATGCAGGAACGCCATGTCAACATGACCAACTACCCGGTGCTGAAGGAGCAGGAGAGAACCGGCAAGTATCGCATCATCACCTGGCCGACCTTCGGCGGCGCCGATGCGGTGATCGCGCTCAACCAGACCTACCGGGCCGATCCCGAGATGGGCAAGCTGATGGCCAACGTGGTGTTCCGCCGCGCGCTGTCCCTCGCCATCAACCGCGACCAGATCAAGGAAAGCGTGTTCCTGGGGCTCGGCGAGGCGCGCCAGGGCGTGCCGGCGCCGTGGCATCCTTACTTTCCGGGCGCCGAATGGGCGCAGAAATACACCGAGTTCAAGCGCGACGAGGCCAACAGGATGCTCGACGGCATCGGCCTCGACAAGAAGGACGCCCAGGGCCTGCGCCTGCTGCCCAACGGCAAGCCCGCGACCATCGAGATCAGCGTCGTGCCGGCGTTCGGCGCCTGGCCGGACGTCGCGCTGCTCGTGTCCAAGGACTGGGAGGCGGTCGGCGTCAAGACCATCGTGCAGATCCGCGAGCGCGCCCTGCACTTCAAGATGAACGAGAGCAACGAGCTGATGGCCGAGATCTGGAACGAGGACACCAGCGCCTTCCCCTACACCGGCAACGCCAAGGTCGATCCGCGCAACGCGCCGATCCTGACCATCGGCCCGCTGTGGCGGCGCTGGTACGCGACCGGCGGCAAGGATGGCGCCGAGCCGCCGCCGGAGATGAAGCGCATCGTCGAGATCGTCGACAAGGCGCGCACGGTCGGGCCGGACGAGCAGGTCAAGCTCTCGCAGGAGCTCTATCGCATCTGGGCCGACCAGCTGTTCGAGATCGGCACGGTCGGCCTGACTCCCATGGTGCAGGGCGTCGTGGTGACCGGCGCCAGGTTCCGCAACGTGCCCACCACGCTCGGCAACGACTGGCCGCTGCGCAGCCCCGGCAACGCCCGCACGGAGCAGTTCTATCTTGCGAAGTGAACCTTCGGTTCCTCCCCGGCTTCGCCGGGGAGGTGTCGCGTCATGCGCGACGGAGGGGTCATGAGCCATCGCTGGGAGCGCGCCACTCCAGTGGCGCTCATGGGATGCGTGATCGACAAGAAGAGCGCCACAGAGTGGCGCGCTCCCAGCCATGAGACTCATGACCCCGTCGCCGAAGACGGCGACACCTCCCCAGCGCAGCTGGGGAGGCGGGCTGAGGCATGACCCGCTACATCCTCCAGCGGCTGGCGCTGCTGCCGCTCCTGATGGTGGTCTACTCCTTCGTCATCTTCGTCATCATCCAGGCGCCGCCGGGCGACTTCCTGACGGCCTATGTCGCGACCCTGGCCTCGTCGGGCTCGTCGATCTCGGCCGAGCAGATCGCCGCGTTGCGCGCGCAGTACGGGCTCGATCAGCCGATGATCGTGCAGTACTGGCTGTGGGTGCAGCACCTGGTGCAGGGCGATTTCGGCCTGTCGCTCGAGTACCAGCGGCCCAATGCCGATCTGATCGCCGAGCAGATCGGCCTGACGCTTGCCCTGGCCCTGTTCTCGTTCGTGCTGACCTGGGTGATCGCGGTGCCGGCCGGCATCTACTCGGCGACCCATCCGCGCTCGCTCGGCGACCATGTGCTGACGGTGGTCAACTATATCGGCGTGGCGACGCCCAACTTCATGCTGGCGCTGATCCTGATGTGGGTCGCCTTCGCGTACTTCGACGTCAGCGTCACCGGCCTGTTCTCGCCCGAGTTCGTCGATGCACCGTGGAGCCTGGCGCGCGTCTGGGACCTGCTGGGCCATATCTGGCTGCCGGCGCTGGTGCTGGGCATCGCCGGCACGGCGCGGCTCAGCCGCATCATGCGGGCCAATCTGCTCGACGAGCTCAACAAGCCCTACGTCGTGACCGCGCGCGCCAAGGGCATGAAGGAATGGCGCCTGGTGCTGCGCTACCCGGTGCGGCTCGCCTTCAACCCGCTGGTCAGCACCATCGGTTGGTACCTGCCGATGCTGTTCTCCGGCAGCCTGATCGTCGCCACGGTGATGAACCTGCCCAACATCGGCCCGCTGCTGCTGCGCGCGCTCGTCAACCAGGACATGTACCTCGCCGGCGGCATCCTGCTGATCTACTCGTTCCTCACCATCCTGGGCACCCTGCTGTCCGACATCGCGCTGGCCCTGATCGACCCGCGCGTCCGGGTGGAGGGGTAGCGTGAGCGTGTTCCATGGGCGGAGGGATCACGTCTCATCGCTGAGAGCGCGCCTCTCCGGTGGCGCTCATGGGGTGTGGGATCAACAGAAAGAGCGCCACTCTGGCGGAGCTTACCCCGCCACCGGTAGCGCGCTCATAGGCGCTAACTTTACCGAAGGCCTCACCCTGAGGAGCGGCCTGGAGGGCCGCGTCTCGAAGGGGCGGCAACAAATCGGGTGCTGCGACACCGGCTTTCCAGCGATCTCGTGTGTCGCCCATCCTTCGAGACGGTCGCTACGCGACCTCCTCAGGATGAGGACTTTACTGGACCGGCCAAAGTCAGCGCTTGCGGGTGGCGCGCTTTCAGCCATGGCCCCGCCGTCGCGGTACGAGGCCAACCCATGACCGTCGCCGGCAGCGTGGCCGAGGACAGGGTCGCCGTTGCCTCCAACTGGAAGCTGGTGTGGTGGCGTTTCCGTCGCCATCACCTGGCGATGGCGAGCGGCGTCCTGCTGATCTTCCTCTACATGATCGTCATCGCGCCCGACTTCTTCGCGACCCAGGATCCCGAGCGCACCGATGCGCGCCAGGCCTTCATCCCGGTCCAGACCATTCACCTGTTCGACGACGGCAGGCTCGCGCCCTGGGTGCCGGCGATCGTCGGCAAGCGCAATCCGGTGACCCTGCGCATGGAATGGACGACCGATCCCAAGAAGAAGGTGCCCGTCCGCTTCTTCGCCGCGGGCTTCTCGTGGAGGCTGCTCGGCCTGATCCCGACCACCATCCACCTGGTGGCTCCCGTCGATCCCAACCAGCGCATCTTCCTGCTCGGCTCCGATCGGCTCGGCCGCGATCAGTGGTCGCGCATCATGCACGGCACCCAGACCTCGATGACGGTCGGCCTGGTGGCAGTGGCGCTGAGCGTCGTCCTGGGCGTCGTGCTGGGCGGCATCTCGGGCTACGTCGGCGGCAAGACCGACCAGGTGATCCAGCGCATCATCGAGCTGCTGCAGTCGGTGCCGACCATCCCGATCTGGCTCGCCCTCTCGGCCGCGCTGCCGCGCGACTGGACGCCGATCCAGGTGTTCTTCGCCATCACCGTGATCCTCTCGCTGGTCGGCTGGACGACGCTCGGCCGCGAGGTGCGGGGACGATTCCTGGCCTTGCGCGAGGAGGATTTCGTGCTGGCGGCCCGGCTCGCCGGCTGCTCGCGGATGCGCATCATCCTGCGTCACATGGTGCCGACGTTCCTCAGCCACATCATCGCCACCAGCTCGCTCGCCATCCCGGTGATGATCATCAACGAGACCTCGCTCAGCTTCCTCGGGCTGGGCATCCGCCCGCCGGCGATCAGCTGGGGCGTGCTGCTGCAGGAGGCGCAGAACATCCAGACCCTGGCGCTGGCGCCGTGGCTGCTGATCCCCGGCCTGGTCGTGATCGTGGCCGTGCTGGCCTTCAACCTGGTGGGCGACGGCCTGCGCGATGCCGCCGACCCCTACAGCCACTGATCGCCCGATGGCGCTCGACCGGCCGATGGCCGTGGCCAGCACCCTCCGGCCGCTGCTTTCGGTGCGCAACCTGCGCGTCTCGTTCGCGCTCGACGAGGGGCTGGTGCGCGCCGTCGACGGCACCAGCTTCGACGTCATGCCCGGCCAGGTGCTGGGCGTCGTGGGCGAGAGCGGCTGCGGCAAGAGCGTCACCATGCGCGCCATCCTGCAGCTGGTCGAGCGGCCGGGCCGCATCACCGCCGGCGAGATCCATTTCCGCCGCCGGCCGCCGAACGGCGGCGACGAGGACAGCGCCGAGACGGTCGACATCGCCCGGCTGCCGCCGCGCGGCCCGGTGATGCGCGACATCAGGGGCGGCGAGATCGCCCTGATCCCGCAGGAGCCGATGGCCGCCTTCAGCCCGGTGCATACGGTGGGCGACCAGATCGTCGAGGCGATCCTGCTGCACGGCCAGCGCTGGCAGGAGGGCGGCCGCAAGCTCACGCGCCGCGAGGCGCGCGACATCACGGTCGGGCTGTTCCGCGATGTCGGCATCTCGATGCCCGAGCAGAGGATCGACGCCTTCTCGTGGCAGCTCTCGGGCGGCCTGCGCCAGCGCGCCATGATCGCCATGGCGCTGTCCTGCAAGCCGCGCCTGCTGATCGCCGACGAGCCGACCACCGCCATCGACGTCACCACCCAGGCCCAGGTGCTGGCGCTCTTGCGCGACCTGCAGGCGCGCCACGGCACCGCCATCATCTTCATCACCCACGATCTCGGCGTGATTGCCCAGATGGCGAGCTACGTCGTCGTCATGTATCTCGGCCGCGTCATGGAGGAGGGGCCGGTCGACGACATCTTCCATGCCCCCAGGCATCCCTACACGCGCGCCCTGCTGCGCTCGATCCCGAGCCTGTACGGCGAGACCCGCGTGGCCCTGCCGGTGATCAGCGGCGCGCTGCCGCATCCGTTCAATCGCCCGCCGGGCTGCCCGTTCCACCCGCGCTGCCCCGACGTGATGACAAAGTGCCCGGGCGCCGTGCCCAGCCTGCAGCCGGTCGGGACCAGCCAGCTCGCGAGCTGTTTCCTGCACCACGACGTGGTCGACGCGGGATGAGCGGGACAGCCGCCGCTTCGTCGCCGCCGCTCCTCGAGGTACGCGGCCTGCAGAAGTTCTTTCCCATCACGCGCGGCTTCCTGCAGCGCGTCGTCGGCCACGTCCGCGCCGTCGACGGCGTCGATTTCACCCTGGCCGAGGGCGAGACGCTGGGCCTGGTGGGCGAGAGCGGCTGCGGCAAGACCACGGCCTCGCGCTGCATCCTGCGCGCCATCGACCCGACCGGCGGCAGCATCCTCTACCGCACGCGCGACGGCCGCACCGTCGATCTCGCCACCCTGGCCCCGCGCGAGCTGCTGCCGCTGCGCGCCGAGATCCAGATGATCTTCCAGGACCCGTTCGGCTCGCTCAACCCGCGCATGACCCTGCTCGACAATGTCGGCGAGCCGCTGCTGGTGAACGGCATGGGCAACCGCCGCGAACGCGCCGACCGCGTCGCCGAGCTGCTGCGCCTGGTCGGCCTGCGGCCGGAGTTCATGCACCGCTTCCCGCACGCCTTCAGCGGCGGCCAGCGCCAGAGGATCGGCATCGCCCGCGCGCTCGCCACCAACCCGCGCCTGGTCGTCGCCGACGAGCCGGTGTCGGCGCTCGACGTCTCGATCCAGGCCCAGGTGCTGAACCTGCTGCTCGAGCTGCAGGCGCGGCTCAAGCTCACCTTCCTGTTCGTCGCCCACGATCTCTCCGTGGTGCGCCACATCTCCGACCGCATTGCCGTGATGTATGTCGGCCAGCTGGTCGAGCTGGCCCGCACCGATGCACTGTTCCGCCGGCCGCAGCATCCCTATACCGCCGCCCTGATGCGGGCCGTTCCGGCCGCCGACCCGCGCGTGCGCTCGGACGACGCCATCCTGGCCGGCGAGGTGCCGAGCCCCGCCGCGCCGCCGCAGGGCTGCTACTTCAACCCGCGCTGCCGCCATGCCCAGCAGCGCTGCCGCGTCGAGGCGCCGGCGCTGCGCGAGATCGCGCCGGGGCATTTCAGCCGCTGTCATTTCGCGGGGGAGATGGAGTTCTGACCGTTCAACGCCGCTGTCATTCAGCGTCGGAGGTCGAGTTCCGTTCCCGTTCGCAGGCGCTCCATGTAGGCCCGATAGGCAACGCGCCGGTCTCGAAACATGAGATCGGTCCGGCCGCCGCACCCAAGGTACGATCACATCCTCTGCCGGCTTCGTTAGGAACGCGGTCTTTCTCAGAGGTAGTCGCTAGTCAAGGGTTCGTTCTTAGTGACGTCATCGGAACTTCTGGGAAGACGGCCGCTGGCGCCATGACCATCACCGGAACCGGGGTCGGCGGTTCGCGAACGGTTGCACGAAATGCAAGCTGCGGGGCTACACCAACTTCTCCATTCACATTCGCCACGACCTCCCGCACATGTTGGTTAGGGAAATGGTCGCCCTTCTGACTTACGATGGTTGGTGAGCGGGCGAAGGGAAGCCAAAGCGGGATAGTCTTGGCGGCTTTCGGCTCGTTTGGGGGCCGAGCATCATGGCACGCATTCACGACAGCTATCTGAACTGCGCCTTCTTTCTCTACCAGTCTCTGCGCGATGCCAGGGATGGTAGCGAGAGGGGTGCGACTGGGTTCTTCGTGAGTGTACCATGGGAGACCAACAAGCAGCGTCAACACGTATATGCCGCGACCAATACCCACTGCATCACAAACTGCCGGGACAGCGTCGTAATCCGCGCCACGCGGAGGTCCGATGCGAGCTTGGTATTTATTGAAACCGATCCAATTGAGTGGGACTCGCTTCCCGGCAACGACATCAGTGTGCGTCCGATCGCGCCCGATCAGGCATGGGCCTATAACGGTGTCCCAACAGGGATTTTTGTGACCCCGGATGACTTCAGGCAAACGACTAGTGAACGAACGTGCCTTGGTCCGGGAGACAAGGTCTTCATGTTGGGGCGCTTCATTTCCCATGATGGCAAAACCGAGAATCATCCGTCAGCGCGCTTTGGAAACATCTCCATGAATGCCGCGCCGATCTGGCATCGTGGCGGATACAATCAGGAAAGCATCGCGGTGGATATGCGGTCCATCTCGGGTTACAGCGGATCTCCGGTTTTCGTTTATTGGGAGTTTGGTGGGGCCAACCTGCCCTTAGTCAAACGATCGTCCATGCAGAGCTTCTTGGCGTTGCTGGGCATTGATTGGGGCCACATCGAACACAAATTGCCTGTACTCGGCGCGGACGGGAAGCCGCTTCCAAACGGTGAGCACGTTCGGTCCCACACTTCGATGGCCTGCGTCGTGCCGGCGTGGAGAATTGCCGATCTTCTCGGCACAGAAAAATTCAAGAGGCAGAGAATGCAAGACGAAGCGGATGCGCCCCAACCGGCTGCCGCTACCGGCTTCGCAGAGACACCGGAAAATTTCGACCCGCGTAAAGCGCCAAGAATTTCAGACTGAGACACTACCAGCGACTACGACTGCTGCTCCCTTGTCGACGGCGATCTGGAGGTGAGCCAGTCCCTGATCAATGGCTTTCCGGACTCCGGGTTCTGGGTCACTGGCGCGCTGCAGACGCGTCTCTTCATCGGCTTCGACATCTGGGCGGAGGTCTGGTGCGGAGCCGTCATGGGTTACGGGATCGGCTATTGCCTGCCGATGGGGTATGTGGATGCCGTCGCCGAGGCCATCAATCCGCTCCACAGCGAGGAGGAGACGGCGCGGACCGTCGTGCCGGAATCGGCAAAGAACGGATGCGGCTTCAGCACCGGGCAACTCGTCGATCTCATTTGCGCCGGGCAGCCGATCTTCCGCTCGGCCTGGCCCAGCGCAGGCCGCGACGGCGGCGGATTCCCAGCTCCATCTCCGAAATTCCACGCGGGCGACTGCGGTGCGCTATCGACGACCTCGGCTGTCGTGAACTACCTTCACCAGGAAAGGATCGGCAGACGGCGAGTCGAACAAGAGCCGGGTCCTTCACGACAGGAAGATCGCATGAACAGCAACTGGCGCGCGGATCCGCTCGTCTGGGGCCACGGCCCCACCCTCTTCGAGGTGTTCCTGGAGCCGACCTGCCCGTTCTCGGTAAGGGCATTCGGCAAGCTCGACGCGCTGCTCGACCATGTCGGAGAGGATCGCCTCACCGTCAAGCTGCGCCTTCAGTCGCAGCCCTGGCACATGTACTCGGGCGTCATCGTGCGCTGCATCCTGGCGGCCTCGACCCTGGCGAGCGGCAAGGCGGCCGCGAAGTCGGTCATGGCGGCAGTCGCGGCCCATCGCGAGGAGTTCGAGTTCGAGCGCCATTGCGGCGGGCCGAACATGGAGACGACGCCCAACGGGATCATCCGGCGCATCGAGGGCTACAGCGGCGTCGAGCTTGCCGCGGCCTTCGCGATCCCCGACCTCGACCGCGAGGTGAAATGGCACTGCAAGTATGCCCGGCAGAACGGGATCCATGTGTCGCCGACCTTCATGGTCGACGGGCTGGTCCGGGCCGACATGAGCAGCGGCGATTCCGTCGCCGATTGGGCATCTCGCCTGCCCGCGTGATCCAGCCGGATGGCGCACCATCGTCGGCGCCCGGCTGCCGTCCGCTCTAGAGGCCGACCGCGCGAAAGGTGACGCCATGCACCGCGGCATAGTCGGCTTCGTGGGTCAACCGAGGCAGGGAGCCGTCGCGCGCCTGGCGCTCGAGCTCGGCCTGGGTGTCGCGGCCGGTAAGCAGGACGATGTCGATCAGCGGCGCGCCGACCGGAAAGCGCCGCAGCGCATGCCAGGTGCCGCGATGGAGCACGACCCCCACGGAGCCGTCCATGCGGAAGGCGCGGACGCTGGCGGGCGGCGGCAGGGCCGTGCGGTCGGCTGGGTCGCTGGGGGGCGCCACGACCATGATCGAGGCGACGCCGCCCAGCGGCAGGAAAGCCTGCGTCACGCCGAGATGGCGCTCCATCTGGCTCCATTCGACCGGCTCGCGGTGATAGCGGCAGAGCGTCATCTGGGTCGGGCCGTCGACGTCGAACGGCGCCATCCAGGTCTGCAAGGTGCCCCAGTCGAGCGCCGGCGCTCCGCCCACCGCGCCGACGATGGTGCCGAAGGGCGCGAAGGCGGATGGACTCAGCGGCTCGACCGCGACCTCGACCAGGCGTGACATCATCCCGCTCCCTCTTCGCTCGGCAGGTTTCCGGCCGGCGATCTTACCGCCGCCATTGCCGAGAGCGCGAGAGAGTCACCATCTGCGCGTTTGCCATAAGCTCGAGCACTGTCGCCCGGCGATCGAGCGCCACCGCGCCCTCGCGGGCCTGAAGGCGATCGCACAATCCCGTGAACCGGTTGGCCTCCACGCGTGCCTGGGAGGCACGTGCCCTGTCTGCCTTTGCGCGTTCGAGCAGATTCTCGATGTCGAGCATGCAAGCCTCCCTTCAATGGCCTCAGCGCGTCACCTGGCTGAATCCTCCAGGTGTTGCCCTCGGGCGCGCTGGGTATCGTTCGTGTCATGCCGCATCCCGGAAGGGATCCACGGCAGGTTGTTCATGCTCGTCGATCTGGAAGCCGGGTTGGGCGAAAGGGTGTCCGTAGGATAACTTCGAGGACAGGTTCGTCATTGCGCGCCGGCGACCCGGCCGCCTGGCAGTTTCAGGGAGAGTTCCATGCCGTTCTATCAAAGAGGTGACGTTCGCATTCGCTACGAGGAGACTGGCTCCGGCTTCCCGCTGCTGGTCGTCCCGGGCGGCGGGTTGAACTCGCGCATGAGCAATTGGCCGAACGCCGTCATCAATGCGATGGCGGAGTTCAAGAACGACTTCCGCTGCATCACCATGGACCAGCGCAACGCCAACGGCGGCGAGTCGAGCGGCCCGGTGCCTGTCGACAATGCGTGGGACGCCTTCGCCGACGACCAGCTCGGCCTGATGGACCATCTCGGGATCCGCGAGTTCCTCTTCATGGGCTACTGCATCGGCGGCTGCTTCGCCGGCAAGCTGCTGCAGCGCGCGCCGCAACGGGTCGTGGCCGCCGTGTTCTGCCAGACCGTGGGCCATCGGCCCGAGGATCCGGACGTCATGGATCGACACAGCCGGCAGAACTGGCTCGGCGATTTCTGCGCGCGCCGACCCGAGGTATCGACGGAGACGATCGAGAAGTACTTCCACAGTCTCTATCGCGTGCAGCCCGATTTCCTCTACAGCGTGCCGCGCGACTTCATCGCCGGCTGCCGGACGCCGATCCTGGTCCTGCCCGACGACACCGCGTCGCACCCGCTGCAGACCTCGATCGACGTCGCGTCGCTGGCGCCCAACGCCGAGATCACGGTCTTCCCGTGGCGCGAGCCGCCTGAGCTCAAGGCCCGCACGATCGAGCGCGTGCGGACATTCCTCAGGTCGCACGTGCCGATGAGCAGGGCGGCGGCGCAGTAGCCGTTCTCTTCGTTCCAACAATTCGGTGCGAGCGCCATGACGGCGTCTCGCCCCCCGCAGGAGGAGAACGTCATGCAGATCGGCTTCAATGCGCCCACCACGGGTCCGCTGATCGAGCCGGACAGCCTGGTCCGGATCGTCACGGAAGGGGAGGCGCTGGGTTTCGACTACGTCACGATCAGCGACCACATCATGGTGCCGCGCAACCTGCACTCGAAGTATCCCTACACCGGGACCGGCGAGTTCCCGGCGGGCGCCTCGGCCGCGTGGCTCGAGCAGCTCACCACCGCGGCCTTCGTTGCCGGGCTGACCAAGAAGCTGCGCTTCGTGCTGTCGGTCATGGTGGTGCCGCATCGCCCGGCCGTGCTGACCGCCAAGGTGCTGGCGACCATCGACCATCTCTCCAGGGGCCGCCTGACGCTGGGCATCGGCGTCGGTTGGTGCCGCGAGGAGTTCGAGGCGATCGGCGCCGCGCCGTTCGACGATCGCGGCAACGTGACCGACGAATGGATGGCGGCGTGCCAGGAGCTGTGGACCGCCGAGGCGCCGAAATTCGCCGGCAAGTACGTGAAGTTCGACGACGTGGTGTTCACGCCCAAGCCGGTGCAGAAGCCGATCCCGATCTGGGTCGGCGGGGAGAGCGCGCCGGCGCTGCGGCGCACCGTCCGCTATGCCCACGGCTGGTATCCCGTCGGCACGAACCCGCAGCATCCGATGAATACCGTCTCGACCTTCGAGAAGGGGCTGGAACGCTTCCACGGATTCTGCCAGCGCGGCGGCCGCGACCCGAAGGAGATCGCGCTCGCCTATCGTGTCCTGTCCGGCCCCGGCGTGCGCCCGCGCGCAACCATCGAGGGCGAGCCTGAGCTGTTCACCGGCGGCGATTCCGACTGGGTCGGCGACATCCGGCGGCTTCGCGATCTCGGCGTCGGCGCGGTCGATGTGCGCCTGTTCGGCTACGGCGAGGATCGGACGCTGCAGGGCACGATCGACAACATGAATCGCTTTCGCGACGGCGTGCTGTCGAAGATTGCCTGAAGCGCCGGATGCTCTCTCGGATGCTGGTCCGGGTGACCTTTCCGCTGTCGGCTGCAAACTGCCTGAACCAGTCCGCGCGCACGGTGATGGCGATCGTGGGGCCCGTGCTCGCCGTCGAGCTCGGGTTGTCGGCCGTCGAGCTCGGCGTGCTGGCGGCCTGCCTGTTCGCGGCCTATGCGGCCACGCAGCTGCCGCTCGGCGTCGCGCTCGATGCGTTCGGCGCGCGCCGGGTGCAGACCGTGCTGATGCTGGTCACGGCGGCGGGCTTCGCGATCTTCGCGCTGTCGCCGGGCTTTACCGGGCTCGTGGTGGCGCGGATCCTCCTGGGCGTCGGGATCTCGGCCGGCCTGATGGCGGTGATCAAGGCGCACACCGACTGGTTCGAGCGCGGCAGGGTCGCGCGCGTGACCGGCCTCGCGACGGCGATCGGCGCGCTCGGCAGCACGCTCACCACGTCGCCGGTCCAGGCCGTGCTGCCGGCGCTCGGCTGGCGCGGCGTGTTCTGGCTCCTCTGCCTGGTGGCGCTCGGCGTCGCGGCCTGGATCTTCCTGTCGGTGCCGGACAAGCCCAGCGCTTCGGGGCCACCCGCCGCGGGCCCGGCGCGCACGCTGCGCGGCGACATCGCGTTGAGCGGCCGCATCCTCGCCTCGCGCGCTTTCTGGCGGTTGGCTCCGGCGGTCGCGACTCTGTCGATGTTCAACTTCGTCTACCTGGGCCTGTGGGCAGGCCCCTGGCTGCGCGACGTGGCCGGCATGGACGGACCGGCGCGCGCCGGCGTGCTGTTCCTCTTCACCTTCGCGATGGTCGCGGGCAGCGTGCTCACAGGCAGCGCCGCCAGCCGGGCGAGCACCGTCGGCCTGCCACCCTTCGTCGTCCCGGTCGTCTGCCTCGCCGGACTGGTGCTGCTGCAGGCTGGTCTCATGCTGCAGCCGGGCCAGCCCTCGGTCGTGCTCGGGCTCTGGCTTGCGATCGCGGTGCTCGGGGCGGCCGGTCCGGTGGGTTATGTCGCGGTGTGCCAGATGTTTCCGCCCGAGCAGACCGGACGGGTCTCGACGGCCGTGAACACGCTGACCTTGGGGCTCGCGTTCCTGGTCCAGGCGGCGATCGGCTGGATCCTCGAACTGTGGCCGCGCACTGCGTCGGACGGCTGGGATCCTGACGGCTACAGCTGGGCGCTGGCGCTGACCGCGGTGCTTCAGGCGCTCGCCGCGCTCGTACTGGCCAATGCCCAGCGGCGCCGGCGTGCCGTTTCCACGTGATCTCCAGAGCGCCGGCGGAGCGCCACTGATCCAAGCCGACACGCGCTTCCGAATTCGCGGTGCCGTGGTTCAAATCCGCGTCGCGTCGGCTCAGCCCGCCGCGGGCACCGGCCGGGCGCCCGACCGCGTGCGACCGGGGCCGCCGAACACGATCTGCACCATCCCCGCCACGACGCCGATCAGGACGCCGATTCGCCAGGCGAGGTCGTAGTTGCCGAACAGGTCGACGGACAGGCCGCCGCCCCAGGCGCCGACCACCGAGCCCATCTGGTGGATGACGAACGAGACGCCGAGCAGCGTCGCCATGTTGCGCGTGCCGAACAGGTCGGCGACATAGCCCGAGACCAGCGGGATTACGCCGAGCCACAGCATGCCCATCGCGGCGGCGAACAGGATCGTCGTGGCGGGGGTTGGCGGCAGCATGAAATAGATCGCCAGGACGGCCGACCGCGCGAGATAGGTCAGGCCCAGCAGCACGTTCTTGGCGTGGTACTGGCCCAGCCAGCCGGCCAGCAGGCAGCCGGCGATGTTGATGCCGCCGATGATCGCCAGCGCCGTGGCGCCCAGCATCGGGTCCTGGCCGCACAGCGCCAGATAGTTCGGCAGGTGGGTGTTGATGAAGATCAGCTGCAGGCCGCAGACGAAATGCGTGGCGCACAGCACCACGAAGCGGCGGTTGCGCAGCGCCTCGCCGATCACCCCGCCGACCGAGGCGCGCGGCGCGGCCGGTTGCGGCAGGCGGTCGACCCGTCCGGTGATCGCCGCAGCGGGCACCATCGCCACGGCCAGAACGACGAACAGCACGCCGCCCCAGCGCCAGTCCCATTCGCCCAGCAGCACCTGCAGGACGGGCGCGATGACGAGCGTGCCGACCGAGGAGAAGGCGCCGACGATGCCGAGGACCACGCTGCGCCGCGTGGGCGACGCGGCGCGCGCGGTTGCCGTCATGGCCAGCGACGACCCGGTGCAGGCGATGCCGATCCCGATCAACACCTGCGCCAGGATCAGCGTCGAGAGGCCGGCGGTGGCCGTCATCATCGCCATCGCCGCGATATAGGCGAGCGCGCCCAGCACCATGACCGGGCGCAACCCCCAGCGATCGGCAATCGCCCCGAGCGGCGCTTGCACCAGGCCCCAGACGATGTTCTGGATCGCGATAGCGAAGGTGAAATCCGCCGCCGACAGGGAAAGCGCCTGGGTCATCGGCGGCAGGAACAGGCCGAGGCACTGACGCATGCCCATGGCGAGGCTCATCATCACCGACGCGGCGATCAGGATCGGCATCGTGCTCGCGCGGGTGGCGGCGATCATGGCTTTGTACGTTTCCTCCCGATCACTCGGCCGCGGCGCGCGCCGAGAGGCCGAGGTCGCCGAGACGCGGCAGGACCTCCCTGCTGAACAGGGTCAGGTTGTCGACCGTGTCCTCGTGCGTGAGGTGGCCGCCCTGGCCCATCATGAGCAGGTGGCCGAAGCCGCCGACATGGTCGTGGAACGCCTTGATCTGCTCGAACACCATGTCGGGCGTGCCGGCGAAGCAGATGCCGGCGTCGATGAACTCGTCGACGGTCGCGGCCGTCACGTCGACCTGCCGGCCGTTGCGCAGCTGCATGGTGCGCATGGCGACGCCGCTGCCGTAGCCCGGCCATCGGAGGGCCTGCGCCGTCGCGGCGGCCGACTGATAGCCGGGCGGGAAGGCGAACTGGGCGCCCACGCGGAGCGCCGTCCGGCTGTAGTCGAGGATGTGGTTGGCCCGCCGGTAGCCTTCCTCCGGGGTGGCACCGACGCCCACCATCGCCATGTAGGCGAACCGGTCCGGCGTCACCTGACGGCCCTGGCTCGCCGCTCCCTTGCGGTAGGCGGCGTAGATGCCCGGCGTGCGGACATAGCCGGTGTTGAGGGAGCCGATGACGTAGCCGCGCTCGCCGCCGACCTGCGCCGATTCCGGGCTGTTCACGGTGAGCCATACCGGCGGATGCGGCTGCTGGTAGGGCCGCGGCCAGACGTTGACCTGCCGGTAGTGGTAAAAGCGCCCTTCCCAGTTGAACGGGCCGTCGTGCGTGGTCATCGCCTTCAGGATGAGATCGTGGGCCTCCCAGAAGCGCGCCATCAGGTCGGCCGGGTTGCTGTTGGCCGGCGTCACCTCGAAGGGCGCGCCCTTGACGAAGCCCATCTCGACGCGGCCACGCGAGATGACGTCCAGCATCGAGTACTCCTCGGCGACCCGCACGGCATCGAAGCGGTTGCCGATCGGCATGCCGAGGCACAGCAGGCGCGCCTTCTTCGTCTCGCGCGCCAGGATCGCCATCGGGATGGTGCACACCGAATCGATGCAGGTCGCCGTCGCGTGGTGCTCGTTGACCATGATGTTGAGCCCGAGCTCGTCGCACAGGACCCATTCGTCGAGATAGCGGTGGTACAGGTCGGCCGCGACCCGGGGATCGCACAGCCGGCTCGGCACGACGTTGCGCAGCTGAGGGCCGAGCTCCTGCCACGCCGGATGATAGGCGAGCTCGCTGAAGTGCCAGACTTTCATGGTCGTTGTTCCCCCTCTGCTCGGGAGTTGGCAATCACTTGGCGATGAAGGCGTCGATTGCCCGGATGACGGCATCGGGCTGCTCGATCTCGGGATAGTGGCCGGCCTCCGGAACGAGCGTGAACTGCGCCGCGGGGAGCGCCGAGGCGAGCGATCGTCCGTAGGCGGGCCTGGCGAAGCCGTCCGCCTCGCCCCAGAGGACCAGGGTCGGCAGGTCGACGCGATGCAGCCACCGCTTCAGGCCGGGATTGTGGAGGTAGGGCCGCCAGCCATAGTGGGCGAGCATCTGGCGCTCGCGCGCCAGCCCCTCGAGCTGTGCGGCGGACATGCTGGCATAGTCCGGAGCATATCGTTTCGGATCGGCGAACAGCAGGGGGAAGGCCTCGATGTCGGGCAGGTAGAAGAGGTCGGCGAAGTCGCGCTCCTCCCGGCCGGAGAATTTCACGCCCACCGACGAGACGAGGACCAGCTTCGACATCCGCGCATGATTGCGCACGCACATCTCGAGCGCGATCCATCCGCCGAACGAGGCGCCGACGAGAACGACGTGCTCGTGCCCCAGCCGGTCGAGCAGATCGAGATAGAGATAGGCGAGATCGTCGACCGAGCGGAAGTCGGCGGGCACCGGCGTCGCTCCGTAGCCCGGGTGCCGTGGCGCGATCACCGTCCATCGCTTCGCGAGCGCCTCGAGATACGGTTCTGCCTGCTCGACGTACTGCTCGGCGTGCAGATAGAGCAGCGGCGGCCCGGAACCTTCGGTTCGAATCTCGACAGGGACGCCCCCGACATCGAGCGTTTCCAGTTTCAAGCGATCTCTCCTATGGAGATCGGGGCGGGTACCGCCCCGATCTTCCCAGAATCGTGGTGCGCGCCGGCGTGCTTGGGGGTCCCCCAGGCAAGCCTTCGTCGTCCGCGCGCGCATGGTCGCCAGTTGTCGCTGCCCTGTCGACTCGTCCGCGACCGGCGATATCACCACGCGGATCGGGGCGCGGCCCTAGGCGTTAAGTTAAGAAGGAGTCCTCACTCTGAGGAGCGGCCCGCAGGTCCGTGTCTCGATCAGGGCGAAGTAACCCTCGCCCCTTGGTTGGCAAGGGAGGGAGCGCTGCGGCACCGCCTTTTTCAACGATCTGCCGTGTGGCCCATCCTTCGAGACGGCCGCTGCGCGGCCTCCTCAGGATGAGGATTCCTTTTAGTTTGACGCCTATGGGCGTCGCCCACTGAGCCGGCGAGCAAGCACCGTCGTCCCGACCGGAGCCGAGCGAAGTGAGGCGCCGTGGAGGGACCTTTCTTGTTGCAGCACCGGCAAGAAAGCTCCCTCGACGGTGCCTCGCGTCGCTCGGCTCCGCTCGGGACGACGGCATTGACTGCCCACAGGCGACTGCCTGCGCTGCGCCCGGGGTTGACACCATTGCTTTAGTCCCGAGCGCAGTTAGAGGGTCATGGACCCCGAGGTCGTCTACTCGGCGGCTTTGGCGGTCGGCTCGCGGAAGGCAGTGCGCAGGGGGTCCCAGTCGTTGGCGCCGACGCGTGCAAAGGCCTGCTGCACGGTCATCGGACGGCCGGGCACGGGATGGCGGTGCTCCCTCTTGAGGGCGGCCAGCGCGTCATCGCATGCCGACATCACGGTCTTGAACAGAAGGCCCGGGACGATCGCCAGGCGATAGCCCATCTTCTGCGCCTCGCGCAGGTCGATCTCCGGCGTCTTGCCGCCGTAGACGACGTTGAGCAGGCAGGGGCCGCGCACCAGGGTCGGCACCTTGGCCACCTCTTCCATCGTCTGCGGCGCCTCGACGAAAGCCATGTCGGCGCCGGCCGCCAGCGCCAGGTTGGCGCGGGCAATCGCCTCGTCGAAGCCCAGCCGGGCGCGTGCATCGGTGCGCGCGATGATGGTGAAGTCGGGATTGGTGCGGGCCGAGGCGGCGGCGCGGATCTTGGCCAGCCAGTCCTCGCGCGGCACGATCTCCTTGTCGTCGAGATGGCCGCAGCGCTTGGGGAAACCCTGGTCCTCGAGATGCAGGGCCGCCACGCCGCGCCGCTCGTACTCGCGCACGGTGCGCACGACGTTGAGCTCGTTGCCGTATCCGGTGTCGGCGTCGGCGATCACCGGAAGCCCGACCGCGCGGGCGATGCGCTCGGCATTGTCGGCCATCTCGCTCATGGTGACGAGGCCGTAGTCGGGGAAGCCGATGGTCGCGGCGGTGCCGGCGCCGGTCATGTAGACCGCCGGGAAGCCGGCCTGCTCGATCAGGCGGGCGGTGAGGCCGTCGTAGGCGCCCGGCGCGATCACCATGTCGCCGCCGGCGAGCTGCGCGCGCAGGCGCGTGGCGTTGCTGGTCATGAGCTTCTCCTCCTCTTCGTCGCTTGGCCGCGAGGCGCGGCATGTCGTAGAGCGTGCCCTCGTGCACGACTGTCGCAGACCATAGAGCTTGCCGGCGGTCTCGCACACCACCGTGCGGCGCCTGGCCTCCGGCGGGCGGCCGGGGCATTCGCATACCTGATTACCCATTAAGCTCCGCAGCGTAAGAAAGTTGTGCCCTCAGAGTGCCAAAGCGTCATCGAAGGGGGCAACAGCGGGGCTTCGCGCTCCACACCGAGGCACCTCCTATGGCGCGATATCGTGCGAGCGGACGCATCTGGGTAATCAGGTTCGCATATGGCCACCTCTCTCCCGTCATCCCGAGCGGAGCCGCCCAATCAGGCGCTGCTTGCAGCGCCTGATTGGGCGGCGCAGTCGAGGGACCTTTCTTATTGGTCTTGCAGTAAGAAAGGTCCCTCCACTACGCCTCGCTTCGCTCGGCTCCGGTCGGGATGACGGAGGTCTTGTCGTATGCGAATGCCCTGGGCAGGTGCCCGGGCGCGCGGCTCAGATGGTCGCGCGGATCGGGTCAGATGCCGTCGGGCTGCGGGTGGTCGGAGCTCCACATGACATTGTCCTCGCCGGGCTCCCGCAGGAGCTCGAGGCAAGGGTGAGCCCGACCAGGCTCGCGAGCGTCGCGGCGGAGTCGTGCCAGGAGGGAAGCGTCGACCGGTCGAGGCGCTGCGCGATCTCGGCTCGCGCCCGCCGCACCGCGTGATCGTCCATTGCAAATTTCCCGATGGCACGTGCGAGGTCGCTGGCGCTGTCGGCCTTCACGTACTTTGCGAGGTCGAGACCTGCTTCCGGAATGCCGCCGGCGGCCGAGGCGATGCAGGGCGTGCCATGCGCCAGGCTCTCCTGCACGGGCAGGCCCCATCCCTCGTCGAAGCTGGGCAGCACCGTGAGCCTGGCACCGCGGTACAGGGCCGAGAGCTCGCGGTCGCTCGCATCCCTGAGCCAGCGCACGGTGGCGCGCAGATGAGGGTCCGTCCGCAACCGCCGGCGCACGGCCTGCGATCGCCAGCCGTCGCGGCCGGCCAGCACGCACGGCAGCGGCGCCTGCCCGGGCGACGCCGCGAGCAGGGTGAGCGCGTCGAGCAGGGTGCCGAGGTTCTTGCGCGGCTCGACGGTCCCCACGTGCAGGATGTAGCCATTCTTGCGCAGCCCGAGCCTGCGAAGGATGGCGTCGTCCATTCGCGGCGTGTCGGTCGCGGGAATGGCCGGCGCGGGCCAGCCCATCGGCATGATCTGCAGCGGCTGCGTGGGCAGACGCCGATCCGCGAGGTGACGCTCGAGCTGGCCGGCGACGTAGCGCGAGGTGACGAGCCACCGGTCGACTTCCGGCGCGAGGCACGAGAACTGGCCAGCGAACAGCTTGCCGAAATAGGGATGGCTCCAGCCCGGCACGTCGAGCGCCGTGAGGTCGTGAACGAGATGGACGAGCCCTGCCCGATGCCGCCGCTTCAGCCGGATCAGGGAATCGACATGGCCGGCATGGCACCAGAAGTCGCCGAGCCCGACCAGCGCGGTGTATCGGTCCGCGGGGTCGAGCAGCCTCGGCGAGGACGATCGCGCCGGCCAGCGGCCCGCGCACCAGCCCTCCCAGAAGGGATTGGTGAACGTCCAGCCGAGCGCGAGGTAGGGAAGATGGATCGCCCGCATCTCTCGCACGAGCCGCGCCGGCCGCGACAGGCGCATGCTCTGCCCGAACAGCCGGCGCAGGCGGGCAATCGACTCGCGCCGCTTGTCCGCGATCGTCAGCCCGGCGACGATGGCCGGGTCGACGACGTAGAACGCGTCCGATCCGATGGCCCGGGCGACGAAGCGCACGTCGGGATGGAAGGCGAGGGCGGGGACACCCAGGATGCGCTCGCTGACCCGCTGCACGCCCGATGGCCGCGTCAGGTAGGCGTACCATTGCACGAGGCCCGAGACGTCGAACAGCACGCGCCCGCCGTTGGAACAGGCTCCGCTTCCCGGCGCCGCGCCGGGCACTAGAAGCCCTTCTTGGGGGTGCGCAGGAACGGGACGTTGCGGCTGATGAAGCCGGTCACCAGCGCCTTGGCGACGATCGGCAGCAGCGCTGCTTCCATCACCCACATGCCAGCGACGTCGGCCACGAACGCGATCCCGAGAGGCCGGTCGAGCAGGCGTGCCGCCAGCAGCGCACCGATGCTCTTCAGCGCCACGACGGCGGCGAGAACCGACAGCAGGGCCGAGCCCGTCGCGTGCCCGACGGACGGGTCGATCAGCCCGCCGGCGACCGCGATCAGCAGGGCCGTCACGAGAGCGGCGGGCGCGCTGGCGTGGAACGTCGCCAGGAGAACGAACGCGGCCGCCTGGTGCCAGGCGAGCCTTTTCAGCAGCGCCCATGGCAGATCGCGGAAGGCCTGCGCCGTGCCCGTCCCCCAGCGCTGGCGCTGGCGCGCGAGCACGTCGAAGGTTTCGGGCAGCTCGCCTTCGACAGGCAGGGAAACCAGGTTGAGGCAGCGCCATCCGCGGGCGAAGGCGCGGAAGCTGAGATCCTGGTCCTCGACCAGCGAGCGGCCGCTCCAGCCGCCTGCCTCGACGATCGCCTGGCGCCGCCACACGCCGCAGGTGCCGTTGAACGTCATGGGGACGCCGGCCCAGTCGCGCGCCGCCTGCTCGTAGGCGATGAAGGTGTCGAGCTCGAGCGCCTGGGCGCGCGTCAGGAGATTGCGGTCGCGGTTGCGGTAGTCGAGCCTCGCCTGGGCGAACGCCACGTCGGGGAAGGCGGCCAGCGCCGCCATCGTCCGGCGCAGGAACGATGGCGCAGGCTGGTAGTCGACGTCGAAGATCGCCAGGTACGGCGCCTCGGTGAGCCGCAGCCCTTCCGACAGGGCGCCGGCCTTGAAGTCCTTGCGGTGCTCGCGCACCACGTGACGGATGGCAAGGCCGGCCGCGCGCCAGTGCGCGACGTGCCGGGCCGCCATGACCGACGTCTCGTCGGTGCTGTCGTCCAGGATCATGATCTCGAGCCGCTCGCGCGGCCAGTCGAGCCTGCACGCCGCGTCGATGGCCGGCCCGACCAGCGCCGCTTCGTTGAACACCGGGATCTGGATGCAGACCCGCGGCAGCGGCTGGGGCAGCGGCGGCGCTTGCGCCAGCCAGGCGCGCTCCTGCGCCAGCCGGCGGGCGCCCGAGGCAAGATGGACGACGATCAGGTAGACGTCGGCCAGGAGCAGCACGCCGACGAAACCGCACAGGAGCAGGCCGAAGGCACCGAGAAGGTCGACGAGCAATGCCATCATGGACGCCGCCTGGCCTGCCGCGGGATCAGGCACAGCATTCGCATATGGGGACAAACACCGTCATCCGAGCGGAGCCGCCCGATTACGCGCTGTTTGCAGTGCCCATGGCGGCGCAGTCGAGAGACCTTTCTTGCCGATGCTGCAACAAGAAGGGTCCCTCCACTGCGCCTCGCTACGCTCGGCTCCGGTCGGGATGACGCTATTGGGATCATATGTGAATGCCCCGCGCGATCAGGGGACACGACGGCGTAGCGCGACGCCGAGGTGCCGATGCGCGACGACAGCGTCGCGCGCCGGGTCGAGAGAACCGGCGCCGCCGGGCGATTGACGTGCATGGTCACCTTCCGGCTTTCCGGGCTCAGCTGGCCGGAGCGCGCATTCTTGCAGCGCCGCGCTCTCGCCTTGCCGTGTCGAGGCCGCCGTTCTGCAGTCCCGCGATGACGTCGACGAAGGACGGCGCCGAACGCACGTCGGCCAGCTCCTCGACGAGGGCATCCAGCACGCCCTCGATGTGCGCGGCGGTGTGGCGGCTGGTGATGAAGAACCTGAGGCGGGACTGGTTCTCGGCGACGCCGGGGAAGATGATGGGCACCACGTTGTAGCCGCGCGCCAGCAGACGGTGCGACAGGATCACCGTGTCGGGCGAGTTGCCGACGATGACCGGCACCACCGAGGCGCCGATGCTGAGCCCGGTGTCCAGGCCGCGCGCCCTGGCGGCGGCGAGGAACTTCCGTCCGTTGCTGCGCAGTTTCTCCAGGCGCCAGCGCTCGCGTTGCATGATCGCGATGGCGGCGAGGGCGGCGGCGGCCACGGGCGGCGCCGAGCCGACGCTGTAGACGAAGCCCGGCGAGGTGTACTTCAAGAGCTCGATCAGGCGCCGGCTGCCGGCGACATAGCCGCCGGTCGACGCGAAGGTCTTGCTGAGCGTGCCCATCCAGATCTCGACCTCGGCCGGATCGACGCCCTGCTCCTCGGCGATGCCACGGCCCGTCGCGCCCAGCACGCCGAGCGAATGCGCCTCGTCGACCATCAGCCAGGCATCGTAGCGCCGCTTCAGGTGAACCAGCGCCGCGAGGTCGGGGACATCCCCGTCCATGCTGTAGAGGCCCTCGACGACGATCAGGGCATGGCGGTGACGGGTCCGGTTGAGCCGCAGGGCGCGCTCCATCGCCGCGAGGTCGCCGTGCGGGCAGAGGATGCGCTTGGCGCCCGCCAGCCTCGCTCCTTCCACGACGCTGTTGTGGATCGCCGAATCGCTGACGATCAGGTCCTCCGGCCCGACCAGGCCGCCGATGACCGAGACGTTGGTCGCGTGGCCGCTCACGTACGTCACGGCATCCTCGACCCCGTGCAGCCGGGCGAGCGCCGCCTCGAGATCGCGGTGCACCTGGCGCTCGCCGGCGGTCAGCCGGCTGGCCGACACCGACGTGCCGTAGCGATCGATGGCCGCCTTGGCGGCCGCGCCGACGGCGGCGTGGCCGTTGAGGCCGAGATAGTCGTACGACGAGAAATTGAGGATCTGGCGGCCGTCGAGCGATGTCGTCTCGGCGGCGCGGCCGTCATGCAGGCGGTAGAACGGATTCTCGATGCCGGCCAGCGCGCCCGCCGCCTTCTGCAGCTTGAGGCGTTCGTAGGCCGGCAGCGTGCCGAAGTCGAAGGCGCGCTGATCGGCGCGCGCGCCGGCCGGCGCACCAGGGCTGGCAAGCCACTCCGTGCCGGCAGAGCGCCCCAGCGCCTGGCGGACACGATCGATGGTTTCCTGGGCTTCGTCGGGATGGTGCCTTCCGTCGGGCATTACAAGGGACCTTCCAGGCTGCGGGATTTCTCGAGGACGGCGTGCGCGGCCGCCTGGCGCTCGACCGCGCCCAGGGTCGATGCCTGGGCCGCGACGTGGCTGGTCGACAGCGCGGCGAGCGGCGCCGGCATGGCGTCCCTGGCACCGCCGCCGGCAATCAGGCCGGCGATGCGGCGTGCCACGTCGGCCGGCGTGGTGCCGTTGGCGAGCGACATCAGCGGCAGCTCGACCTGCAGCGATTCCTCCACCGCGGTCCTGAGCTCCAGCATCATCAGCGAGTCCATGCCGATCTCGGCAAGCGCGCGATGGCGGTCGACCTCGAGGCTGGGCAGGCGCAGGACGTGGGCGATCTCGTCGACCACGAGGTCGAGCAGGGCGGCGGCGGCCTGGTCGGGGCTCATGGTGCGGAGCTTCTCCACGATCGCCGCGCTCTCGCCGGGCGCGCGCGCGCCGGCGGCGGGCACGACGCCGGCGAACATCGGCGCGCGCACGACGGCGAGCT
>JALHMO010000015.1:4547-57757 GCA_022844015.1 Reyranella sp. | reverse complement strand
GCCACTCCGACGGCGCTCTTCTTCTCGATCATGGGTCCCATGAGCGCCATCGGGGTGGCGCGCTCATAGGCACTTACTTTGGTCGATCCTCCAACAAAGTCCTCATCCTGAGGAGGCCGCGTAGCGGCCGTCTCGAAGGATGGGCTACACACGCAATAGCGACCCAAGCGGTGCCGAAGCACCTGCCGCGTTGCCGCCCCTTCGAGACGCGGCCCTGCGGGCCGCTCCTCAGGGTGAGGTCCCTCTGTAAGTTGGCGCCTATGAGTGGCGCGCTCCCAGCCATGCGTTTCATCCACGAGCAGGTCGGCGGCAAACTCCTGTCATCCTGAGAAAGGCGCTTGCGACGCCAAGCGCCTTTCTCTCGGGACGACAGTGAGTTTGCAGCCCATCACGCCTTGAAGGCGGCAATCGCCTTCTCGTCGAACTTCAGGCCGAGGCCCGGCTTGTCGGGCAGGACCATCTGGCCGTTCTCGATCGCCGGCGTCTCCTCGTAGAGCGCCAGCATCCACGGCATGTACTCGACGGTCAGCCCGTTCGGGCAGGCGGCCACCATGTGCACCAGGATCTCGGGCATGACGTGGCTCACGATCGGCAGGTTGAAGGCCTCGGCCATGCCGGCGACCTTCATCCACTGGGTGACGCCGCCGACCCGCGCCAGATCGACCATGACGATGTCGACCGAGCGCGCCTCGATCATCTGCCGGAACGGCGCGATGCCCCAGACATACTCGCCGCCGGCGATCGGCGTCCTGAGCGCGGCGGTGACGCGCGCCAGCCCCTGGTAGTCGTCGAACGCAGTGACATCCTCGAGCCAGAACAGGCCGACATCCTCGACCCGGCTGCCGATGTCGATCGCCTGCTCGGGCCGCCAGCGCTGGTTGATGTCGCACATCAGCTTGACGTCGGGGCCGATCGCCTCGCGCACCACGCGCACGCGGCGCACCTCGTCGGCCGGTGTCGGATTGCCGGGCAGGGCCATCTGGGTCTTCATCTCGCGAAAACCCTTCTGCAGCAGGATCTGCGCGGCGCGCTGCGCCTGATCGTCGGTCAGGCCACGCCGCAGCGAGCCCGAGGCGTAGGTGGCGACGCGGTCGCGATGGCCGCCCAGCAGCTTCCACAGCGGCTGCTCCAGTGCCTTGCCCTTGATGTCCCACAGCGCCGTGTCGATCGCCGACAGCGCGAGCGTGAAGAGGCCGCCCGGCCCGCCGGCATCGCCCAGGGTGCGCAGGCGCCCGACGACGGCCTCGACGCGCATCGGGTCCTCGCCGACCGTCAGCGCGGCCAGCGCCTCGACGGCGCTGCGCAGCGCCGCATTGAGCCGCCCGCCATAGAGCGTGACGCCGATGCCCTCGATGCCCTGGTCGGTGCGCAGGCGCACGATGACGATGGGCCGCTTGCGGCCGGCCTCCTCCGGCATGTTGGCCAGCGGATCGTCCTCGGGAATGTCGAGTGCCGTGGCCTCGTAGCCGATGATCTTCATCGTCTGGTTCCTACTCTGCCGCCGCACGCCGCGTGACGCGCTCGAAGCGGCGTTGACGTGCCTCGGTGCGCGGATCGTCCATCTCCGCCGTCATTGCATCGGCCACCCAGGCGTCGCGCCCGGAGACGTAAGTCCGGTTGGTCTGCGCCGGGTTGCGGTTGACCAGCGGCCGGGCATAAAGCGGATGGCGCATGCTGCGTACCTCGTGCTCGATCTGGAACAACGGCTTGCCGCTGTCGATGTCGGAGATCATCTCGAAGCGATACTGATGCTCGTTGCTCTCCTCGGTGATCAGGCCGCGTTCCAGCAGCTTCTTGTGCGGCCCCGAGAAGTTGGCGACGTAGACCTGGATGTGATGGCCGTCGTAGGGGATCGGCTCGGCATCGGTCTCGCGGAAGACGAGCTCCTGGCCCGAGCCGACCGAGACGTGCGCCGCACGGCCACCCTTCGCCTTGTCTACCCGCGTCATAGTGTCGAAGGCCTTGCGGTAGAACTTGGCGATGCCGTCGGCCGTGCCGGCCGGCACATCGAACTCGACGAACGGCATGCCGAGCGCCATGCGGCCGAAGCGCGGTGCCGGCTCGTAGCACAAGACCGTGTTGCCCCACGGGCAGGTCGTCGCGACATGATCGTCGTGCTCGACGAAGGCGAACCGGGTGCCCTCGAGCGGCTTCTTCATGCGCTCGAGCCGGCTGAGCAGTGCCTCGCGGTCGGGCACCACCAGGCCGACGCGACCGCGCAGGCGCTGCGGCGTACCGGTGATCAGGTGGAACTGGCTCTGCCCGACATTGACCCACATGTTGTCGACGCTGGTCATCAGGTAGGGATCGCGGGTGAGGCCCAGGCCGCTGATGTAGAACAGCGTGCCGGTGATCTGGTCGGCGATCTGCAGGTTGACGTGCTCCAAGCCGACGATGTTGCCGAGGTCCTCGGCGCCGCGGTCGTACTGCTTGTCCATGGCTGACCTCCTCAGGTTCGCTGCCAGCCATGACTTTAGGCCAGCCTGATTTCGATTGGCAGCCCCCCGGAAACGTGCGGAACTGCATTTTGGAGGAACAAGGCATGATCACCAAATTCGACAGCTCGTATGTCGGCTCGGTCGACATCGAGGACGCCGGATACCGCGGCACGCCGATCAACGATCGCAACTACTCGAACGCGGAACTGGCCGAGACACTGCACAAGGCGGTGTCCTACGCCAAAAAAATGGACGAGCTGGGCTACAACACCTTCTGGATGGCCGAGCACCATTTCCAGCCGGAAGGCACGGAATGCATCCCCAACCTGCTGATGATGGCGATGCACCTGGTGAACCAGACGAAGCACCTGAAGATCGGCTGCGGCTTCAACGTCGTGCCGATGTGGCATCCGCTGCGCCTGGCGGAAGATTATGCCATGGCCGACATCCTGAGCGGTGGCCGCGTCATCTTCGGCGTCGCCCGCGGCTATCACACGCGCGAGGTCGAGAGCTTCGGCGCGCCGCTCATCGACCAGGACGCCAACCGCGAGCTGTTCGAGGAAGGCGTCGACATCGTTTTCAAGGCGTTCAACGAGGAACGCTTCTCGCACAAGGGCAAGTACTACACGATCCCGCCCGAGGTGCCCTACCGTGGCTACACGCTGAAGGAGATCGCCCTGGTGCCGCGCCCCATGCGCGTGCCGGTCGAATGCTGGCAGCCGATCCAGAGCGGCTCGCAGCGCGCCTTCGACTTCATGGCCAAGCACGGCATCAGCGGCGTGATCGGCGGCGGCTCGGCCGAGGGCGGTGCAGTCGATCGCCACATGACCGAGTTCCGGGCTGCCTATGCCCGCCGCGGCATCGCGCTCGAGCCGGGCGAGCGGCTGTCGCTCGGCTACCAGTTCCACATCGCCGAAAGCCGTGAAGCCGCCATGCGCGCCGCGGGCAAGTACTATGAAGAGAACATGAAGATGTTCGGCGAGCTGCGCCTGGTGCGAGCGCTGACCGACGAGCAGATCGCGGCGATGCGCGACCCGAGGCTGGTCGGCACCGTCAAGCTGCCGACCATCGAGGACGCCGTGAAGGCCGGCGGCTTCCTGGCCGGCACGGCGGCCGACATCATCGAGCAGCTCAAGGCCGTCGAGAAGCGCTATCCGGGCCTCGAGCGCGTGAGCTGCAGCATGCCGCTCGGCACGCCGCTGGCGGTGACGCTGGAGCAACTCGATCGCTTCGCCAGGGAAGTGATGCCGGCGTTCCAGACCAGCGCCGGCGCAACCCGCGCTGCGGCAGACTGAATAAATGTCTCCTCCCCAGCGAAGCTGGGGAGGTGCCCCGTCTTACGGGGCGGAGGGGTCATGAGCAGCGGGACTGTGGCCCTCGACCCCTCCCGTCGCCGTAAGACCCTTCGGCTTCGCTCAGGGCAGACGGCGACACCTCCCCAGCGAAGCTGGGGAGGAGCGTGATGGGCGAACTTCGTTCAAGGGGAGAGACCAATGATCTTCGAGATGAGAACCTACCTGCTGAAGCCCGGCACCGGGCCGGCGGTCGAGGACGCGTTCGGCGCCTCGTATCCGGCGCGCGCCAAGCTCTCGCGCATTGCCGGCTTCTGGCGCACCGAGGTCGGCACGCTCAACCAGATCATCCACATCTGGCCGTACGAGAACATCGCCCAGCGCGAGAGCATCCGCGCCGAAGCGGTCAAGACCGGCGTCTGGCCGCCGCCCGGGATCGCCGGCAATTTCCTCGAGATGGAAACCAAGATCCTCTACGCCGCGCCCTTCTCGAAGCCTTTCGAGCCGGCCGAGCATGGCGGCCTCTACGAGTTCCGCACTTACACCTACAACGCCGGCGCCATCCCCAAGGTGATCGAGGCGTGGGCGCCGCGTATCGAGGCGCGCACCGCCATCTCGCCGCTGGTGTTCGCCGGCTACACCGAGATCGGCCCGCTCAACCAGTGGGTCCACATCTGGGCCTACAAGAGCATGGCCGACCGCGAGACGCGGCGGGGCCAGGCGATGAAGCCGGGCCTGTGGCCTCCGCCGCGCCACGAGAGCGTGACCCTGCACAAGCAGATCAGCACGTTCGCCATCCCGGCGAAGTGGTCGCCGCTTCGCTAGAGCGTGATCTTCTTTGATCGAAGCACCAAAGAATGACCTCACCCTGAGGAGCGGCCGAGGGCCGCGTCTCGAAGGGTCGGCTACAGTACATCTGTTGCCGACCCTTCGAGACGCCACGCTACGCGTGGCTCCTCAGGGTGAGGTTTCCACTTGAAACAATCACGCTCTAGCTGCGAGACCCGCCATGATCTTCGAGATGCGCACCTACCTCATGAAGCCCGGCAGCATCCCCCGGGTCGAGGAGCTGTTCGGCGCGGGCCTTCCGGCGCGCGCCAGGCTCTCGCGGTTCGGCGGCTTCTGGCGGACCGAGGTGGGCACGCTCAACCAGATCATCCATGTCTGGCCGTACAAAGACCTCGCCGAGCGCGAGCATATTCGCGCCGAGGCCATCAGGACCGGCATCTGGCCGGTCAAGATCCAGGACGTCATCCTCGAGATGGAGTCCAAGATACTTCACGCCGCGCCGTTCTCCCCGCACTTCGAGCCGGGCGAGCACGGCAATCTCTACGAGTTCCGCACCTACACCTACGGCCCGGGCGCCATCCCCAAGGTGATCGAGGCCTGGACGCCGCTGATCGGCGCGCGTTCGGCGATCTCGCCGCTGGTCTTCGCCGGCCACACCGAGATCGGCCCTCTCAACCAGTGGGTCCATGTCTGGGCCTACGAGAGCATGGCCGACCGCGAGACGCGGCGCGCCCAGGCGATGAAGCCCGGCGTGTGGCCGCCGCCGCGTCCCGAGGGCGTGGCGCTACACCAGCAGACCAGCACGTTCGCCGTTCCTGCGTCGTGGTCGCCGTTGCGCTGATATTGCTAGAGGAGACGTCACAATGACGATTTCAATCCGCCAGGTCGGGCCATGCTTCGCGGGCGAGGTCGACGGCGTCGACATGCGCCGCCCGCTCACGCCCGACGAGGTCGCCGCCATCCATGCCGGCATGGACCGGCATGCCGTGCTGGTGTTCCGCAACCAGGATATCGACGACGCCCAGCAGCTCGCGTTCACGCAAAGCCTCGGCCCGATCGAGCAAGCCATCGGCACCAGCCTGCGCGCCGCCAACGAGTATCGCCTGCCAACCACCTTTGCCGACGTCTCCAACCTCGACAAGGACAACACGCCGTTCGGCCGCGAGGATCGCCGGCGGCTGTTCGCCATCGGCAACCGGCTCTGGCACTCCGACAGCTCGTTCAAGGCGACGCCGGCCAAGTACTCGCTGCTGCACGCGATCAGCCTGCCGTCGAAGGGAGGCGACACCCAGTTCGCCGACATGCGTGCCGCCTACGACGCGCTCGACGAGGAGACGAAGGAGCTGGTCGAGGGCATGGTGTGCGAGCACTCGCAGATGTATTCGCGCCAGCAGATCGGCTTCCTCGACTTCGCCGACGAGGAGCGCGCGCGCTTTGCCCCAGTGCGCCAGTGCATGGTGCGCGTCCATTCGGTGACCGGCCGCAAGTCGCTCTACCTGTCATCGCATGCCGGCGGCATCGTCGGCTGGCCGGTGCCGGAGGCACGCGGCTTCCTGCGCGACCTGATCGAGCACGCCACGCAGCGCGAGTTCGTCTACACTCACAAGTGGCGTCTTGGCGATCTCGTGATGTGGGACAATCGCCAGACGATGCATCGCGCGCGGCCTTTCCCGGCCCACGAGCCGCGCGACATGCGGCGTACTACCCTGGCGGGCGATGGACCGACCGCCGAGCAGGCTCCCGCCGCTGTCCACTGAGAGTTGCGTCGCGGCAACTCCCAAAAGCCGCAATTTGCGCTACTCTAGTCGACCTCTTCACAGAGTTGGACCACGGCGACCGGAGGGAGTGGCATGACGAATCGTTCCTTGGACATGTGGCTCGGCGGCCTTGCAGCAGGCCTCCTGGGTGTCATCGCCGCATCGGCGGTCGTCGCCCAGCAGCTCGGGCCGCAGGAATTCCGCGATCCCAAGACAGGCCAGATCTGGACGCCGGAGAATGTCGGCGGCAGGAGCGGGCCGAACACGCCGCAAGATCGCGCCTTCAACCCGCAGGGGCAGGTCATCACGTCGCCCGGCAACGTCGTGCAGACGCCGGCCGTGACCGTGCTCGGCACCGTGCCGATCACCGCCGGGCCGACCGTGCCGATCGCCATCATCGACAGCGCCACGCTGTCGGCCATCCCCGGTCAACACTGGCAGGTCGTGCTCTATCTCAACAACAACAGCGCGATGCCGATCAACCCGGTGATCGAATGCCGGTTCACGAACGCGGGCAACGTGGTCCTGACCGCGACCGCCAACCTGCCGTCGGTCGGCGGCGGCCAGCGCGTCGGCCTCACCATCTACGGCCCGGCGACGACGCTGTTCGTCGACCGCGCCGACTGCCGCCTGCTCTCGCCGGCGTGACGTTCGCGGAGGTGGGGGCGATGCCTGTCGCAGCCATAGCGTCCAAGTTCAAGAACACCCACGACTTGGCAGGCGTTGCAGAGGCCCTGCGGGACTCTGGGCTTCGAGGTGAGTTCGATTGGGGTGAGTCGGCGGGTACGACCGCTCTCGACGCAAAGACGGCCGGCGAGCTTTTCGAAGCGCGCACCATGAACTGCTACGAGTTCGTGCACTTCTGCGCTTACCTTTGCAGCGGGCACAAGACGGTAGGCCCCGGTCATGAGCACGGCACGGGCATCCCCCTCATAAAGTGCACCGACGCCAGCGTGATGACGAGATCTTACTTCACCATCCCCGCGATGCACTTGAGCAGGCTGCAGAACATATCGCGCGGTGCGCTCGTCGTCGGGGTCAAGGCGACCGGCAACAACGCTGCCGGGTTCTTCCACATCGGCATTTCTACCGGCAGGGAAGAGGTCATCCACCTCATCAGTGCAGGTTGGGCCTGGGCCGACGACTTGAAGTCTGCTCCGCGCAAGGAGTGGTTCTCTCCCGACAAGTACAAGGAGCTGTGGATTGCCTCCTACAACTGGAGGAGCGTCGGCGACCCGTATGTCGCGCCGGCTCCTTCCTTCTTCCTCCGCCCCGAGGGCGACGCAACGGTAGCCGCGGTCGACGCCTCCTCGAGAACGAGCCGCTAGGGCACCCTCTACCCCTTCAGCAGCGCCGCCATGATGCGGTCGCGGCTCAGGGGCATGTCGTGAATGCGCACGCCGAGCGCGTGGGCCACGGCATTGCCGATCGCCGCTGCGGTCGGGCCGACGGTGCATTCGCCGACGCCGAGCGGCGGGTTGCCGGCCGGGTCGACGAGCTCGACCTCCATCTCCGGAACCTCGCTGAAGCGCAGGATGGGATAGCTCTCCCAGTCGAGCGAGGCGATGCCGTGCTCGTCGAGCCTGACCTGCTCCTTCAGGGTCCAGCTCACCGCCTGGACAATGCCGCCTTCGAGCTGGTTGCGCGCGCCGTCCGGGTTGACCACCAGCCCGGCATCGGCAACGCACCAGATGCGGTCGACGCGGACCGTCTCCTGAACCGTGACGGCCGCCACCACCGCGGCGTAGGCGGCGCGGTTCTTGTAGCGGGCCATGGCGAGGCCCAGCCCTGTGCCCGTCCCGGCCGGACCGCGTGCGCTCCAGTTGGCGCGCGCTGCCACCAGCTCGGTGATCCGGCGTGCCCGCTTCTCGGACAGGATCGACAGACGATAGGCCAGCGGATCCTGGCCGGCGCGGGCCGCCAGATCGTCGATCATCGATTCGATGGCGAAGACGTTGGGCAGGGCGCCGAGGCCGCGCAGTGCCGAGGTGCGCACCGGCGGCCGCAGCACCAGATGGTGCAGCACGCGATGCGCCGGCACGTCGTAGATCGGCACGGTGTTGCGCGTGCCGCCGCCGCCGCGCGCTTCCGGCGGGTCGAACGGCTTCACGTCCGGCGGCGGATTGGCCATGGCCTCGGTGGCGAGCAGGTAGCCGGTGCCGTTGCCCGGCCGCTGCACGTGGGTGGCGCTCCACACCTCGCTGGTCCAGTCGGCCGGCCGGCCCTGCTCGTCGATGTCGACGTGCAGGCGGACCAGCATCGCCGGGCCGACCGGCTCGAAGCCGAACTCCTCCTCGCGCCGCCATTGCAGGCGGATCGGCTTGCCCGGCAACTGCCGGGCGACCAGCGCGGCATCGAGCGCGGCATCGTCGGCGCCGTTGTGGCCGTAGCAGCCGGCGCCGTGCAGATGCCGTGTGCTGATCGACTCGACGGGCAGCCCGAGCGCCTCGGCGAGATTGCGCTGCAGCGGATGCATGCCCTGGCCGTGCGACCATACGGTCAGCCGCCCGTCGGCGAACTGGGCGATGGCGCACGACGGTGCCAGCGAGGCGTGCGCGATGTAGGGGCGCGAGAAGGTTGCGGTCACCAGACGCTCGGGCGGCGTGGGCGACGGCGGCGCGCCAAGCCGCCGGTCGTCGCTCATCTGTCCCTCGAGCCAGGCGGCTTCCTGCTGCACCGGATCGAGACGCCGCGCATTCTTCCAGGTTGCGTGCCGGGGCGCCGCGGCAGCGGCCGCCTCGGCGACGCTCTCGACCGGGCTGACGAACGCCACGAAATTGGCCTCGCGCACGATCTGCAGCTCGCCTCTGGCGGCGCGCCGGATCGCCGCCTCGTCGAGCGACTCCAGGGTCGCGCCACGGCTGGGCTGCCGCAGGGTGCGGGCGTGCAGCACGCCCTCGGGCAGCACGTCGTGCGCGAAGGCCGCCCCGCTCACCTTGGCCGGCAGGTCGACGCGCGGCACGCTCTGCCCGACCACGCGATAGGCCGACACCGGCTTGACGGGCGCCGTCCCGGTGACGGCCTGGCTGAGATCGATCTCGGGCGCCACCGTCCAGTAATCCTGCCCGGTGGCCGCGCCATTCTGCAGGATTTGGCCATCGGCGACGCTGAGCTCGTCGCGGCTGCAGTTGAGCCTGAGCGCCGCGCGTTCCAGCGCCTTGGCGCGCACCTCGGCGCAGACCAGGCGCACCGAGCCGCCCGACACCTCGACCGACAGCGACGACGTCGTGTAGAGCTCGTCCGGTCCTTCGTCGCTGTCGCCCGACAGCACGGTGATGCGCTGGAAAGGCACGTCGAGCTCGTCGGCGGCGATCTGGCCGATGGCGGTGACGACACCCTGCCCCATCTCGACCTTGCCGGTGGCGATGCGCACGGTGCGGTCCGGCAGGAATCGGATCCAGCGATCGAGCCGGGGATTGTCGACCAGGCTCGCCGGCAGCACGGGCGCGCTCATGACGGCCTCCCGTTGCGCAAAGTCTCGGCGGCGCGCTGCACGGCGCGGATGATGCGCTGATGGGTGCCGCAACGACAGAGGTGGCGATCGAGCGCCGTCACGATGTCGGCCCGGCTCGGTCGCGGGTTGCGATCGAGCAGCGCCTTGGCCGACACGATGATGCCCGACAGGCAGTAGCCGCACTGACCGGCCTGCTCGTCGACGAAGGCCTGCTGCAGGGGATGCATGTCGGTGGCCGACCCGAGCCCCTCGATGGTGGTCACCGCTCGGCCGGCGACAGTGCCGACCTCGCGCGTGCAGGCATGGGCCGGCTCGCCGTCGACCAGCACCGTGCAGCAGCCGCACTGCTCCAGCCCGCAGCCGTAGCGCGTACCCATCAGCCCGAGATGGTTGCGGAGCACCTCGAGCAGCGACGTCGTCTCCGGTGCCTCGACGCGTCGCGCCTCGCCGTTAACCATGAGGTTGATGTTCAAGAGGGCCTCCCCGATCCAGTGCTGCAAGGTCCCTCGCGGCGCGAGGGATGACAACAGGATTGTCGGCTCGAGCTCACCGGATTGCGCAACCTGACAACCTCATGCTGAGGAGCGAGCGCAGCTCGCGTCTCGAAGCATGGACAACAGACAAGGTTCCTGTTGCCATCCTTCGAGACGCGCCCTTCGGGCGCTCCTCAAGATGAGGCCGTGTTGGACTCGACGGCAAGACGAGCGCGCCTATGCCGACAGTCGCTCCCGCCGCAGCCGGATGCCGGCCTTATCGCGATCCCAGGTGTCGGCCGTGATGCCCTCGCTGCGCAGCAGATGCTTCTGCACCTTCTGCGTCGGGGTCTTGGGCAGCGCCGGCACGATGCGGACGAAGCGCGGCACCATGAAGTGCGCCATGCGCGGAACCAGGAAGCGGATCAGCTCGGCCGGATCGAGCACCGCATCGTCGACCACCGACAGCGCGACCAGCACCTCGTCCTCGGCGAGCTCGCTCGCCACGGCGACCACGGCAGCCTCCTTGACCAGCGGATGGGCGCACACCTCGGTCTCGACCTCGAAGGAGGAGATGTTCTCGCCGCGCCGGCGGATCGCGTCCTTCATGCGGTCGACGAAGAAGAGCTGGCCGTCCTCGCCGACGCGGAAAGCATCGCCGGTATGGAACCAGCCGTTGCGCCACGCCCGCGCCGTTGCCTCGGGGTTCCTGTAGTAGCCGTGGTTCATTGCCCACGGCCGGTCGGTGCGCACGATGAGCTCGCCGACCGCGCCGGGCGCCACCTCGCAGTCGTTCTCGTCGACGACCCGCACCTCGACGCCGCCGCGCGGCCGGCCGCAGGTGCCGAGCGGCGCCGGGTTCCTGCCCGACCTCAGCGGCGTAGACACCTCGGTCATGTTGAAGACCGTGTAGATGTCGCAGCCGAAGCGCGCCGAGAAGGCCGCCGCATCCTCGCACAGTGGCACCATGACGGCGCTGGCGAGCGTGTGGTTGCGGTCCTGCGGTCCGGGCGGCTGTTTCGACAGGAAGGTCGCCATGACGCCCAGCAGCACGCAGCAAGTCGTGCCGGTCTCGGTGACGACGCGCCAGAACGACGCCGTGTCGAACGCCTCGACGACGGCGATCGAGCCGCCCAGCGCCAGCATGGCATAGACCGCCGCCGTGCCGCCGACATGGAACAGCGGCAGGTTGACCATGAGGCGATCGTCGGCGCCGAGGAAGGGGAACGACTCCGTCCCCATCGAATAGAGCTGCAGGTAGGACGACATCACGCCCTTCGACGGCCCGGTCGTGCCCGACGTGTAGATGATCGACTGCATGTTCCACGGCGCCACGCCGCCGACCGGCAGCGGCAGGTCGCCATCGGCAGGCGCAAGCGCCTCCGGCCCATGAACCGCGAGACCCGGCACGTCGACGGGTGCGCCGTGCAGGACCACGGCCGCGTCGAGCGCGGCGCGATCGATGTCGGCAAGCCGGCCGAGCAGGTCGGCATGCGCCACGATCAGCCGCGCATCCGAGTTCTCCACGACATGGGCCAGCAGGCCGCCGCGATAGGCGAGATTGATCGGCACGTAGACCGCGCCGAGACAGTTGAGGCCGAACCACACCCGGATGGCATCAGGACCGTTGGGCAGCCAGCACAGGACCTTGTCGCCCGCCGCCACGCCGAGCGCGCCGAGGCCGATCGCGGTACGGCGCGCGATCGCCAGCGTCTCCCGGTACGTCCATTCGGTGCCGTCGGCGAAACGCGCGAACACCTTGTCCGGCATGCTGGCCGCGTGCCGCTCGAGCAGCGGCCGCAGCACGCACTGCTCCGCCGGCGGGACGCGGGGATCGTGCCAGGGTTTCGACATGGAAGTTTTCTCCCGGATGAAGGTCACTCACGCGAGCAACCCCACCACCTCATGCTGAGGAGCGAGCCTAGCGAGCGTCTCGAAGCATGGGCAACAGGCAGCTTGCCTGAGGCCCATCCTTCGAGACGCCCCCTATGGGCGCTCCTCAGGATGAGGATATTGCTGTTGCCGCCACATCCCGGATGAGGTCGAACCGAAAGCGGTCGCCCTCAGAACGGCTCGATCAGCCGCTTGCGGGTCGTGCGCGGCGGGGGCGGCGGAAGCGTGGCGAGTGTCTTGATCAGGATGTCGCGGGTGTCGGCCGGGTCGATCACGTCGTCGTAGAGGTAGCGCGCGGCGACCTCGAGAGCCGTGTTCGAGCGCTTCAGCTCGTCGGTCAGGCGCTTGTGAAACGCGGCGCGCTCGCCTTCCGCCGCCGCCTCGAGCTCGGCCCGGTAGATGATGTTGACGGCGCCTTCGAGGCCCATGCCTCCATACTCGGCAGTCGGCCAGGCGAGCAGGATCGCCGGCTCGAGCGGCTGGGAGCCCATGACGTAGTAGCCGAGCCCGTAGGCCTTGCGTAGCACGACAGTCATCACCGGCACCGTGGCATTGGCGAAGGCGGTCAGCACGCGCGCACTCTTGCGCACCAGGCCGGTCTTCTCGACGTCGGGACCAACCATCAGGCCGGGCGTGTCGCACAGGGAGAGGATCGGGATGTCGAAGGCATCGCAGATCTGGATGAAGCGCGCCGCCTTCTCCGAGGCCGGGCTGTCGATCGCGCCGGCGAGATACATCGGCTGGTTGGCGATCACGCCGACCGGCCGGCCGCCGATGCGGATCAGCGACGTCACCACGGCGCGGCCGAAGCCGGCCTTGAGCTCGAGCACGCTGCCCAGGTCGGCGATGCCGTCGATCACCTTGCGGACGTTGTAGGCGCGCCGCGGGTTGTCGGGCACGACCGTGCGCAGCGCCGCGACGTCGGGCGCCGCGCCCGGCGTCATCGGCCCGCCGAAGTAAGCGAGATATTTCTTGGCAACGGCGATCGCCTCGGCCTCGTCGGCGACCAGCACGTCGATGACGCCCGACGCGACATGGACCGAGGCCGGTCCGATCTCCTCCGGCGTGAGCTTGACGCCGAGCGCCGCCTCGACGAGCGGCGGCCCCGCCATGCCGAGTGCCGAATCGGGCGTCGCGACCAGCAGGTCGCACATGCCGGCGAGATTGGCGTGCCCGGCAAAGGCACGGCCGGGCAGGATGCCGACCGTCGGCACCAGCCCCGACAGGCGCGCGAATACGACGAAGGTCGGGGTCGAGCCGCGGCCTTCGACCTTCATGTCGTGCGGCCGCGCGCCGCCGCCGTCGAGCCAGCACACGACCGGCAGGCGATGGCGCTCGGCATGCTCGAACATGCGCGTGGTCTTGGCGTGATTGATGGAACTCTGCGTGCCTGCATAGACGGTGTAGTCGTAGAACAGCAGATCGACCGGCCGACCCTCGATCTGCGCCGTGCCCATGATCACCCCATCGGCCGCGCCGCTCATGCCGGCCACTGCCGGGCGCGCGAGCCCGCCATACTCGACGAAGCTTCCCGCATCGGCGAGGGCGGCGATGCCTTCGCGCGCCGTCCAGCGGTTGCGCTTGCGCTGCTGTGCCACCGCCTTCGGCCGCGCTTCGTCCAGGATGGCGGCGCGGCTGTCCAGCACCTGCTGCAGGTCGGGCCGCATCGGCGGATTGCTCGTGGGATCGGTCATCGACGTCGCTCTCCTGATGCGCAGCCTTCAAAAATCGCTATGCGGAAAGTAGATTCCGTGACTCAATGCCGGTTGCTCAAACGGGCCTGAATCGACGCTCCGTAGCATTATTCGGTCAACGGACGCCCGATTACCCCTATAGTAGGAGGCCCTGCAAAGAATTCCCGGCACAACGGGAACCGCCACAGGTCCGGAAACTTCAACGGGATGTCGAGATGAATGACATAAGATACAGCGCGCCCCACACGATCGACGAGGCGGTTGGTGCCTTGCTCGCGGCCAAGGGCACGGGACGCATTCTAGCCGGCGGCACCGATCTCCTGGTGCAGATGAAGGCGGGCATGGCCCTGCCGGGCGCGATCATCGACGTGAAGAACATCGTCGAGATGAGCGCAATCGAGGACAAGGGCGGCGGCGCGTTCCGCGTCGGCGCCGCGGTTTCCGGCGCCAGGATCGGCGAGCACGCCGCGCTCAAGAAGGCATGGCCCGGCGTGGTCGAGGCGATCAACCTGATCGGCTCGAAGCAGATCCAGGGCCGCGCCTCGCCCGGCGGCAATCTCTGCAACGCTTCGCCGGCGGCCGACAGCGTTCCGGCGCTGATCGCCGCGGGCGCCATCGTCGCCGTGCACGGGCCGAATGGCCGTCGCGAGGTGGCGGTCGAGAAGATCCAGATCGGGCCAGGCAAGACCTCGCTGCAGCCCGGCGAGATCGTCGTCAGCTTCTCCCTGCCGGCGAGGCCAGCAGGCTCGAGCGACGCCTATCTGCGACTGATCCCGCGCACCGAGATGGATATCGCCGTGGTCGGCTGCGGCGTCAGCCTGACGATGAAGGATGGGGTCTGCACTGCCGCCCGGGTCGGGCTCGGCGCCGTCGCGCCGACCGTGATGCTGGTCGAGGCGGCCGGGGCCGCCCTCGTCGGCTCGAAGCTCGATGCCGAGGCACTCGAGAAGGCTGCCGCCGCCTGCCGCGCGGTGTGCAAGCCGATCAACGACAAGCGCGGCACTATTGTTTACCGAACCAAGATTGCCGGCGTCCTGCTGAAACGCGTCGCGGCCATTGCGGCGGAACGCGCGGGAGGGCGCTGATCATGGCTAAGACTCACGTCACCACCACCATCAACGGCGAGCCGACCGAGTTCCTCTGCGACGCCTCGCAGACCATGCTCGACGTGCTGCGCGATCAGCTCGGCTTGACCGGCAGCAAGGAAGGCTGCGGCTCGGGCGACTGCGGCGCCTGCAGCATCATGCTCGACGATCGCCTGATCTGCAGCTGCCTGATGCTGGCGGTCGAGGCCGAGGGCAAGAAGGTCGAGACCATCGAGGGCATGGCCCACGGCGAGCAGCTCCATCCGCTGCAGAAGAAGTTCGTCGAGTTCGCCGCCCTGCAGTGCGGCATCTGCACGCCGGGCTTCCTCGTCGCCTCCAAGGCGCTGCTGGCGAAGAATCCCAACCCGACCGAGACCGAGGTCCGCTTCTGGCTCGCCGGAAACCTCTGCCGGTGCACGGGCTACGACAAGATCGTCCGCGCGGTCATGGAAGTGGCCGCTGAAATGAGGGAGACAGCGCGATGAGCAAGGGCAAGTACAAGTGGATCGGCACGCGTCCCGACCGTCCGGACGGCGCCGACAAGGTGACTGGCCGCGCCCGCTTCGGCGCCGACTTCAACATGCCAGGCCAGCTCGTGGGCAAGGTGCTGCGCAGCCCGCATGCCCATGCCGTGATAAAGTCGATCGACGCTTCGGCCGCCCTCGCCCTGCCCGGCGTCAAAGCCGTCGTGTCGGCGGTGGATTTCCCCGATCAGCCCAACCTGATCGTCCCGACCGGCGAGATGCAGGTCAACCTGCGCGATATCACGCGCAACGTCATGGCACGCGAGAAGGCGCTCTATGAGGGCCATCCGGTCGCTGCCGTCGCCGCGACCACCGAGGCTGTCGCCAAGGCGGCGCTCGACCTGATCAAGGTCGAGTACGAGGTGCTGCCGCACGTCATCGATGTGGCCGACGCAATGAAGGAAGACGCGCCGATCCTGCACGATCATCTGATCACCGAAGGCGTGAAGCCGGCGCCGACCAAGCCGTCGAACATCGCCAAGCGCATCGACAACCTGAAGGGCGACATCGAGGCCGGTTTCAAGCAGGCCGAGATCGTGGTCGAGCGTCACTACACCACGCAGGCCGTGCACCAGGGCTACATCGAGCCGCACGCCACCCTGGCGAGCGCCGCCGAGGACGGCCAGATCCAGCTCTGGTCGACGACCCAGGGCCACTTCCAGGTGCGCGGCTTCTGCAGCCGCCTCCTCAACATCGAGACCTCGCAGATCCGCGTCACCCCGACCGAGATCGGCGGCGGCTTCGGCGGCAAGACCGTGGTCTATCTCGAGCCGATCGCCGTCCGCCTGTCGCAGAAGTCGGGCAAGCCTGTGAAGATGGTGATGAGCCGCGACGAGGTGTTCCGCGCTTCCGGCCCGGCGCCGGGCGGCACGGTCCACGTCAAGATCGGGGCCAAGAGGGACGGCACCATCGTTGCCGCCGAATGCACGATCGCCCTGCAAGCCGGCGCCTTCCCGGGCTCGCCGGTTGGCCCGGCCTGCTGGACCAGCTTCGCCTGCTACGACATCCCCAACATCAAGGTCGTCGGCTACGACGTGGTCAGCAACCGGCCCAAGGTTGCGGCTTATCGCGCGCCGGGTGCGCCGATCTCGGCGTGGGGCGTCGAATCGACGGTCGACATCCTGGCGCAGGAACTGCGCATGGATCCGATCGACCTGCGTCTCAAGAACGCCGCCAAGAAGGGCACCAAGACGAGCTACGGGCCGACCTTCGATACGATCGGCTTCGTCGAGACCCTGGAAGCCGCCAAGGCGTCGGAGCATTACAAGAGCAAGCCCAGGGCCGGCATGTCACGCGGCGTGGCCGCCGGATTCTGGTTCAATGTCGGCGCCGATTCGAGCGCCGCGGCACACGTCGCCGAGGACGGCACGGTGACGATCATCTCCGGCAACCCCGACATCGGCGGCTCGCGCGCCTCGCTCGCCCTGATGGCGGCCGAGGAGCTCGGCGTCGACTACTCCAAGGTCCGGCCGGTGATCGCCGATACGAGCTCGATCGGCTTCAACTTCGTGACCGGCGGCAGCCGCGTCACCTTCGCCACCGGCCTGGCCGTGGTCAACTCGGTGCGCGACATGATCCGGGAGCTCAAGGTACGCGCCGCCAAGACCTGGGGCGTCGACCCCGACGGCGTGATCTGGGAGGACGGCTGCGCCAAGCCGGCCGGCAGCAATGTCGGCGAGTTCGAGCCGCTGTCTCTCGCCCAGCTCGCCGCAACGGCGGGCAGGACCGGCGGGCCGATCAACGGGCACGCCCAGCTCAACGCCCAGGGCGCCGGCCCGGGCTTCGGCGTGCACATCGTCGATCTCGCGGTCGATCGCGACACCGGGATCGTCACCGTGGACCGCTACACGGCGGCCCAGGATGTCGGCACGGCCATCCATCCGAGCTACGTCGAGGGGCAATTGCAGGGCGGCGCCGTGCAGGGCGTCGGCTGGGCCCTGAACGAGGAGTACATCTACGGCTCCAAGGGCCGGCTCGACAACGCCGGGTTCCTCGACTACCGCATGCCGGTGGCCTCGGACCTGCCGATGATCGAGACCATCCTGGTCGAGGTGCCGAACCCGCACCATCCCTACGGCGTGCGTGGGGTTGGCGAGGTGCCGATCGTGCCGCCGCTCGCCGCGGTCGGCAACGCCGTGGCGCGCAGCACCGGCATCCGCTTGACGGACCTGCCCTTGTCGCCGCCGCGCCTGTCGGCCGCGATCGACGCCGCGACCCCGAGGATGGCGGCGGAATAGCCATCCTCCGGATACCCGGAGCTTGGCGACCGGCGTTCCCCCTTCGCGGCTCTGCCGCTATATGGTGGACACGACTCATGTCCTCTCCCCCGAATAGGGGGAGAGGACAGGTGAGGGGGGCTTCGAAGGTCGCGAGATCGCCTGCACCCACCCTCACCTAACCTCTCCCGCCCTGCTGGGGAGGAATTTTTCGTGCGTTTGGTGACCAACTCGTGATCAACGCCCCCTCCGTTCTGGAACCGCGGAGGGTCCGTGGCCATGTGCAACCTTGTGAGCGGATTGCGGTTGTCCGGGCAGTGGTGCATCTTGTTCCGGCAAGCCGACAAATTGCCGCCGGATTGCTGGAGCAAAAGAACTCGCCAAAAATTCCGGCGCGACGTATCTGCATTGGGACGGTTCGGGATGGCAGCCAAGCTTCCCTGGGCCGCTGAAACATGAGGACCTCATCGGTTATGCCCTCTGCTCCCGCCGTTGGGGTCGTCGTCGCCAATCACAACAATTGTGCCTACGTCGCAAAAGCCATCGAGTCGGTGGCGCGTCAGACCGTGCGCGACATCAGCGTCGTCATCGTCGACGATGCCTCGACCGACCGGTCCGACGAGGTCATCCGGCAATGCCTGGCCAGGCTCGACGATCCGCGTTTTCGCTATGTCCGGCTCGACTCCAATCTCGGCCAGGCCGGCGCGGTGCGCCGCGGCCTGATGGAGCTCGACACGCCGTTCGTCTGCTTCCTCGATTCGGACGACCTGTGGTACGCCGATTTCATCGCCCGCCATCTGGCGGTGCACATGAATACCGACTTTCCCGTCGGCATGACCTACTGCGACTGCCACGTGATCGACGCCCACGACCGCCTGCTCGCGGGCACGGCCTGGTGGTTCGACTCCGATCCCTACCCGCCGTCCCAGCGGCCGGTCGACCCGGCGACGATGCCGTCGATTGATCCGCAGACCGGAAAATTTACCTTCGCCCAGACGCACAAGCTGACGCTGCATACGCAGTGGTCGCCGGCAGGCGCCACCAACAGCACGGCCAGCATGATGTTCAGGCGGAGCTTCGTCGATCTCATCTTCGTCCCGCCGAGCCCCGAGCTCAGGCTCTATGTCGACTTCTACCTGTCGACCTTCGCCTCCCTGCTGACCGGCACCATCGCCATCCACGACGCGCTCTACGGCTATCGGATGCACGGCAACAACAAGCATTCGAATGCCGCGGTCCTGGGCGGCGCCTACAATTCCTCGACCCAGCCATGGGACCCCATCCGCAACTCGGTGCTCAAGCTGATCCAGAGGGTCCTCCGCACCGAAGGCATGGCGATACGTACCGCGTTCGGCGAGGAGCGCCACACCAAGGCGGAAGCCCTGGTCGCCAATGCGCTCGGCGAGCTCGACGCTGCAGCCTCTGCCAACGGCTGGAATCTCGAGCGCATCTTCGCCAGGGCGACCGACCTGATCGGCGGCGACAAGCCCGCCCGTCCGGCGCCGCAGAACGGCACACGCGACGTGCTCCAGCCGGCCCCGCGTCGCGACCGGCCATGAACGACCGGGGGCCATGCTAGAACGACGGCGCGCCGTCTTCCTCGGCGCCGCCCGGGATTGCGCCGCCCATCTGCCCGACGTCCTGAAGAATCTCGATCGCTTCGCGGCGGGCTACGCCGAGGCGTCGTTCCTCTTTCTCGTCAGCGATTGCACCGACGATACGGCGGCGATCCTGCAGCGATGGCTGGCCGATGGACGCCGCGGACGGGTGCTCGACCTGGGCGTGCTGGCATCCCGCCTGGCCCGGCGGACCGAGCGGCTGGCCCATGTCCGCAACGCCGGGCTCGACGAGATCCGCCGTCTCGGCTGGCAGGACCACGATCATCTCGTGATCGCCGATCTCGATGACGTCCTGGGTGCGCCCGTCGCGGCCGACGGCTTCATCCAGGCGGCGCGCTGGCTGGATGCCGACCCGTCGCGCGCCGGCGTGTTCGCCAATGCCCGGCCGCGCTACTACGACGTCTGGGCGCTACGGCACGATCGCTGGTGCCCGCACGACGTCTGGCATTCGATCTGGGGGAGACCCGATGGCGTCTCGTTCGAGGCGGCTAAGTTCCGCGAGGTGTTCTCCCGCCAGATCGAGATTCCCGCGAGAACGCCGCCGATAGAGGTGCGCTCGGCGTTCGGCGGCCTCGGCCTCTATCGCCTGTCGGCCGCGCTGGGCGCGCGCTATGGCGGGATCGACGCGCAGGGCCGCGAGGTGTCCGAGCATGTCGGCTTCAATACGGCGATCGGCCGGGCAGGCGGACTGCTGCACATCTTCCCGGCACTGCAGGTGCACGCGCCGCGCCAGCATCTCTACCGGCCCGAGGAATTCAAGCTGCCGTGGCGCATGGTGATGATGGGCCGCCGCGTCGCCGAGTTCCGGCGACCGCCATGGCGCATTCTCCTCGGCGCGCCATGAGGATCCCGCCATGAGGGTCCTGCCGTGAAAGTCCTGATCGTCGATCCCGGCGTGCATTCCAGGGGAGGGCACCACTACAACGCCGTCGTGCGGCTGCAGCGCGAGCTGGCGAAGCTCGGGCTCGCGGCACCCTGCCTTGGATCGGCGTACGCCGATGCCGAGGTCGTGCGCGACCTCGCCTGCACACCCACCTTCACCAGGTCGGTCTACGGCCGATCCTATGAATCGCCCCGGGAGTTTGCCGACTCGGTCGAGGAAGCGGGCCGCAATCTCGCGCAGTCCCTGGCCCGGCACGGCCGCAACGCCGACCTGCTCGTCCTGCCCTGCTGCGACCAGGTGCTCGCCGCATCGATCGCCAGCGCCTTCCGGCGCACGCGGTTCAGATCCCCGCCCCACGTGCTCTTGTGGCTGCTCTATGGGCCGCACTACCTGCTGTCGACCGAGGATCCCCGCGCCGTCGGGCTGGCGGCCGAATGCCGCGACGCCTTCGCGGCGCTGACGACGAGCCTCGGCGACGCCGGCTACCTGCATGTCTACAGCGAAACGCGGCAGATGGCGGAGTTCTATCGGCCGCTGATCGGCCTCGAGGTCGGCATCATGCCGGGGCCTGGCCTGCTGATGCCACGGCGTAGCGCGCGACACGTGGCACCCGATCGGCCGCCCACCGTGCTGTGCATCGGCTTTGCCAATCGGCCGAAGGGCTACCGGCTGTTGCCGGAGGCCGTCGAGCAGGTTCTGCGCCGACATCGCACCGCGCGCTTCATGATTCACGGCATCATCGAGGGGTCGGATGCGGAAGGCGACCAGCCGGTCTTCGACCGCCTGTCCGCGCTCGGCGAGCGGGTCGCCGTTCGCCACGATGTGCTCTCCGATCGGGACTACGCGACCCTGCTCGACCAGGCCGACCTGCTTCTGCTGCCTTACGATCCCGCCGTCTACCGAACCCGAGGCTCGGGCGTGTTCAGCGATGCGCGCAAGATCGGGCTGCCTGTCGTCGCCACGGGCGCCTGTGCCTTTGCCGCGCCGGCGTTCGAGCAAGGCTGGGGCATCGCCATCACGGAGTACGGAGCCCCGGGAATCACCGCCGCCGTGCTGACGGCGCTGGAGCGGCTGGACGATCTCACGCGCTGCGCCGCGGCCGTCGCCGATCGCCAAACGGACGGTCTTGCGTCGCTGTTGGAGGCCATCGTCACCGACATTCGGTCACAACGGCCGCACGGCATGGCAGGGGTCGTGCGACGTCTGTCGAGGCTACGACTGTAGCGGCTTGTCGGCCGGAAGGGCCGGCAGCAGCTTGGCGATGAAGCTGCGCATGGTGCGCAGGTAGCTGACGATCAATCTCGCCCGCTGCGCTTCGGGCCCGCGCCGAGCACTTTCCGTGGCGGCCACTATCTCGCCGAAGATGCCCAGAAGCTTGTGGCGCCATGTATCCAGATCGCCCAGGCGATGATCGGCGGCAACGACGGGTTTGTGCTCGGCAATCAGGCCGCACAAGGTGTCGAGGCGCTTGCCGTCTTGTGGGTCCAGGATTGCCTGCAACGCCGCCTGGTCGATCAGGGTCAGGGAGCGGAAGAGCGAGGGAGCGTCGGACATCGTCAACTCGAATGCGGGGCTCGAGGCGAACCTCACCTGCGTCGACCCGGCAGGAAGGCGCGGGCCCGATCGGCCCGCGGCGCAACTATACCCGACTCGCTGCTGTCAGTCCGAAAATCGACGTTCCCGGCCGTGACCTACAGGAGATCGGCCACCGCCGCACGATAGCGGGTGATCGCGTCGAGATGCTCGGCGTAGGTCTTGCCGGCGATCCGCTTGTGGTGGGCGCTGACGTAAGTGGTGTGCGCATTGACATGCGTCACTCCGGCCTTCTTCCAGAAGGCGAACTCGCGCCGCCAGTCGTCGGGGCCGCCGATGCCCGGCGACACCCAGACCTCGAGCCCGACCGAGGCCGGATCGCGGCCGGCCTCGCGGATCAAGCCGCGCAGCTTGTCGAAGGCCGCGAGCGCCTTGTCGCCCGCCGGATAGGCGAGCGGCATGAAGCCGTCGCCATATTTCGCGGTGCGCCGGAACGTCGCCTCGGCATGGCCGCCGAACCAGATCGGCACGCGGCCCGATTTCGGCCGCGGGTTGATGCCGCCGTCGTCGAGACGGTGGAACTGGCCTTCGAACTTCACGCTCGGTTGGGCCCACAGCGCCTGCATGAAGCGCACCTGCTCCTCGGAGAGCTTGCCGCGGATGCGAAAGTCCACGCCGAGGCCCTGGAACTCGATCTCGTTCCAGCCGACGCCGATGCCGAGGCGGAAGCGGCCCTCGCTCAGCTCGTCCAGGCAGGCCGCCTGCTTGGCGACCAGTGCGGCCTGACGCTGCGCCAGGATCAGCACGCCGGCGGCGAAGCCCACCCGCCTGGTGACGCCGGCCAGGAAGGCGAACAGCACGAACGGGTCGTGATAGGCCGTCGCCGTCGTGCCGACGCGGCGGCCGCCGTAATCGACGTCGGGATTGCCGCCCAGCACGTGGTCGGGCGCGACGAGGTAGTCGTAGCCCAGCCCTTCGGCCGCCTGCGCATAGTCGCGCAGGACGGCCGGGCCGGTGCCGATGTCGCCGACCGGCAGCGACGCGCCGAACTGGATCGTCATCGCCTACTCGGCCGCCGCGGCGGCGCGGGCGGGCGCGAGGTCGGTCGAGTACTTGAGATGGACCGGGGCGTTGGCCTCGAACGGGCTCTTGAGGTCGAGGCTCTTGGCGATCTCGCGGATTGCCGGGAAGACCTCGGTGCCCATCAGCTTGATGCAGGTGAGCGAGTCAGCCTGGCTGACGCGGCCGTCGTTGCCCCACAGCGCCAGGATGCCCGGACGCGTCTCCTCGAGGATGCGCTTCAGCTTGGCCACCACCGTCTTGGGCGTGCCGGCGATGATGCGCAGGTCGGCCATCTGCTGCTCGAAGCTCGTGTTGCCGCGCGGGTTGATTGCCCGGCCGGCGGCGAACTCGACGAAGGCGCGCCGGTTGGTGGGCGAGCCGTAGCCCGACGGCGTGCTCCACACCGGATGGGCGAGGCCGGTGAACTCGCCCTGCATCCAGCGGAACTGCCTGGCGTTCTCGATCGCCTTCTCCTCGTTGTCGGAGATGTGGACCTGGATCAGGTAGCCGCGATTCTCCGGCCCGCCGACATAGCCGACCCCTGCCGCGACGCTGTCGTAAAGCTCCCAGATCTTCTTGGTCTGCTCGATCGAGGTGTTGAGCGCGATGTAGGGATAGCGCTGCTGCGCCGCCCACACGATCGTCTCCTTGCTGATCACGCCCGGGATCCAGACGCGCGGATAGGGCTTCTGCAGCGGCACGGCCCACGGGTTGACCACGCGATGCTGGTAGTGCGTGCCCTCGTAGCGGAACGGGCCCGGCTGGGTCCACGCCTTGACGACCAGGTCGTGCGCTTCCTCGAAGCGCTCGCGGTTGAAGGCGGGATTGACGCCGGTCGCGAGCTGCTCCTGGCCGCCGCCGCGCACGAAGCCCGAGACCAGACGGCCCTTGGAGATCATGTCGATCATCGCCAGCTCTTCGGCCAGGCGCACCGGGTTCTCGGCCAGCGGCAACGGATTGCCGAGCATGACGATCTTCGCCTTCTTGGTCATGCCGGCCAGGATGGCGGCGAAGATGTTGGCCTTGGCCTGCATGCAGAACGGCGCGTTGTGGTGCTCGTTCAGCATGATGCCGTCGATGCCGACCTCCTCGGCCAGCATGTACTGCTCGATATACTCGTTGTAGAGCCGCGAGCCCGCCACCGGATCGAAGTTGGTGTTGGGGAACATCAGCGCGGTGGCGCCGAAATCGCGGCCGGCCTGCTCCGAATAGGCCGACATCGGTTGCTCAGTGAAATACATCAGGTGCATGGCATCTACTCCCGACCGATGAAATCGACGATCAGCTTGGCGAGGGTCTCGGGCTGCTCCATGTCGACGCAGTGCCCGCTATTCTTGACGATTTCCATCCTGGCGTTGGGCAAGGCCTCGACGTAGCGCTTGCCGGCGCTCTGCGGCACGACAGCGTCGTGGTCGCCCCACACCACCAGGGACGGCGCGCGCACCGCCCCCAGGAGATGCGGCAGGGTCTGGCTGTACATGTAGGGCTTCCAGGCGATGCGGAAGCTCATCTCGCGGCAGATGTCCCACATCTCGAGCTGGTCGACCGAAGGCTCGGCACCGTAGACGCGATCGAACGCCTTCTGGTCGTGGAAGCCGGCGCGGGCGTAATCGACATAGCCGGTGATGGCAAGATCGAGGATGTCTCCCTGCGGCGGCTTGATGCCCATCGCACCGACCAGCACCAGGCGCGAAAGATCGGCCGGCGCCATGCTGGCCATCTCGGCCGCGATCCAGCCGCCGAAGCCCAGGCCGACGAGGACGGCGTTGGAGAGCTTCAGCTCGCTCAGCAGCCCGCGATAGATCACCGCGATGTCGCGCGGATGGCGCATCCACTCGGGCCGCTGCGATCGGCTGTAGCCGGGATGATGCGGCACCAGCACATCGAACTTCGCCGCCAGGGCATCATAGAAGGGCAGACGATCGAGCGTACCGGTCTCGTGATGCAGCACCAGGACGGGACGCCCCTTCCCGGCGCGCGACACGTGGAGCTTTATCCCGGCCGCCTCCATGGTGGTGTCGGTCCAACTTACGCCAGCCATACGCGCTCCCTCCCGATCTGCACGATGGTTGCAACCGCGCCGCCCCGAGTCAAACCAGCGACGAGTGTCGCTTTCGACTGGCGAAGATGCTGCAACCGAATCAGGACGCAGAGGAAAAGTGCGAGACTCTTATTACTATTATACTCGTAATACTTGCACGGTGGCTTGGCCGGCCCGGCCAAACACCCACCTCATCCTGAGGAGCCGCGCCGAGCGCGGCGTCTCGAAGGATGGGCAATAGAGGGCATTCTTTGATGCCCATCCTTCGAGACGCGCCCTACGGGCGCTCCTCACGATGAGGTCGTTGCTGTCGCATCGGCCTTTCCAGGACGGCCTCTCGATCTCTCGGGGCACTGACTTGACATTTATGTTCTATTTTTGTTCTACTCAATAACGGCACGACTGGAGAGCCATGGAAGCCACCATTCTCCATGCCGACCTGGACGCCTTCTACGCGTCAGTCGAGCAGTTGCTCGATCCGTCGTTGCGCGGCAAGCCGATTGCCGTCGGCGGAGGTGTGGTGCTGGCGGCGTCCTACGAGGCCAAGGCCTTCGGCGTGCAGAGCGCCATGCCGGGGCGGCGGGCGCGCGAGCTTTGTCCCGAGCTGATCTTCGTCGAGGGCAATTTCAAGGACTACCAGCGGCTGGGCGATGCCGCGATCGAGGTGCTGGGCGATTTCACGCCGCTGGTCGAACGCATCTCGATCGACGAAGCGTTCGCCGACGTGAAGGGCTGCACGCACCTCTTCGGCTCGCCGACCGAGATTGCGCAGAAAATCCGCCAGCGCGTGCGCTCGGAAATCGGCCTGCCGATCTCGATCGGCGTGGCGCGCACCAAGCACCTCGCCAAGATCGCCTCGCAGGTCGCCAAGCCCGACGGGCTGGTCGCCGTCGATCCGGATCGCGAGCTGGCGTTCCTGCACGACCTGCCGGTCGGGCTGATGTGGGGCGTCGGTCCGGTCACCGAGGCGCGGCTGGCCGCGCGGGGCGTCCAGACGATCGGCCAGCTGGCACAGATGCCGGGACGCTCACTCGCGCGTCTGCTCGGGCCGGCGACGGGCGAAAAGCTGTCGGCCTTGGCGTGGAACCGCGACCCGCGCGAAATCCAGACTTATCGCCGGTCGCAGTCCGCCGGCGCGCAGTCGGCGCTCGGGCGCAAGCCTGCCCAGCCGCAAATCATCCGGCCGACCCTGGCCCATCTCGCCGACCGCATCGGCACGCGGCTGCGCGCCAAGTCGCTCGCCGGTCGTACCGTGACCGTGCGCGTCCGATTCGCCGATCTGCGCGCGGTCACGCGCTCGGCGACGCTCGATGCCTCCCTGGCGGCGACGGCGAGCCTCACCGAGATCGCCGAGGAGCTGGTCGGCACAGCGCTCGCCGATAACCCGCGCGAGAAGCACATCTCGCTGCTGGCGATCTCGGTATCGCATCTGGAGAAGGATCCACTGCTGCAGCTCGAGCTGCCGCTCGGCCTCGCCAACGAGGCACGCCGCCCCGGCACTCGCCGCGGCCTGGCGCGCCACGCCGCCGATCGCGCCATGGATGCGATCCGCGACCGGTTCGGCCACGACGCGATCGGCTACGGCTCGATCGCGCTCGGCCTGCAGCGCTCGGTGCCAGACGAGTTCCGCGAGCTCGCGGAAAGGGATTTGTGACTTTCATTCTCCTCCCCAGCGCATCGCTGGGGAGGTGTCGCGTCATACGCGACGGAGGGGTCATGAGCCTCAGTCGTGGTGCTCATGACCCCTCCGCCCCCGACTACGGGGGCACCTCCCCAAGCTACGCTCAGGGAGGAGAATGAGGATCGCGCCCCTCACCTCTTCATCCTGCCCAGCTTCGCTGGGCAGGATCATGACGTCGCCCTCGCCCGCAGCTGTGCGACGATCTCGTTCACGATCTCCTCGGGCGTGCCGGCGATGTCGGCCACGATGGCCTTCTCGTCGGCGGCCGGTTCCTCCAGGACGGTGAACTGGCTGTCGAGCAGGGCCGGCGGCATGAAATGGCCGCGGCGCTGGGCGAGGCGCTGCTTGATGAGCTCGGGTGATCCCTCGAGGTAGACCACCACCACATCGGGACAAGCGCCGACGATGACGTCGCGGTAGCTGCGTTTCAGCGCCGAGCAGGTCACCACGCCGGATCGGCCGCGCGCCCGCCAATCGTCGATTCGCTCCGCGATCCGCCGCAGCCACGGCAGGCGGTCTGCATCGGTAAGAGGCGTGCCACCCTTCATCTTCTCGACATTCTCGGGCGGATGCAGCGCGTCGCCCTCCTGGTATTCCCAGCCGAGCTCGGCCGCCAAGCGGCCGGCGATGGTGCTCTTGCCGCTGCCGGAAACGCCCATGACGACGGCGACGAGCGGCCGGTTGTGACCCGCGGTATCGTCCATTAAGACTCCCCGCCGGACACGATAAGGAACCCATCACCGTGCTCAAGCTCGGATACAAGGCTTCGGCCGAACAATTTGCGCCCTCCAAGCTGCTCGACTTCTCCTGCAAGGCGGAAGCGGCCGGCTTCGATTCGGTGTTCGTCTCGGACCACTTCCAGCCGTGGAAGCATGTCGATGGCCACGCCCCCTTCTCACTGGCCTGGCTGGGCGCGCTGGGTGCCCGCACCTCGCGCATCGTCATGGGGACCAGCGTTCTGACGCCGACCTTCCGCTACCACCCGTCGATCGTCGCCCAGGCCTTCGGCACCCTGGGCGCGATGTTCCCGCGCCGCGTGATCCTGGGCATCGGCACGGGTGAATCGCTGAACGAGGTGCCGTCGACCGGCGCACCGTGGCCCGAGTTCAAGGAGCGCTTCGCGCGCCTGCGCGAATCGGTGACCCTGATCCGCACCCTGTGGCGCGAGGAGCGCGTCAGCTTCGACGGCGAGTACTACAAGACCGAGAAGGCCACGATCTACGATCGCCCGGACGACGAGGTGCCGATCTACGTCGCGGCCGCCGGCGCCCTGGTGGCGCGCTACGCCGGCCGCTCGGGCGACGGCTTCATCTGCACCAGCGGCAAGAAGCGCGAGCTCTACACCGAGACGCTGATGCCCAAGGTCGCCGAGGGCCTCGCCGCCGGCGGGCCCAAGGCCAATCCCTACGACTACATGATCGAGGTCAAGGTCTCTTTCGACACCGACCGCCAGCGCGCCCTCGAGGACACGCGCCACTGGGCGGCGCTGGCACTGACGCCCGAGGAGAAGATGTCGGTCGAGGACCCGGTCGAGATGCAGCGCCTCGCTGACGCCCTGCCGCTCGAGCGCGCGGCGAGCCGCTGGATCGTCTCGGACGATCCCGAGGAGCAGGTCGAGAAGATCAAGTTCTACGTCGACATGGGCTTCCGCCATCTCGTGTTCCACGCGCCCGGTCCCGACCAGGAGCGCTTTCTCACCCTCTACGGCGAGAAGGTCCTGCCGCTGCTGCGCAAGCGTTTCGGATGAACCCAACGGCTGCGCTCCAGATCGTCGCCGTCCCGGGCATCCCGCTGGTCGAGACAGGTGACGATCTGGCGACATTCATTGCCGATGGGCTTGCCGCCGCGAAGCTCGCGCCGCAGGCCAACGATGTCGTGGTGATCGCCCAGAAGATCGTGTCCAAGGCCGAGGGTCGCAGCGTCGATCTCGCGAAGGTGGTGCCGTCGGCGCGGGCGATCGAGCTCGCCCAGCAGATCGACAAGGACCCGCGCCTCGTCGAGCTGGTGCTGTCGGAATCGGTGCGCGTGGTGCGCGCCCGTCCCGGCATCCTGATCGTCGAGCACAAGCTCGGTTTCGTCATGGCCAATGCCGGCATCGACCAGTCCAATGTCGGGCCGACCGACGGCGTCGAGCGCGCGCTGCTGCTGCCGGTCGATCCGGACGCCAGCGCCGAGGCGTTGCGCACGCGGCTGGGCACGCTTACGGGCACTGCGCCCGCCGTCGTCATCATCGACAGTTTCGGCCGCGCCTGGCGGCGCGGCACGTCGGGCGTCGCCATCGGCGCGGCCGGCCTGCCGAGCCTCTTGGACCTGCGCGGCAATCCTGACCTGTTCGGCCGCATCCTGCAGGTCAGCATCACCGGCTTCGCCGACGAGATCGCAGCGGCGGCCTCGCTGGTCATGGGACAGGGCAACGAAGCGCAGCCTGTGGTGCTGATCCGCGGGTTGAGCTGGAGCGCGCCGGCCCGGCCGGCCAGCGACCTGGTTCGGCCGGCCAGCGAGGACATGTTTCGGTGAGCAACGGCCTGGTGGTGGCGCTGTCGGGCGGTGTCGGCGGCGCCAAGCTGGCGCTTGGCCTCAGCCGCGTGCTCGCGCCGGAGGACCTCCTGATCGTCGCCAACACCGGTGACGATTTCGAGCATCTCGGCCTCAGCATCTCGCCCGACATCGACACGCTGACCTACGTGCTGTCCGGGCTCGACAACCCGGTGCTGGGCTGGGGCCGGCGCGACGAGACGTGGTCGTTCATGGAGACCATCGCGACCCTGGGCGGCGAGAGCTGGTTCCGGCTGGGCGATCGCGATCTCGCCCTGCATGTCGAGCGCACGCGGCGGCTCCGTGACGGCCAGACCCTGTCACAGGTCACGCGCGATGTCTGCCGCCAGCTCGGCATCGCCCAGCGCGTGCTGCCGATGAGCGACGACCCGGTGCGCACGCGCGTGCTGAGCGACGAAGGCTGGCTCGACTTCCAGGCCTATTTCGTGCGCCGGCAATGCAAGCCCGTCGTGCACGAGCTGGTGTTCGACGGTGTCGCCAAGGCGCGGCCGCAGCCCGATGTCATGGCCGCGCTGGCGAGCGGCACGGTGCGCGCGGTGGTGATCTGCCCGTCCAATCCATTCATCAGCATCGAGCCGATCCTCGCGGTTCCGGGGCTGCGCAACGCCGTGGCCGGATGCGGCGCGCCGGTCGTCGCCGTCTCGCCGATCGTCGGCGGCCGCGCGGTCAAGGGACCGACCGCCAAGATGATGCAGGAGCTCGGCCTCACGGTCAGCGCCGCCACCGCGGCGCAGCGCTACGGTGGGCTGCTCTCCGGCTACGTCGTCGATCCGGCCGATGCCGGCGACGTGCGTGGCCTTTCCGTGACGATCGAGACGGCGCCGACCTTGATGACCGATCTCGCGACGCGCGAGGCGCTGGCGCGTACCGTGCTCGAACTCGCCGATTCGCTTGCCGCACGCCGATGAGCCCGCCAGCCGATACTGGCTCCCCCGACATCTGGGCAGTCATCCCGATCAAGGAGCTCGACGGCGCCAAGCAGCGCCTGGCGCCGCTGCTGACGCCGGCCCAGCGTCGCGCCCTGATCGAGGTCATGATGGGCGAGGTGCTGGAAGCGGTGGCCGGCGCCAAGCGTCTCGCCGGCATCCTGGTCGTGACGCTCGATCCGCAGGCGACGGTGCTCGGCAAGCGTCTCGGCGCACGGATCGTGACCGACGGCGCACGCGAGGGTCACACCGGCAGCGTCACCGCGGGCCTGCGATTGCTCGCCCGCGAGGGCCGCGGCGGCATGATGACGGTACCGGCCGACATTCCGGCTGCGACGGCGGACGAGTTCGATGCCGTGCTGGCGGCGCACCTGCCCGGACCGTCCTTCACCATCTCGCCGGCGCACGACGATCTCGGCTCCAACGCCGTGATCTGCTCGCCGCCCGATTCGGTGCCGCTGCGCTTCGGCGACAACAGCTACTTCCCCCATCTCGACGCGGCGCGCCGCTGCGGCATCGAGCCGACGATCCTGCGCCAGCCCGGCATCGCCATGGACATCGACCACCCGGTCGACCTCGCGGCCTTCCTGCGCCTGCCGCAGTCGGCCGGCACGCGGACGCGGGCGCTTTTGGAGGAGATCGGCGTGCCGAGGCTGCTGGTGGAGCGAGGCTTCAGCTCGCCTCCCCCGTAGTCGACCCGTAGTCGGCAGAGTGCCCCCTCCCCAACGCCTTCGTTGGGGAGGTGCCCCCGCTTAGGCGCTGTTTACAGCGCCATTGGGCGGAGGGGTCATGGGCGACACTATGTGGCTCGATCATCCGTCGTGATGAGCGGAAGAACCTGGGCGAACACCTCGACCGAGGCTCTTGACCCCTCCGCCCCTTGCGGGGCACCTCCCCGCGCTTCGCGCAGGGAGGACGACATGCCTCCCCCGTAGTCGGCAGAGGGCCAATCCCTCCCCAACGCCTTCGTTGGGGAGGTGCCCCCGCTTAGGCGCTGTTTACAGCGCCATTGGGCGGAGGGGTCATGGGCGACACTATGTGGCTCGATCATCCGTCGTGATGAGCGGAAGAACCTGGGCGAACACCTCGACCGAGGCTCTTGACCCCTCCGCCCCTTCCGGGGCACCTCCCCGCGCTTCGCGTAGGGAGGACGACATGACGTGCAGCGAGTGAAAGGCTACGCTGCAACCCTCTTGCGCGGCGGGGTGAGGACGATCGGTGCCAAGTCTTCGGCGACGAACGATGCGGCCCGGCGTTCCTCGTCGACCGGGCGGTAGAGCGTATCGCGCTGCTGCGGCACGCGGCCGATCGACTGGATGAGCTTCTCCATCCCGTCGGGCGGGAACTCCTGCCCGTGCTGGGTGCCGGCGGCGCGCGAGATGCTCTCGTTCATCAACGTGCCGCCGAGGTCGTTAGCGCCGGACTGCAGGCAGATCGCGGCGCCGGCCGGTCCCATCTTGACCCACGAGGTCTGGATGTTGGTGATCGCCGGATGCAGCACCAGGCGCGCGACCGAATGCATGATCACCGCCTCGCGGAAGGTCGGGCCGCGACGCGCCTTGCCCTGGCGGTACATCGGCGCTTCCATGTGCACGAAGGGCAGCGGCACGAACTCGGTGAAGCCGCCGGTCTCGCCCTGCAGGTCGCGCAGCGCCAGCAGATGGCGCGCCCACGCGAGCGAGGTCTCGACATGGCCGTACATGATGGTCGAGGTGGTGCGCAGGCCAAGCTTGTGCGCGGCGCGCTGCACGTCGAGCCATTGCGCCGTGTTGATCTTGTCCGGGCAGATGATGGCGCGGATCTCGTCGTCGAGGATCTCGGCTGCCGTGCCGGGCAAGGTGCCGAGGCCTGCTTCCTTCAGCTTCGCCAGGAAGTCGGGGATCGGCGTCTGCAAGGTCGCCGCGCCCTGAGTCACCTCGAGCGGCGAGAAGGCATGGATGTGCATGCCCGGCACCGCCTGCTTGATGGTGCGGCAGATCGCTTCGTAGGTCTCGCCGGTATAGTCGGGATGGATGCCGCCCTGCAGGCAGACCTCGGTGGCGCCGCGCTGCCACGCCTCGACGGCGCGCCGCGCCACTTCCTCGAGCGCCAGATCATAGGGCGCGCCGCGCAGATCCTCGTGCGTGCGCCCCTTGGAGAAGGCGCAGAAGCGGCAGCGGAAGTAGCAGATGTTGGTGTAGTTGATGTTGCGGTTGACGACGTAGCGGATGACGTCGCCGCTCACCGCCTGGCGCAGCGCATCGGCGGCGCCAGTGACGTGGCGATAATCGACGTCGCGCGCCGCGAAGAGCTGCATGATCTCCGGCGGATCGAGACGCCGGCCGCTGCTCGCCCGCTCGACCAGGCGGGCAATGCCGGCATCGACGGCGCCCAGGCGCAGGCGCGGCGCCGGCGGCGGCTCGGTATTGCCGGGCGCCCAGTCGTCCTCGCGGGCAAAGCCTTCGGCATCACTCATGCGCCGCACGTGCGTCGCCACCTCGGGCGCCAGCCAGACATCGGGGGCGCGCACATAGGACGGATAGACGGCCAGGCGATTGACCAGCACCTTGCCCATCTCCGAGCTCATGCGCGCCAGTTCCTCGATGGCGGGCCACGGCGCCTCGGGATTGACGTGATCGGGCGTCACCGGCGAGACGCCGCCCCAGTCGTTGAGGCCGGCATCGACCAGGCGCGGGTAGACGCCGGGCGACAGGTTGGGCGGCGCCTGGATGTTCATGTCCGGACCGAGGATGTGGCGCGCCGTCGCGATGGTCCACAGCAGGTCCTCGAGATCGGGCTCCTCGGCGTCGGCCCGCTTGGTGTCGGGCTTGGCGCGGAAATTCTGCACGATCACTTCCTGGATGTGACCGTAGCGGTCGTGCAACCTGGCGATCGCCTCCAGCGCATGGACGCGCTCCTCGCGCGTCTCGCCGATGCCGATCAGGATCCCGGTGGTGAACGGCACCGCGAGCTCGCCGGCCAGGCGGATGGTCTCGAGCCGCACCGCCGGATGCTTGTCGGGCGAGCCGAAGTGAACGCCGCCCTTCTCGCACAACCGCTCGCTGGTCGATTCGAGCATGATGCCCTGGCTCGCCGTGACCTCGCGCAGGGCCGCGATCTCCTCGCGCGTCATCACGCCGGGATTGGCATGCGGCAGCAGGCCGGTCTCGCGCAGCACCAGGCCGCACATGGCGGTGAGGTAGCTGATCGTCGTCGGATGGCCGAGCGCCGCCAGCGCCTCGCGCGCCGCGCCATAGCGCAGCTCGGGCTTGTCGCCCAGGGTGAACAGCGCCTCGGTGCAGCCCGCCGCCTGGCCGGCGCGAGCGATCGCCAGCACGTCGTCGGGCGAGAGATAGGCCGGCTTGCCGGGCTGCGGGCGCTCGGCGAAGGTGCAGTAGTGGCAGACGTCGCGGCACAGGTGCGTGAGCGGAATGAACACCTTGCGCGAATACGAGACGTGGCGCCCGTGGCCACGATCACGCAGCCGGGCCGCCCCTGCCATCAGCTCAGAAAGCTCCGTCATTCCCCAACCCTCTGCCAGCAACGCCAAAACGGTAACGCCGAACCTGGACGCCAGCATCGGCGCCAATCGGGCGGACGATAGCGACATTCGCGGCCGGCCGCATCGTGTACTATGCCAGCCACAACCGTAGCATCCTGGGGGGATACATATGCAGTTCGGCTTCAATGCGCCAACCGCTGGACCGTTGGCGGAAACAGGGCAGCTGACCCGTCTGGTCGTGGAAGGCGAGGCGCTCGGCTACGATTACGCCACCTTCAGCGACCATGTCGTTATCCCTACCGACATCCATGCCATTTATCCCTACAGCTCGTCTGGTGAATTCCCGGCCGGCGCGCGGGCCGAGCGCCACGAGCAGCTGATCGAGGTTGCCTACGTCGCCGCCAAGACCCAGCGACTGCGCCTGGTGCTATCGGTCATGGTCGTGCCGCATCGGCCAGCGGTGCTGACCGCCAAGATGCTGTCGACCATCGATGTGCTGTCGGGCGGCCGCCTGGTGGTGGGCATCGGCGCCGGCTGGATGAAGGAGGAGTTCGAGGCGATCGGCGCCCCCGATTTCGCAGCGCGCGGCAAGGTTACCGACGAGTACCTGAAGGCCTTCGTCGAGCTGTGGACCAAGGAGCAGCCGAAGTTCGCCGGCGAGCATGTCCGCTTCGATAACATCGTGCTGGCGCCCAAGCCGGTGCAGAAGCCCTATCCGCCGATCTGGGTCGGCGGTGAGAGCGGCCCGGCCCTGCGGCGGACCGCCACCCTGGGCGATGCCTGGTACCCGATCGGCACCAACCCCGCCTTCCCGCTCGATTCTCTGGCGCGCTTCAAGGCCGGAGTCGCCAAGCTGCGCGCGATGACCGAGAAGGCCGGCCGCAAGGCCGATGCCGTCGGCCTGGCGCTGCGCTGCACCGCCTACGGCGAGAGCATTCCCGCGACCGCCGGCGACGGCCAGCGCCGCCTGTTCTCCGGCAAGAACGGCGAGATCGCGGCCGATATCCGTGCGCTGAAAGAGATGGGCGTCAGCCATCTCGACGTCGGCTTCGCCGGCAGCACGGTCGACGCCATGCTGACCGAGATGCAGCGCTTCAAGAAAGACGTGCTGGCGCAGGTGTGAGGCGCAACGAAGGGTGGCCGTTCCGATCAATTCGCGCCGCCCACAAACCTCATGCTGAGGAGGCCGCGTAGCGGCCGTCTCGAAGCACGGGCAACAGACACCATGCCTGAGGCCCATCCTTCGAGACGCCGCACTACGTGCGGCTCCTCAGGATAAGGGGTTTCGTGACCTGGAGACCATTCCGGCTAAGCCACCTTCGGGATCAGCTTCCCCCAGCGGTCGAGCTCGGGAAGGATAACGTCGGCCTTGGCGGATTCGAGGCTGATGATGACGCGCTCGACACCTTCGTCCTGGTCGCGCTTCAGCTCGCTCTCATCTTCCTTCGAGTTCCAGATCGAGAGCGGCAGGGTCGCGAGGTCGCGATTGGCGGCCTTGGCCATCTCGCGGAACTTCGGGAACAGCGCCCTCACGTCGGAATAGGCGGCCCGCGCACGCAGCGGCATCCAGCCGTCGCCGTAGCGGATGGCGCGCCGCGCGCCGTAGGGGAAGGCGCCGCCGACCAGGATCGGCGGATGCGGCTTCTGGGCCGGCTTGGGCCAGGCCATCATCGCGTCGAACTTCACCATGTCGCCGTGATACTCGGCCTTCGACTTGGTCCAGATCACCTTCATCGCCTCGATGCGCTCGCGCACCAGCTTGTGGCGGCTCTCGAAGCTCGTGCCGTGGTTCTCCATCTCGTCCTGGTTCCAGCCGTTGCCGACGCCGAACAGGAAGCGGCCGTTCGACAGCTGGTCGATCGACGCCACCAGCTTGGCGGTCTGGATCGGGTCGCGCTGATTGACCAGGCACACGCCGGTCCCGACCTTCAGCTTCGTGGTGACCGCGGCGGCCGCCATCAGCGACACGAACGGATCCATCGCGTCGTAGTATTTCTTCGGCAGATCGCCGCCGCCGGGAAAGGCCGACTTGCGCGTCAGCGGAACGTGCGAGTGCTCGGGCGCCCACACCGATTCGAAACCGCGCTCCTCCAGCGCCTTGCCCAGATCGCCGGGCGACATGGAGTAGTCGGTGAAGAACATTGCCGCGCCGATATGCATGGTTTCCTCTCCAAAGAGCTTGTTCGATCCATTCTAGCAGTCATCCTGCGGGCCTCCGATCCAATCGACCGGCTGCGCCCCTTCTTGTCATCCTGTGCGCAGCGAAGGATCTCATCGCCGCTGGGTACGAGCGTACTTTGGAACTTCTGGCGATGAGATCCTTCGCTGCGCTCAGGATGACAAGAGAAGGGTGCCTTCGCTCAATGTAGTCACACGCTCAGGACGACATGAAATGTGCTAATGCGCCTTGGCCTTCTTCGGCCAGCGGGTCTCGACCATGGGAATCACCTTGTCGATCAGGCGCCGCGTCTGGTCGAGGATCGCATCGCCGTCGCGGCCGATCGGCCGCAGGATGAATTTCTCGACGCCGACATCGACATACTCGGCAACGCGGTCGATGATCGTGTGCTCGTCGCCGACCGCGAAGTAGCCTGCCGACTTGCGGCCGGTGCGCTTGGTGTAGGCGGCCATCGCCACCGCCACGATCCTGTCGTCGGCCGAGCCGAAGTAGAACGGGAAGCCCGCGCCGTAGTGATCGTCGTCGATCGAGCGGCCGGCCTCGGCCGTCGCCTGCTTGATGGCGGCGACGACCTTGCCGGCATCGACCGGCATCTCGCCGCCCGCCTGCCAGCCGGTGCCGTAGCGCGCCGTGCGCCGGATCGCCGCCTCCGACGAGCCGCCGATCCACATCGGCAGATCGGGCTGCACCGGCTTGGGCGAGATCGAGGCACCTTCGAGCCGGTAGTGCGTGCCCGCATAGTCGACGCTGTCCTCGCGCCACAGGCGGCTGATGATCTCGAGCGCCTCGTCGGTGCGCTTGCCGCGCGTGCGCGTGTCGATGTTGAGCGCCTGCCACTCCGGGCCGAGCGGGCTGCCGATGCCGAAGGCCGGTAGCAGGCGGCCCTCCGACAGCACGTCGATGGTGGCGCACTGCTTGGCGAGCAGGATCGGATCGCGCAACGCCAGCGACACCACGTTCATGCCGAAGCGCAGGCGGCGCGTGCGTCCGGCCAGCGCCGCCATCACCGCCATGCATTCGAGGATCGGCTGCGTGCTCACCAGCCGATCGGTCTGCCATATCGAGTCGATACCGCCCGCCTCGCAGAGATCGACCCAGCGCCAGTAGTCCCCCGTGCTGGCGAAGGGGAACTCCGTCAGACCGACGCCGATGGCGACACTCATGCCGCCGCACCCACCTTGACGAGCGGCGCGATCGTATCGAGATGGCGCAGGATCTCGTCGCGGCCGAGATCGGGAATGGCCAGCAGCGCGTCCTGGATGCCGGCTTTCCGGTAGCTCTCCAGCACCTTGGCGTCGTTGGGCGCGCCGAACACGTTGATCGTGAGCGTGGAGAAGTCGCGCTTGCGGCTGTCGGCCATGCGCCGCAGGCGATCGACGCCCTGCACCGGATCGAAGCCGCGCGGCCTCGGGAACCAGCCGTCGCAGTAGTCGACGACGCGGCGCAGCGTGTAGTCGGTCTCGCCACCCAGCAGGATCGGCGGATGCGGCTTCTGCGCCGGCTTGGGCCACGACCACACCGGGTCGAACTGCACGAACTCACCGTGGTACGACGCCTCGTCCTGCGTCCACAGCGCCTTCATGGCGAGCACGTACTCGCGCATCATCTTGAAGCGCGTGTCGTAGGTTGCGCCGTGGTTTTCCATCTCGTCGACGTTCCAGCCGCCGCCGATGCCGAACACGAAGCGGCCGCCCGAGAGCTGGTCGAGCGAGGCGATCGCCTTGGCGGTGACGATCGGCTCGTGCTGCGGCACCAGGCAGATGCCGGTGCCGACGATCAGCTTCCTGGTCACCGCCGCGGCAAAGGCGAGGCCGACGAACGGATCGTGGGTATGCGCATAGCGCTTGGGCAGCTCGCCGCCGCCGGGAAACGGCGTCTTGCGGCTTACCGGGATGTGGGTGTGCTCGGGCACGTAGAGCGACGCGAAGCCGCGATCCTCGAGGGCGCGGCCGAGCTCGGACAGGTCGATGCCGTAATCGGTCGGAAAATAGAAAACGCCTACACGCATCAGGAAACCCTCCTCGTCTATTTCTTCGGCGCTTCGACGTGACCGCCGAAGCCCAGCCGCATGGCCGACAGGATCTTCTCGGCAAAGGTATGGTCCTGCCGCGAGCGGAAGCGCACGAACAGCGAGGCCGCCAGCACGTCGGCCGGCACCGCCTCCTCGATCGCCGCCTCGATCGTCCAGCGGCCCTCGCCGCTGTCCTCGACGCTCCCCGAAAAATGCTCGAGCGCGCCGTCCTTGGCGAGCGCGCTCGACGTCAGGTCGAGCAGCCACGACGTCACCACGCTGCCGCGCCGCCACACCTCGGCGATGTCGGCCAGGTTGAGATCGTAGCGCTCGTCGGCCGGCAGCTTTTCCGAGGCGCGATGCTTCATGATGTCGAAGCCCTCGGCGAAGGCCTGCATCATGCCGTACTCGATGCCGTTATGGATCATCTTGACAAAATGGCCGGCGCCCACGGGGCCCGCATGGATGTAACCGTGCTCGGCGCGCGGATCGAGCTTCTCGCGACCCTCGGTGCGCTCGATGGTGCCGAGTCCCGGCGCCAGCGCGGAAAAGATCGGGTCGAGGCGCTTCACCACCTCGCCATCGCCGCCGATCATCAGGCAATAGCCGCGCGCCAGTCCCCACACGCCGCCCGACGTGCCGATGTCGAGATAGTGGATGCCCTTGGGCCTGAGCTCGCGGGCGCGCCGCACGTCGTCCTTGAAGTTGGTGTTGCCGCCATCGATGATGACATCGCCCGCCTTCATCAGGGAGCCGAGCTCGGCGATCGTTTCCTCGGTGATCTTGCCGGCGGGCAGCATCACCCATACGGCGCGCGGGCCCTCCTTCAGCGCCGCGACCAGCGCAGGCACCGACGCAGCGGCCACGGCGCCTTCCTTGGCGAGCGCCGCACCGGGCGCAGGATTGGCATCGTAGACGACGCAGCTGTGCCCCGCCCGGGTCAGGCGCCGCACGATATTTCCACCCATCCGCCCCAGGCCGATGACGCCGATCTGCATGTGCCCGTCCATTTTCCGATTGTAGCCGCGGCGCCTACTTTAGTGTGACAATGTCCCTCTCACAACGAAGCGACAGGAGCTCGCGGCCATGACCTTGGGACGGCTGGGCGTATGGTACGGAACGGACAAGCTGAACGGTGCGCAGCTGGCCGACCTCGTCGGCACCGTCGAGAAGCTGGGATACTCGGCACTGTGGTATCCCGAATCGCGCGGCTACGAATCGCTGTCGCTCGCCGGCTACCTGCTGTCGAAGAGCAGCAAGCTCGTGGTCGGCAGCTCGATTGCCAACATCTATGCCCGCGATGCCTATACCGCGCGGCGAGGCATGGTTTCGCTGAACGACTTCTATGGCGGGCGCTTCATTCTCGGGCTGGGCGTCAGCCACATTCCCATGGTCGAGGGCGTGCGCGGCCATCGCTACGACAAGCCGATCCCGGCGATGAGCGCCTATCTCGACGGCATCAACAAGGATCTGCCGGCCACCGACGAGGCGCCGGTCGTGGTTGCCGCTCTGGGCCCCAAGATGCTGGCGCTGAGCGCCGCCAAGTCGCGCGGCGCCGTGCCCTACAACGTGACGCCCAGGCACACCGCCAAGGCCGCAGCGATCCTCGGCCCAAATAAGTGGCTGGCCGTCGAGCAGAAGGTGACCCTGGAGACCGATCCGGCCAAGGCGCGCGCGCTCGGCCGCAAGGAGCTGGCGCGCTACATGGTCCTGCCCAACTACCGCAACAACTGGCTGCGCGAGGGCTTCAGCGAGGCCGACCTCGCCGACGGCGGCAGCGACCGCTTCATCGACGCCATGGTGCTGTGGGGCGAAGCCGCCACCATCAGGAAAGGCCTGCGCGCCCACTTCGAGGCCGGCGCCACCCATGTCTGCCTGCAGCCGGTCCATGCCGACGGCGACTTCGCCGCCCGCGACCGCATGATGAAGGAGCTGGCGGATACGTGAGGAACGCCACCCGACGATCGAATTCCACCTCATCCTGAGGAGGCCGCACAGCGGCCGCCTCGAAGGATGGCCACAAACGCCGTGCTCGATCCCATCCTTCGAGACGCCGCGCTGAGCGCGGCTCCTCAGGATGAGGACGGGGTGCGGTGCAACGCTGAAAGATGACGGAGGACACAATGGATTTCGGCATCGCGCTGCCCACGGCGGCCGATTCGTGGAAGGTCGTGCAGCGCGCCGAGGAACTCGGCTTCACCCACGCCTGGTTCTACGACACCCAGATGTTGAGCGCCGACTGCTTCGTCGCCATGGGGGCGGCGGCGGTCAAGACGATGCGCATCCGGCTCGGCACCGGCGTGCTGGTGCCGTCGAACCGCATCGCGCCGGTCACCGCCAATGCGCTGGCGACGCTCAACCAGCTGGCGCCGGGCCGCATCGATTTCGGCGTCGGCACCGGCTTCACGGCGCGCCGCGCGATGGGCTTCGGTGCGATCAAGGTCAAGGACATGGAAGCCCACATCCACCAGGTCTATGGCCTGCTGCGCGGCGAGATCGTCGATTTCGAGATGGAGGGCGAGAGGAAGAAGATCCGCTTCCTCAATCCCGAGCTGCCGCTGTTCAACACCAGGGACCCGATCGCGCTTCATCTCTCCGCCTTCGGGCCGCGCACGCGCGCGCTGACGGCCAAGCTCCGGGCGGGCTGGATCGATTTCGTCGGTAAGGTCGAGAACGGCATCCGCGAGGTCGAGGCGATGCGCGACGCCTGGAGCAAGGCCGGCCATGCCATGGGCGACCTGCAGGCCACGGCCTTCGCCCTGGGCTGCGTGCTGCAGGACGGCGAGCCGGCAGACTCGGAACGCGCCTTGGCGCAGGCCGGCCCGCGCGCCGCCGTGATGCTGCATCGCGCCGCCGACGAGGCGCTGGCCGGCCTGGCGCCCGGCATCACCATGGTCGCCAAGACGCGGCCGGAGTTGCAGGGTTACATCGACCTCGCCCGCAACTTCGAGCCCAAGGACGCGCCCTACCTCGAGAACCATCGCGGCCATCTGATGTTCGTGAAGCCTCAGGAGAAGCGCTTCATCACCGCCGACCTGATCCGCGAGACGTCGTTTACCGCGAGCGAGGCCGAGATCAAGCAGCGAATCGAGGCACTGCGTGGTGCGGGCTACACCCAGTTCACCATCCAGCTCGTGCCCGGGCACGAGGAGGCACTGGCCGACTGGGCCCGCATCCGCATGGCGTTTGGGTGACGGCGGCGTCGACCCTCTCACCGTCACCTCATGTTCCTCTCTCCCGCCCTCATGAGCGCGTTCGGCTTCGCCGAGCCGCACATAAGGGGGAGAGGAGCATGAGAGAGGAGGCCTCTTCGCAGCGGTCGACCGCTTCACACCCCCGCAAACGGCCTGATCACCGTCTCGCCGAAGCGCATAAGGCTTTCCTCGAGGCTCGGCAGGAAGGGGCCGACCGGGACGACGATTCGCTTGACGCCGCGGCGGGCGCGCTCGTCGACGGCGGCCTGTGGCTCGACCGTCGAGCCGGGCAGCAGGTCGGGGCAGCCGGCGAACAGCTCGATCTCCCCCGGGTCGCGGCCGGCCTCGGCGGCGGCGCGGCGAGCCACCTCGTACAGCGGCATCGGATCGACGCTCGAGCCGATCGACGGGAAGAAGCCGTCGCCCAGCCTGCCTGCCCTGCGGGCAGCCGCCTCGGTATGGCCACCGACGATGATCGGCACGCGGCCGGCCGGCTTGGGATTGCAGCTCACCTCGCGGAAGTTCACGAACTCACCCGCGAAGCTCGCGCCGTCCGCCGCCCACAGGGCTCTCATGGCGGCGACGTACTCGTCGGCGCGCTTGCCGCGCTTGGCGAACGGCACGCCGACGGCGTCGAATTCCTCCTTCAGCCAGCCGACGCCGATGCCGAGCTCGAACCGGCCGTTGCTCATGTAGTCGAGCGTCGCCACCTGCTTGGCGAGAATCAGCGGATTGCGCTGCGGCAGGATGATGACGCCGGTCAGGAACTTGAGCCGCGACGTGACGGCAGCGGCGCAGGCGATCCAGATCAGCGGATCGGGAAAGGCGCCGCCGCGGCCGACCGGCAGCCGGCCGCTCGCCCCATAGGGGTAGACCGAGGTGTAGTTGTCGGGAAAGACGACGTGGTCCACGGCGAGCAACGTATCGAACCCGGCAGCCTCGGCGAGCCGTGCCACGCGCGTGGCGCCGGCGAGATCGGGAAACGTGTTGTTGCCGAAATGCAGCGCAAATTTCATGACAGCGTCTCCCTCGCGCTCTTCGCCGGGTCAGTTTCTACATCTTATCGAGCTGCCGGGGGTACGCCACCAAGCCAGCGCAGGCGAGTGACGCGATCCCGGCCATGAATTACCGCGCCAGCACGAACGGCTTGGCGTTGGTGTCATAGTCGCCGTAGCCCAGGATGCCGCGCAGCTCGGACGGCGACAGCGCGCTCTTGGCCTCGGACTCGCCGGCCTTCAACGCCGCAAGCCCGGCCTTCATGCCGGCGGCAGCCGGCGACAGCATGCCGGTCGGGAAGGTGCCGATCTTGAAGCCGAGCTTCTCGGCTTCCTTCTGGCTCGGCGTGGCGCGCGGCGCGCCCGGCGACAGGACGACGAAGCTCGGCCTGCCCTTCGCCGCGGCGATGGCGCGATGGATCTCTCCGTCGTCGGCCGGCGAATCGAGGAACAGGATGTCGGCCCCTTCCTCGACATACATCTCGATTCGCGCCACCGCCTCGTCGATGCCCTGGGTTGGCCGGCAGTCGGTGCGCGCCAGGACGAGGATGCCGGAATCCTTCGCCGCCTCGACAGCGGCACGGATCTTCATGCGCGCCTCGTCGCGCGGCAGGCAGGGCTTGCCGGCCGAGGTGAGCGCGCGCGGCGTGATCTTGTCCTCGATCAGCACGGCGGCGGCACCGGCCCGGCCGTAGGCGCGCACGGTGCGCTGGACGTTCATCGCGTTGCCGTAGCCGTGGTCGCCATCGGCCAGCACCAGCAGGTCGGGCGCCGCGCCATGCACCATCTGGAACGAATCGAACATCTCGCCGAACGACAGCAGATCGAGATCCGGTCCGCCGAGCCGGCTCGCCGCAACGCAGGAGCCCGACAGGAACGCCGTCCTGAAGCCGGCCGCCGCCGTCAGCTTCGCGGTCAGGCCATCCCACACCGCCGGCATCACGACGAGGCCGGGTTCGGCCAGCAGGGCACGCAAACGGTCTGGGGCAGTCATGGACGCATCCTCGGAAGTTGTTGTTCGTGGTGGACGATAGGCCGCCGCCCGCGCGCCGTGAAGCGGCGATCGCGATTGCAGGACGGGCCGTCGGTCCACGCGTAGCCCGGCGCACGTCGTGCTACGTCGAATGATGCTCCTGGAGCACAATCGCCCGTTCACCGGAACGTGAGGCCCAACGTCTTTCTCCGGTCCCCCTGTCGCGGCGATGATCCGGCTCCGCTCCAATCGAGGAGTCTCGTGATGGGTCTCAAGGTCCTGCTCATCCTCGGCCATCCGCGGCGCGGCAGCTTCTGCGAGGCGCTCGCCGATGCCTATGCCGCGGGCGCCGAGGTGGCCGGCGCCGACCTGCGCCGCTTGGCCCTGGCCGATCTCCGCTTCGATCCCGATGTCCTCGTGCCCTCGCCGCGCGACCAGAAGCGGGAGCCCGCCATCGCCGAGGCGGTGGAGAACGTCGCCTGGGCCGAGCATCTGGTGTTCGTTTTCCCCACGTGGTGGGGCACGATGCCGGCTTGCCTGAAGGGCTTCCTCGATCGCGTGCTGATGCCGGGATTCGCCTTCGAGGACCGCGACGACGGCGAGGGCTGGGACAAGCTCCTGGCCGGCAAGAGCGCCCATCTGCTGACGACCATGGACACACCGCCCTTCGTTTACCGGCACATCTATCGCGCGCCCGGGCTGAACGCGCTCGGCCGCGCCACCCTGGCCTTCTGCGGTGTGGCACCTGTGCGCAGCACCATCTTCGGTCCCGTCAAGCCCGCCGGCGCCGGCCGGCGCACCGAGTGGATCGAGCAGGCGCGCCACGAAGGCCTCTCGCTCCGCGACGGCGCGCTGACACGAGGCCAGCGCGTGCGCGGGAACATGGCCGCCTGGTTCAGGAGCTTCCGGCTGCAGTTCCATCCCATGGCGTGGGCCGCCTATGCGCTCGGCGCGGCCGGGGCCAAGCAGGCGACGGGCCAGTTCTCGTGGCTGGCCTTCTGGCTCGGGCTCGCCTGCCTGTTCTCGCTCGAGCTCGCGACCGTCTTCACCAACGACCGCTTCGACTACGAGAGCGATGTCCGCAACCGTCATCACGGCCCCTTCACCGGCGGGTCGCGCGTGCTGGTCGACGGCAGCATCAGCCTGGCGAGGCTCAACGTCGCCGTGCTGATCGCGCTGGGCGCCTTCGTCGCGACAGGTGTCGCGCTGGCCAGCGTGGTCTCCCCGTTCCCCAGCCTGGTAATCCTCGCCGCTCTCGGCGTGCTGGCGATCGGCTACACGGTGCCGCCGCTGAAGCTCTGCTGGCGCGGCCTGGGCGAGATCGATGTCGGCGTGACACACAGTCTCGGCGTCATCCTGTGCGGCTATGCCTTCCAGGGCGGCGCCTGGACAAATCCCTGGCCCTGGCTGGTCGCCGTGCCGCTGTTCTTCGCCATCCTGCCCGCCATCACGCTCTCGGGCATCCCCGACTACTCGGCCGATCGCGCCGCCGGCAAAGGCACCATCGCCGTGCGCCTGGGACCGCGCATCGCCGTCCGGCTGGCCCAGGCGACAACCGCCGTGGCGGCGGCGACGGCGGTCGTCCTGCTGCCACGCCTGATCGACGCCGGCGTCCTGGACGCGGTCCTGCTCCTGATCGTGCCCTATGCCATCCTGCAGGTCGTGCTGCTGGAACGCTACCTCCAGCGCCGACTCGAGCCGCGCCGCATCGACGGGCTGATGGCGCTGGCACTCACCTACATCGTGTTCTTCGTCGCCATCCCGCTCTGGGTGCTGGTGTGAGCGAGCCCGAGCGCGCCGTGCTGATGGCGCGGGGCCTCGCCAAGACTTACGGCTCCGCGGCTGGCCGCGTCCACGCCCTGCGCGGCGTCGACTTCGACCTGGCGCGCGGCGAGCTCGTCGTGCTGCTCGGCCCATCGGGCAGCGGCAAGTCGACCCTGCTCCATCTCCTGGGCGGCCTCGACCGCGCGAGCGCAGGCCGTCTGCTCTTCGGCGACCTCGATCTTGCGATGCTCGACGAGCGCGCCCTGACGCTCTATCGGCGTCGCCATGTCGGGTTCGTCTTCCAGGCCTACAACCTGATCGCCAGCCTGACCGCCTCCGAGAACGTGGCGCTGGGTGCGGTGGGCGTCGAACGCGCAATCGCCCCCCGCGAGGCGCTGGCGCACGTCGGGCTGGCCGATCTCGCCGACCGATTCCCGGCCCAGCTCTCCGGCGGCGAGCAGCAGCGTGTCGCGGTGGCGCGGGCGATCGTCCGCCAGCCGGACCTGCTGCTGTGCGACGAACCCACCGGTGCGCTCGACTCGGCAACCGGCGTGGTGGTGCTCGAGGCGCTCGATCGGGTGAACCGCGACTTCGCGACCGCCGTCGTCGTGGTGACCCACAACGCGGTGATCGGCGGCCTGGCCGATCGCGTCGTTCATCTCGCCGACGGCGCCATCGTCCGCTCCTGGCGCAACCAGGCGCGGGCCGAGGCACGGAACCTCGCATGGTGATCGGCCTGCTCGACCGCAAGCTCCTGCGCGACCTCTGGCGATGGCGCGCACAAGGGCTCGGCATCGTTCTGGTGCTCGCTTGTGCCGTCGCCACCGTGGTCATGTCCTTCAGCGTTCAACGGTCCCTCGCCGAGACCCGCGCCGATTACTATCACCGCCATGGCTTCGCCGACCTGTTCGCCACGCTGCCGCCCGCGCCGCTGTCGCTGGCCGACGAGGTGCGGCGCATTCCTGGCGTGGTCGCCGCGGCCGCGCGCATCGTCGGTCCGGGCGGAATCTCCCTCGACGGCTTCGACGAGCCGATCACCGCCCGGCTGGTCTCGCTGCCGGAACGGGATGGCCCGGCGGTCAATGTACTGGCACTGCAGCAGGGCCGGATGCCGGCCGGCGATCGCCCCGACGAGATCGTGATCGACGCAGGCTTCGCGAAAGCGCACGGCCTTGGCCCCGGCAGTCGCCTCACGATGTCGATCGGCGGACACAAGCACACGCTCGTCATCGCCGGCACCGCCCTCTCTCCCGAGTTCATTTTCGCCCTCGGGCCCGGTCAGATCGTGCCCGACGATCGCCGCTTCGCCATCGTCTGGCAGGATCGCCGGGCGTTGGCTGCGGCGCTGGGACTTGGCGATCGGTTCAACGACCTCGCGCTGCGGCTTGCACCCGGCGCATCGGCCGCCGTGGCGCGCGAAGCCGTCGACCATCTGCTGGCGGCCAACGGAGTCGTCGCCGTCGTTCACGACCGCGAACGCCAGCCGTCGCACGCGTTCGTGGAAAGCCAACTCGAGGAGCTTGGCGCCATCGGCGTCCTGGTGCCGGCGATCTTCCTCGGCGTCGCGGTCTTCCTGCTGCATGCCTCGATGCTGCGAATCGTCGAGTTGCAACGGCCCGAGATCGGCATCGTGAAGGCGCTGGGCTTCGACGACGCGACAGTCGGCCGGCACTACGTGAAGCTCGCGCTCGCTCTGGCAATCGCGGCGAGCGTGCTCGGCCTGCCTGCGGGCGTCGGGCTGGGCCTGGTCGTCACCGAAATCTACGCCGGGTTCTTCCGCTTCCCCGTGCTGCACTATGGCCCTGATCTGCTGGCTGTCGCCGCCGTCATGGTCGTCCTCGGCGCCGCCGCAATGCTCGCGGCACTGCAGCCGGCGGCGCGCGCCGCCGCCTTGCCGCCGGCACGGGCGATTCTGCCCCCGACGCCCACCAGCCCCAGGGCCATCGTGGGCGAGCAGATGGTGGTGCGGCACCTCGGCGTGCCGGCCGTCCTGGTGCTGCGCCAGGTCGTGCGGCTTCCGCTGCGCACCCTGCTCACGACGCTCGCCGTCGCCTTTGCCGTGGGCTTGCAGATCGCCACGCTGTTCAGCTTCGATGCGCTCGACGAGATGGTCGACGTCTTCTATGGCCGCGCACAGCGCCAGGATGCGACCATTGCCTTCGCCGCGCCCCTGCCGTTCGGGACGCTGGCCGATATCGCGCGCTGGCCAGGCGCGCGCCAGGTCGAGGGCCGTCTCGACCTGCCGGCGCGCCTCACGCTGCGCGGTGCCGCGCGCGACGTCGTGCTCGCCGGCATCCCCGCCGACGCCACCTTGCAGCGCCTGCTCGATACCGCGCTCGCGCCGGTCACGCTGGCCGACGACGGCCTCGCTCTGTCGCGCCGGCTGGCCGGGATCCTGGGAGCGCGGATCGGCGACCGCGTGACCGTCAGCCCGGCCACGGGGCGCCCGTTCGACCTCCCTGTCGCGGCGATTGTCGAGCAGTATGTCGGGCTCGGCGCCTACATGGACCTCGCCACCCTGGGCAGCCGCCTCGACACGGGGCCGATCGTCACCGGCGCCGAGGTGAAGTTCGCCGACGAGGACCGGACGGACTTCCTGCGCGCCCTGCAGGGCTCATCCATGGTCGCCGGCTACATGCCCCGCACGGCTACCGTAGAGGCGTTCCGCGAGACCATGGCCCGGACCCTCACCATCATCGTCTCGGCATTCGTGGCCTTTGCCGCCGTCGCCGCTTTCGCGATCGTCGACGCCACCGTCCGCGTCGCCCTGTCCGAGCGCCTGCGCGAGCTTGCCATCCTGCGCGCCCTGGGCTTCGGCGAGAGCACGATCCTCCTCATGCTCGCAGGAGAGCTTGCGCTGGCCGTCGCGCTCGCCTTGCCGCTGGGGGCGGCCGTGGGCCTCGGTCTCGGCCAGGTCATCGTCTGGACCCTCGACAACGACCTCTTCCACGTGCCGCTGGTCGTTGGCTGGCGCAGCTACGCCACCGCCGCCGGCACCGTGCTGGCGGCGGCAATTCTCTCGTCCACACTGGCCGCAGGGCGCGTCCGCAAGATCGATGTCGTTGCCGCCCTGCGGGCTGCGGCAGCGTGACGGGCCGCCCTAGAAGCTCATCCTCACGCAGTCGCGGGCGGCGATCGCATTGTCGCGCGCCTCGCCGCGGCCGATCTTGCCGTTCATGGCGAGGCTGCGCGTCTGGGTCTCCATGGTCGACTGCAGCGTGTCCGATGTCGGCTTGGCGGCGATCACCGCGGCGAAGATCTGCTTGCCGTCGGGCGTGAGGTTGGCCGCGCAGGCATTGGCTGCCGCCATGTCGGCATGGGCGAGCGTCGCCATGCCGAGGGTCGCGAGCGCTCCCGCCGCCGCCAGCATCTTCTTCATCATCTCCCGTACTCCCTGATTGGCATCGCCTGTCGATGTCTCATGAAGGCCCGGACACTTCAACAGCATCGTCCCATGCTACGAGTCCTCGATGTCGCAAACGCGCCTTTCCGGCCTCCGGGTTGTCGAGCTGGGTTTCCTTGCGGCCGGCGCCTATGCCGCCCGCCTGTTCGCCGATTTCGGCGCCGAGGTGGTCAAGGTCGAGCCAGCCTCGGGCGATCCCGGGCGATCCTTTCCACCCCTGGTCGACGGCTCGAGCGGCTGGTTCGCATACCTCAACTTCGGCAAGAAAAGCGTGACGGCGGACAAGGTCGCGCTCCACGCGCTGCTCGGCGGCGCCGACGTGCTGATCGATTCCTCGGGCATCGATCACGCCGCCGCCCATCCCCATCTCGTCGTCATCGACCTGTCGTGGTTCGGCAAGTCGGGGCCCTATCGGGACTTCGAGGCGAGCGATGCGGTGTGCCGCGCCCTGGCGGGCTTCGTCCAGCTGATCGGTCCCGAGGACGGCCCGCCGCTCACCCTGCCGGACTACCAGTCGGCGATCATGGGCGGTCTCGGCGCCTTCATCCCCGCGATGGCGGCGCTGCTCGGACGCCAGGGCCGGCGCTACGACGTCAGCGTGCACGAGGCGACGATCGCCCTCGCCGAGTACCAGGCGATCGAGGCGTGGGCCAGCAGCGCGCCGCAGAAGCGGTGGGGCTTCAACCGCTTCACGCCGACCTATCCGATGGGCGTCTATCGCTGCCAGGAAGGCTGGATCGGCATCACCATCGTGACGCCGGCCCAGTGGAAGTCGTTCTGCGACCTGATGGGCATGGCCGATCTCGGCCGCCATCCGCACTGCGTCATGGGGCCGGAGCGGCTGGCGCGCGCCGACGCGCTCGAGGCACGATTCGTTCCGCGCTTCCTCGACCGCACCGCCGAGGAATGGTTCGCGGCCGCCCTCGAACTGCGCCTGCCCTTCGCCATCGTCCCGGACATGCACCAGGTGCTGACCTGGCCGGTGTTCCGCGACCGCAAGGCCATCGTGCCGATCGCGATGGACGGCGGCCGGACGATCGAGGCGCCCGGCTCGCCGTTCCAACTGACGAGGACCCCGGCCAATTTCGGCGGCGCCGTGCCGAGGCTCGGCGAGCACGACGGCCGCATCGCCGCGCGCCACCCTGCACCCACACCCGCGCCTCACGCGGCGCGACCGCTCGAAGGGCTGCGCATCGTCGATCTCTCGATGGGATGGGCCGGCCCGGTGTGCACGCGCAATCTCGCCGATCTCGGCGCCGACGTGATCAAGATCGAGGCGTGCGGCTATCCCGACTGGTGGCGCGGCGTCGACAATCGCGCCGAGACGGTCGCCCAGCGCCTGTACGAGAAATCGTCGCGCTTCAACATCATGAATCGCGGCAAGCGGGCGATCACCCTCGATCTCACCGTGCCCGACGGCGTCGCCCTGGCCAAGGCGCTGATCAAGGATGCCGACGCGGTGGTCGAGAACTACTCCGCCGAGGTCCTGCGCAAGTTCGGCCTCGACTACGGCGAGCTGGTCAAGGTGAACCCGTCGCTGGTCATGGTCTCGATGGCGGCGTTCGGCGCGACCGGGCCGTGGCGGGAGACCCGCGCCTACGGCTCGACGCTCGAGCAGGGTTCCGGCCTGCCGAGCGTCGGCGGGCGCGCCGACGATCCGCCGATGATGAATCATCTCGCCTACGGCGACGCCGTCGGCGGGCTGAACGCCTGCTCGGCCGTGCTGATCGCCCTGCTGCATCGCCGCGAGACCGGCGAGGGCCAGTTCATCGATCTCTCGCAGGTCCAGTGCATGCTGCCCTTCACCGCAGCGTGGGCCATCGAGCAATCGGCCAACGGCAGGGTCGGCCCGCGGGCAGGCAACCGCCATCCGCTCTACGTGCCGCATGGCATCTTCCCGTCGGCCGGCACCGACAAATGGCTGGCGATCGCCGTCACCGACGATGCGATGTGGCAATCGCTGGCCACGATCGTCGGCATCGAGGATGGCGCCCTCGCCACGGCCGCGGGCCGGCGCGCCCAGGAAGATCGCATCGAGGCGGCGATCGCTGCCTGGACGGCCACCCGGTCCGACGACGACGCGATGGCGATCCTGCAGCAGGCCGGCGTCGCGGCCGGCGCCGTGCGCCATCCGATGGAGCTGCTCGACGATCCGCATCTCGTCGCGCGGGGCTTCTGGCAATGGATCGAGCGCGCCCACGTCGGCCGCCATCCGCAGCCCTCGCCGCCCTATCGCGAAGGCGCGGCTCCCATCGCCGTGCGAGCACCGGCCCCGACGCTCGGCGAGCACAACGAGCAGGTGCTCGGCGGCCTGCTCGGCCTCTCGCAGATCGAGCTCGAGCGTCTTGCGAATGCACACGTGATCGGCACGGAGGCGCTGCCACCCGCACAGCGCAAGGCGCGAGCGATGACGGGCTAGGGGAGTCGTGGCCCTCGACCCGACCCTGAAGCTGCGATAGCAAAGGCTGGACGGGAGCCTGCGTTCACCATGGAAACATTCGACTACGTCATCGTCGGCGCCGGATCGGCCGGCAGCGTGCTGGCCGGCCGGCTGAGCGAGGACGAGAAGACCACGGTCTGCGTGCTGGAGGCCGGTCCCCGGGACTGGCATCCTTTCATCCATATCCCGGCCGGCTTCATGTACACCCTGGTCAATCCCAGGGTGAACTGGCTCTACACCTCCGAGGCCAGCGAATGGACCGGCGGGCGCCGCATCGCCGCCCCGCGCGGCAAGACGCTCGGCGGCTCGAGCTCGATCAACGGTCATATCTACAATCGCGGCCAGCGGATGGACTTCGACGGCTGGGCGCAGCGCGGCAACCGCGGCTGGGGCTATGCCGACGTGCTGCCCTACTTCCGGCGCAGCGAACGGCGCATCGGCGAGGCAGATGACGTTTTCCGCGGGCGCGACGGCAACCTGCCGATCACCGATCTCGACTGGCGCGACCCGCTGTGCGAGGCCTTCATCGAGGGCGCGGTGGAGATGGGCATCCCGCGCAATCGCGACTACAACGGCACGATGCAGGCCGGCGTGAGCTACGTCCAGCGCATCATCCAGAACGGCCGACGCATGAGCGCGGCGCGCGGCTACCTGCACCCGGCGATGAGCCGCCGCAACCTCACCGTCCGCACCAATGCCCACGCGTCCGAGATCCTGCTCGAGGGCAAGCGCGCGGTCGGCGTGCGCTACTGCAAAGGCGGCCGCAACGGCTCGCCGACCGAGGTGCGCGCCAGCAAGGAGGTGATCCTGTGCGGCGGCACGGTGAACTCGCCGCAGCTCCTCCAGGTCTCGGGCATCGGGCCGGCGCCGCTGCTGCAATCGCACGGCATCTCGGTGCGCCACGAGTTGCCCGGGGTCGGCGAGAACCTGCGCGACCACTATGCGCCGCGCTTCGTCGCCCGCGTCAGGAACGCCGAGACCATCAACGAGCGAACGCACGGGCTCAGGCTGGTCGGCGAGGTGCTGAAGTACGCGTTCACGCGCAAGGGCGTCCTGGCGCTCAACCCGACCTTGATCTACGTGTTCTGGAAGTCGGACGAGCGGGTCGACAATTACGACCTGCAGCTAACCTTCACGCCGGCGAGCTACAAGGAGGGCGTGCAGTCGACCCTCGACGACTTCCCCGGCATGACCATCGCCTCCTGGCAGCAGCGCCCCGACAGCATCGGCTATGTCCGCATCAAGTCGGCCGACCCGTTCGAGCATCCTGTCATCCAGCCCAACTACCTGGCGGCGGAGAGCGACCGTCACGTCCTGCTGGCCGGCATGAAGCTGGCGCGCCGCCTGCTCGCCTCGCGGCCGCTCAGCCAATACTACGATCGCGAGGAGTTCCCCGGCGCCCAGGCGCAGTCCGACGACGAGCTGCTGGGCGCCGCCAAGCAGCGCGGCACCACCACCTTCCATCTGATGGGCACCTGCCGCATGGCGCCCGACAGCGATCCGACCGCGGTGGTCGACGACCAGCTGCGCGTGCGCGGCATCCAGGGCCTGCGCGTCGTCGACGCCTCGATCATGCCGACCATGCCGTCGGCCAATCTCAACGCCTCGGTGCTGATGATCGCCGAGAAGGCCTCCGACATGATCCGCGGCCGCCAGCCGCTCGAAGCCACCATCCTGAAGGATTGACACCATGGCCGAGGCGGAGGGCAACGAACCTGCTGTCGATGCCATCGCCCGGCTGGTGCCCGCGACGCTGAAGGCGCTGCACGCCCTGGAATTCGCCGCCCGGCACCTCTCGCCGGCCACCCTGCTCCAACTGATCCAGGCGATGGACGGGCGCGACGACGATCTCGGCGCCGCACTCGCCGCCTCGCGCGCCCTCGAGTGGCCGGGCCGCCTGGCGCCGGTGCGCGACTGCCTGGAACCCGCGGCGGCGGCGGCGGCCGAAGGCATCGCCGGCCTGCGCGCCGCCCAGGACGAGCCGCAGCCTATCGTCGCCGCCTACCGGGCGCTGCGCACTTACGCCAAGGCGGCTGCCGCGCTCTACCCGCTGTCGGCGTTCCTGCGCCCGGTCAGCCAGTTTTTCCTGGAGCAGTCGGCGCGCAGCGACCCAACTCTGAATGAGCGGCTTTCCCGCATCGACCCAGACCGCGAGCACGTCGGGGTGATGCATGTCGGCGGTCCGCCCGGCACGCGCGGCGCCTGCTCGCTCTACGTCCCGGAATACTACGATCCGGCCATCCCGATGCCGCTGGTTGCCGCCCTGCACGGCGGCAGCGGCAATGGCGGCGCCTTCCTGTGGAGCTGGGTCCGCGAGGCGCGCACGCGCGGCTTCGTCGTCCTGGCGCCGACTGCCATCGGCACGACGTGGTCGCTGATGGAGGCGGGGATCGATGGCCCGAACATCGACGCCATGGTCGAGCAGGTCGCCGGCCAATGGCCGATCGATCGCTCGCGAACCCTGCTCACTGGCATGAGCGACGGCGGCACCTTCACCTACGTGCTCGGCCTGCGCGGCGACTGCCGGTTCACCCATCTGGCGCCGGTCGCGGCCGCCTTCCATCCCATGCTGATCGGCTTCGCCGACGCCGGGCGGGTGCGCGGGCTGCCGATCCATATCGTCCACGGCGCCCAGGACTGGATGTTCTCGGCCGAGCTGGCACGCACCGCCCGGCAGGTACTAGGCGATGCCGGCGCCGACGTTGCCTATCGCGAGGTCGCCGACCTGTCGCACACCTACCCACGCGACGAGAATGCCCATATTCTCGATTGGTTTCTGGGAACCCACAGTCATGTTCCTCTCCCCCGCTAGGGGGAGAGGCTAGGTGAGGGGGCAACGGCGAGCGCGGGGCGC
>JALHMO010000015.1:0-4537 GCA_022844015.1 Reyranella sp. | reverse complement strand
CGGGGCGCGGGCCCCCCCCCACGGCGAGCGCGTCCCCCTCACCCAACCTCTCCCCCTAGCGGGGGAGAGGAGCTTGAGAACTTATTGGGGAGAGCGGCGACGTGAGCACGATTGCAAAGGGCGGCAAGGCCCTCTACGGCGCGCCTCTCGGCATCCTGATGCTGGAAGCGCGCTTTCCCCGCATTCCGGGCGACATGGGCAATGCCACGACCTGGCCGTTTCCCGTGCTGTACAAGATCGTGCCCGGTGCCAATCCCGAATCCGTCGTGCTCAAGGGCGCGGCCGGGCTGCTGCCGAGCTTCATCGATGCGGCCGCCGAGCTGGTGCGGCACGGCGCCGAGGCGATCACCACCAACTGCGGGTTCCTGTCGCTCTTCCAGAATGAGCTGGCGGCGAACGTGAAGGTCCCGGTGGCCACGAGCTCGCTGCTGCAGGTCCCGTGGGTGCAGGCGACCCTGCCGCCCGGCAAGCGGGTCGGCGTGATCACCGTCAGCGCCGCCTCCCTGACGCCCAAGCACCTCGAGGCGGCGGGCGTCTCGCTCGATACGCCGGTGGTCGGCACCGAGAAAGGCCAGGAATTCTTTCGAGTGCTGATCCTCGGCGAGAAGGACGACATGGACGTCGCCAGGGCCCAGCAGGACATTCTCGACGCCGGCCGGGCGCTGGTCTCCGCCCATCCCGAGGTCGGCGCCATCGTCCTCGAATGCACCAACATGCCGCCCTACGCCGCTGCCGTGCGCGAGGCGCTGGGGCTGCCGGTCTACGACATCTATTCCCTGATCACCTGGTTCCACACCGGGCTCAGGCCGCGTCGCTTCACGAGCTGACGGTCCTGTCGATCCGGTTGGTGAAGCGCGCGTTGCCGAGGCCGGTGCCGATGGTCAGTACGCCCCAGCGGTGGAGGTCGGTCATGTTGGGGACCTCGCTCAGGCCCTGAACGACCGCGTCGTTGTGAACCACCACGACAGGCTCGTGGCCGTCCAGGCGCGGCAGGCGCGAGGCCATCTCGCGGGGCAGCTGGAAATCCTCGCCTTCCCAATTGCCCGGCAGGTTCTGGCCGCCCGTCAGGATGATGCCGCGCTCGTCGATCAGGCCAGGGCAGCCGATGCCGACGAACGGCGCCAGCTTGAGCTTCTCCTTGCCGGCAAGATGGATGAGCTCGCCCGCCATCTCGGCCATGCGGTCGAGCGTCTGGGCACGCGACGGCTGGTCATCGCGATGACGCCAGTGCAAGCGCTTCCACACGGCTGCCTTCGAGAGATCGCCGCCTTTCCTCATGTTGAGCTCGACGATACCGACCCGCAGGTTGGTGCCGCCGACATCGGCCGCGAGGATCGCGTCGTGCCCGGCCAGCACCCAGCTCGGCGCCAGCTGGACGGCGCCGATCAGGCCAGCCTGATCGGGATGGTGGGTGATGGTGCGAAGCTCGATGGCAACGCTCTCGCCCGCCAGCACGACCGCCGCCCGTCCCATGGCGAGCTCGCCGATGTGGCTCGAGCTCAGCCCGCCGCCGATCACGATGCGCTCCGTTCCGTGCCAATCCTTCAGCCGCAGGAAGCGGCGCACGACGGTGGCCAGCTCGATGGCGAACTCCTCGACCACGGTATGGACGAGACCAGCCGCCATCGGGTCGGCTCCCGCCAGCATCTTGTCGAGCTTGGACTTGGAAATCTCCTGGCTCGGCGTGCCACCGAACGGATCCTCGCCCAGCGCGCGCAGCTTCTCGCGCCAGTCCTCCAGGATCGATCGAAAGGCGCGACCGCTCGCGCGATCGCCGACGAAGCCTTCCTCGTCGCGCAGCTCCTCGTTGTAGGTATCGACCGTCACCGCGGGAAGAACGCGGCCGCCATGGCCCAGCACCGAAGCTGCCTCCAGCTTCGGTGCCTCATCCGTCATCGCACTGTCAGGAATTGTCGCCTCCCCGCCGCGCATCCGTGCGCAATGACAGGTCAACGGGCGGCGCGACGCGGGGTTGCAGCTCGACCGGCGGACCTCAGGACCGGCCGCCGCCCATGACCCGGCGGGCCTGCCGAATCAGCGCTTTGTCGACGGGCTGGGTGGCGAGCTGGGTCTTGCGTGCGGCCATGCGCTCGCCCGTGCCGACGAGATCGAGCTTCGAATGGCGCAGGCGTGGAAAAATGTCGCTCTCTTCGGCCTTCATCAACCGGCATGCCAGATCCCCGAGGTCGCGCACGAGAGGGTCGAACGCTTCGTCGTGGGATGAAAGGTCGCCGATCTCCTCGATGAGATCGAGCACAACCTCGTGATCCGCCCGCAACCTGGCGATCTGCCCCTTGTCGTCGTCGTCCGAGACGGCCTCGGCGGCCGGATAGAAGACCTCCGACTTGACGGCATGGTGGTTGGCCAGCGCATGGCAGATGCGCAGGGCAAGCTTGCCCTTTTCCACGCCGTCCATCGCTTCCGCATGACGCTCGAACTGGCGCACCAGCTTCTCGATCGCATTGTGCTCTGCGGTCAGCAATACGAGAGCATCGTCCGGATTGACGTCATCCGCATCGCCACGTCGTCTCGCCTGCGCGGCCTTGCGTCGCGCAACACTCATCGCTCCCTCCGCGGGCTGCTTCGGGAAAACGAAACGTCGGCCCGGGGCGGAAGTTGCACCCCGACCAAGGGGCTCCGCGACGGTCGGAACGACGGCGTTCCGCGCCGGATGCGCAGGCCCTGCGGCCAGCAGGGCAATCGCATATGGCAAAAAAACCCGTCATCCCGACCGAAGCCGAGCGAAGCGAGGCGTAGTGGAGGGAGCCTTCTTGTCGCAGCACCAACAAGAAAGGTCCCTCGACTACGCCTCCCTCCGGGCGGCTCCACTCGGGATGACGGGAGGCTTTGCCAGTTGCGAATGCCCTGCTGCGGTGAGGAGGTCTGGCCTACTTGGCCGGCGGCGCCGACGGCTCGCCGAGCGACAGCATCAGCCGGTTGGCCCAGTTGAAGAACGACGCCGCATTGATGACATCGACGATCGATGCATCGTCGAGCCCGGCCTTGCGCAGGGCGTCGATATGCTCGGCGCCGAAGCTGATCGGCGTCGCCGTGAGCGTTACCGACGCTGCGACGATGGCGTTCCAGCGATGCTGGAGGTCGGCGCCGACCCCTTCCGCCAGCAGGCGATCGACGTCCTCGACCCGCTTGGAATAGGTCGCCGCGAATCGGGCATGCACCGAAGCGCAATAGATGCAACCGTTGAAGCGCGAGGTCGCCGCCGCGGCCAGCTCGCGCTCGGCGCGCGGCAGGCCGGCATCGGGATTGTAGAAGATGTCCTTGTCGGTGCGGGTGCGCGCCCCGAGCACCTCTGGATCGCGCGCCAGCAGGCGGAAATACGCCGACTTGGCGCGCGCCGCATCGACCAGGCCTTCCATGTGCCGCGCCGTCAGGTCCTGTTCGGCCATCGGCTCCAGCCACGGCAGCCAGTCGAGCATGTCGCGCGTGAACACCACCGGCTCGACATGAGGCGGGGTGGAAAGAACCTTGTCGGTCATGCGGGCCTCGCGCTCAGGGCGCGCAAGCCGGCGACGACCCTGATCTGATAGGACAGGAAAGCGACGAGCTGGGAGATCACCACGATGCCCGTGGTCGACCACCCGGCGTCGATCAGCGACTGCAGATGGGCCGGCGCCGAATCGCGCGGATGGAACACCAGCATGTGGGTGTGCTCGAAGGCGGCGGCAAGCCGCCGGCCGAGCGCGGCCCGGGCGGCGGCGTCGAGGCGATGCACGGGACCTGCCTGGTCCTCGGTGCTGAGCGGCCCCTTCGGGTAGTGGCCGTACGGGCCCTCGCCTCTGGCGGCCGCGGCTGCCTTGGCGATAGCATCCTTCAGCCCCGCCGGTGCGCCGGCGCCCGTCAGCCCCGCGCTGTAGAGCGGCTCCATCTCGGGCCGGCCGTGCAGGCCGATGACGAAACAGGCGATGGCGAACCGCTCGAGCCTGCTCGCGTCCGCCTCGCTGAGCGGCGAGAACAGCGAGTCGTAGCTCGCCTGGGCATGCAGGCGCGCCTGCGGACGCTGGTCGCGAATCGCATGCAACGGCGAGCCGGGCGCAATCCCGGCCAGCGTGTCGATCACATCGGGCATTCTTCTCCCCGTCCTCCCAGTTCGTCACCCAATCGGTCGTCAGGCGACACGCCGTTCGCCGTCGCTATCGGCCTTAACCCAACCGAGGGCCGGCGCCACCTTCTCGGCGACCAGCTCGATCGAGCGCAGGATATAGGGATGCGGCGGATCGATCGAATGAACCTGCACGGTTAGATCAGTCGCCCGGGCGAGCGTCGCCTCCGTCTGCAGCGACGCGATCACCTCGTCGGGCGTGCCGATATGGACGTCGAGCGCCGCGATCAGATCGCCGACCAGATTGCCCGAGCTGAGATTGCCCGTCGCCGCCAGCCGATGGCGCAGCCGCACCAGACCGGTCTCGGCAAAGCGCATCGCTTCCTTGCGGTCGTCCGCCACGTACACGGTGCGCGACGCGAGGATGCGCGGCGCGCGGCCCCTGGGCAGCGCCTCGAGATAGGCATCGATCATCGG
>JALHMO010000014.1 GCA_022844015.1 Reyranella sp. | reverse complement strand
GCCGCCGGCCGTGGCGGCGCAGCCCGAGCCCGAACCGGTACCGGCGCCGCAGATCGACGACCTGCGCGATATCGGCCGCGCCGGCGACGTCCTGTGCGCGCTCGGCGCGCCGTGGCACGACGGCGGCTACGCCGAGCGCGTCGCCCAGCTCACCGCGCGCACCGGCATGCGCTTCGCCATGCTGGTGCACGATCTCATCCCGCTGGTGCGGCCGGAATATTTCGAGCTCGGGCGGGCGCCCGAGTTCGGCAAGGTGATGCGCGAGACCCTGCCGCTCGCCGACGCCATCCTGACGAACTCGTGGGCGACGGCGCGCGACGTCGCGGCCTGGACGGCGGCGCAGGGCATCCCGCTCAGGAGCGCGCCGCGCGCCGTGCCGATCGGCACCGGCTTCGCCCGGCCGCAGCCGGGCGCCCTGCCCGCGCCGCTCGAGGCCGGCGCGTTCGTGCTGTTCGTGTCGACCATCGAGACACGCAAGAACCACCAGCAGGCGTTCCGCGTCTGGTGCCGCCTGCTGCGCGACCTGCCGCGCGACAAGGTCCCGACCCTGGTGTTCGCGGGCAGCGTCGGCTGGATGGTCGACGACCTCATGAAGGCGATCGAGGCGACGCGCTGGCTCGACGGCAAGCTGGTGTTCATCCGCTCGCCGGACGACGCCACGCTCTCGGCGCTCTACCGCGACTGCCGCTTCACCCTGTTCCTGTCGCACTACGAGGGCTGGGGCCTGCCGGTGAGCGACAGCCTGTCGTTCGGCAAGGTCTGCGTCTCGTCCGACCGCACGTCGATGCCCGAGGCCGGCGGGCCGTTCTGCCTCTATGTCGACCCCGACGACACCACCGGCGCCTACCAGGCGATCCGCCGCCTGATCGAGCACCCCGGCGAGCTGGCGAGGCTGGAGCACCGGCTGCGCACCGACTTCGAGCCGGTCGGCTGGTCGGCCACCGCCGACGCCGTGCTCGCCGCCACCCTCGGCCCCGGCTCGCCGCCATGCACGTCCCGGGCGGGGAGATGAGGCCAACGCGCCTCCCATAAAAGTGTCCGGGAGGGACGAGAGATCGCCACCCGGCCGCTACTCCGGCTCGCCGGGGCGAGGGGGCGATGGTAGGGTGGCGGCTCAACCGATGGGAGACTTCATGCGTTCAATTTGGGCGGGACTCACTGGAGCCTTGCTGCTGCTCGGGCTGGCGACGGCATCGTGGGCGCAAAACGGGCTGGAGCGGTTCGAGAAGGAGATCAAGCCGCAGCTCGAGCTGAAGAATTTCAGCTACGGCAGCGGCGCCCCGCTCGGCAGCTCGGGCTTCGTGCTGAACGACGTGGTGGCCGTCGTCCCGGCCAGCGCCGCGACCGGCGACAAGGAGAGCACCGTCAAGATCAAGAAGGTGACCGTCGACGAGCTCGATTTCGAGCGCCTGACCAAGGACGCCAGTCCCGAGGACAGCCCGCGCTTCGCCAAGCTCAGGCTCGAGGGGATCACCGGCGACGACGACCTGTTCGCGGCGCTGAAGCCGTACGGCGTGCCCAACGTGCCGGTCGACGTGGCGCTCGACTATCGCATCGACACCGCGGCCAAGGTGCTGCACCTCAACAACCTCGAGATGACCCTGCGCGGCCAGGCCAGCATCGCGCTCGCCATGGTGCTCGAGGGCATCAGCGACAAGACCAACGCCGCCTCGGCCAAGGACGACGGCCGGCTGCGCAGCGCCAAGCTGACCTTCGACGACAAGGGGCTGCTCGCCAAGGTCGTCCCGCCGCTGGCCGACGCCGAAGGCCTCAAGCCCGACGACGTCGTCAAGACGGCGCTGGCCTCGATCGCGGGCTTCGCCGCACCGCAGGGCCCGCAGACCTTGCAGGCGCTCGACGCCATCGCCTCCTACATCGCCGACTGGAAGGCGCCCAAGGGAGCGCTGACGCTCGGCCTCAAGCCGTCCAAGACGGCGGGCGTCGACGATCTCGACAAGATCATGATGCCCAACGCGCTCACCGACCTGTTCGGCTTCACCGCGACCTATCCGGGCACCAGGCCCGGCGCGGCCAAGGCCGGCAAGTAGGCCGATCGCGGATCGGCGCACGCTCCCCGGCGGCGGGCTGATGCTCGCCGTCGCGCCGGCGGCGCCGGCGCAGGAGCCGTTCCCGGCGCGATCCCCGAGGGTCGCGGTCGGGCGGATCAGCAAGGCGCCGGAGAAGTGACCAAAGACCGGAAGGATCCCCCGCTGGGCGCGGGATGACGTTCCGGTCTTCGCTCGATTCGCTGAGTCGATACAGGATGCCCCGCTGGGCGCGTGATGACGACAATGCCGTCGCCACGACGACAACGCTGTCATCCCGAGCGCGGCGAGGTAACTTTCATTTTCTGCCGTCACGTCACACGTTCGCCCCGTGAACCGCGTCGATCACGGCGACGGTGACGTCGGTGGTGCGCGCCGCGCCGCCGAGGTCGGGCGTGTGGAAGCGCGGGTCGGCCGTCACCTTCTCGATCGCCTGCATGAGGCGTCCGGCGGCGGCGGGCTCGCCGAGATGCTCGAGCATCATCACGGTCGACCAGAAGGTGCCGATCGGGTTGGCGATGCCCTTGCCCATGATGTCGAAGGCCGAGCCGTGGATCGGCTCGAACATCGACGGGAAGGCGCGCTCGGGGTTGAGGTTGGCGGTCGGCGCGATGCCGAGCGAGCCGGCCAGCGCGGCGGCGAGATCGGACAGGATGTCGGCGTGCAGGTTGGTCGCCACGACGGTGTCGATCGTCTGCGGCCTGATCACCATGCGCATGGTCATGGCGTCGACCAGCATCTTGTCCCACTCGACGTCGGGGAACTCGGCGGCGACCTGCACGGCGATCTCGTCCCACATCACCATGGCGTGGCGCTGCGCGTTCGACTTGGTCACGACCGTGAGCAGCTTGCGCGGCCGCGAGCGCGCCAGCCCGAAGGCGAAGCGCATGATGCGCTCGACACCGGCACGCGTGAACATGGCGACGTCGGTCGCCGCCTCGAGCGGCGAGCCCTGGTGGACGCGGCCGCCGACGCCGGCGTACTCGCCCTCGGAATTCTCGCGCACGATCACCCAGTCGAGCTCGCCGCCGTTGACGTGGCGCAGCGGCGAGGTGATGCCCGGGAGCACGCGGGTCGGCCGCACGTTGGCGTACTGGTCGAACGGCTGGCAGATGGCCAGCCGCAGGCCCCACAAGGTGACATGGTCGGGAATGTCGGGATGGCCGGCCGAGCCGAACAGGATCGCGTCGTGCCGGCGGATCAGGTCGCGGCCGTTCTCGGGCATCATGCGGCCGTGCTTCTTGTAGTACGCGCCACCCCAGTCGAAGCGGTCGACGGCGACCGCGAAGCCGCCGTCGCGCTTCGCCACGGCGGCCAGCACCTCGACGCCGGCGTCGACCACTTCCGTCCCGATTCCGTCGCCTGGAATGGCCGCGATCCTGTAGGTCTTCATCGTCATCCTCCCGATCCGACGTTCTAGTCCGGACCACGGGGAACCGTCGAGCCGGCAGGCTCCGGTGCGCGCGAGCGTTGCACGGACGGGCGCCGCGACGATCGGCACGGGCCGGCGGGATGGGTCGACGGTTCGCGATGTCAGGCGGACCTCCCCCGGAGCAGTTCCGCCCGGGCGAGCGCCCTCTGTCGGTCGACACGGGAAGCCGACCCCGTGGCGACAGGCACAATCGGCCCCCCGCGCGCCGGAAGGAACTGCACCGACATGCAGGCCCAATGGTACAAGAGCTCGCCCGAGTACCGCGCCTTCGCCGAGAAATATTATTGTGTCGACGCGACGCCGCTGCTGGTGAAGGGTGGGCTGGCGAAGAGCTGGGAGTTCGGGAGATGGCGCTGAAGAGAGTTGCCCTCGAGATCGGGATGGGCACCGACATCCGCGGTGGCGATTACACCAAGGCCGCCGTGCGCGCGCTGCGCGATGCGCTGTGGCACAACTCGCTCACCGTCGCCGGCGCGGTCGGCAAGTCGAGCGACGACATGCAGGTCGAGGTGCTGATCGGCGTGCCGAGGCCCGACCTCGTCGACACCGGCGAGGTGCTGGCGGTGCTGCCGCACGGCACCGGCACGGTGAAGGTCGTCGAAGGCGGCCTGGAGATCCCCAACGAAGCCGGCACGGACAAGACGGTGATCGCCCAGGCGGCCGCCATCGTCCGGCTCGATCTGTAAGGGAGGCCGGCATGCCTGCCAAACGCGTCATCCTCGAGCTCGGCACCGGCAACGATTTGCACGGCGGCGACTATACCAAGGCGGCGCTGCGCGCCGTCCAGGACGCCCTGCACCACAGCTCGCTGGTCATGCTGCGCACGCTCGGCGTCAACCCGAAGACCGGCATGTTCGTCGACGTCACGATCGGCGTCGCCCAGCCCGACAAGGTCGACACCGACAAGGTGCGCGCCTCGCTGCCGCACGGCATCGTCACGGTAACGGCGGTCAAGGGTGGCCTCGACGTGCCCGATCCCGAAGGCAACGACCCGGCCGTGATCGCCAGCGCCGCGGTTTGCGTCCGCCTGGAGCTGCCGTGATGCATGTCATCCTGAGCGCAGCGTTCATGTCATCCTGAGCGCCGTATTCATGTCATCCTGAGCGCAGCGAAGAATCTCATCGCCCGACGCTTCGGACTTTCCCTGACAACCTTCGCACGATCTCATGGCGCTCATTGGTCGAGGCGCCATGAGATCCTTCGCTGCGCTCAGGATGACAGGAGAGCGCGCGTGGAGATCGAGAAGAGCGAGGCTTGGCCTATCCGCGCACCAGCAGCTTCAGGCCCTGCTCGATCGCCAGCCGGGCCATCGCCTCGAGATCGTCGTCGGTGGCGCTGCTGACCGGATGGCCGATCGTGGCGAAGCCGTAGCCGGGCAGGCCGAGCACGCGGCTCATCAGCTCGGCGGCGCTGGTGAAGCGCTGGGTCATGACGCTGAAGGCGGGAACGTTCAGGCGTTCGGCGGCGACGGAGTCGTGCAGACTGCACGATGAGCAGCTGCCTCAATCTCCGATGCCGGAGATGACGGCGTCCCACTGCCGGATCTCGGCCACGATAGGGGCGTCGGCCGGCGCGCTGTAGTTGGACTTGGTCCGGCTGACCACGCGGGCGACGCCGTGGTCCTCGCGCAGCATCCGGTCGAGATGGCGGAAGAAGCCCTTGGTGCCTTCCTTGCCATTGGAGATGAAGCCGATCGTGCGGCCTTCCAGCGACGGCAGGCGTGGGGCGAGCCGGCCCGCCGCAGGCGCCGTCTCAGGGGTCGGATCGAGTACCTGGAATGTCATGTGCTGCTCCTACCTCAATGACAACGCGCCGGGAGCGCGCCACTCCGTGGCGCTCATGCTCTTCTCTCCGACCGCAGGTGTTCTGCCGGCCCATGAGCGCCACGGAGTGGCGCGCTCCCGGCCATGAGCTTCGGCTCCAATTGGGGAACCCCTCTTCTTCATCTCGCTCAGCCCTTCGGCGGCTCGCAATCGACGCAGGCGCCGATCGCCAGGGTGACGGCATGGCTCTTGTTGCCGAGCCACGGCGGGATCACGGCGCCGAAGCCGCCGGCCGGGCCGCCGGCCGCGACGACCAGCAGCTGGTCGGGCGAGTCCATCGCCGGATAGACGCTGTCGCCGCGGTCGCGCACCACGGCGCCCTTGCCGACAGTGGCCCATTCGCGGCGATGGATGCGCGCCCGCTCGTGGATGAAGGCGGCGACGTCGGTCTTGCTCCAGCCGGCCGCCTGCAGGTGCTCGCGCAGCTGCTTGGGAATGATCAGCGCGTAGTTCCCGGGGTGGATCGAGTAGTGGCGCAGGTTGGCGCGCATCTCGGCGGCGAAGGTCTCGAGGATCTCCTCGGGCTTCGTCGTCCACTCGTTCATGATCTGGCGCGGCGCGCCGGCCGCCATCACCGTCACCGCCGACGCCTCCTTCGGGATGCCGCGCTGCTCGGCGAGCGGCAGCCAGCTCGAATCCTCCTCGTCCTCGGCGACGCAGAAGCTGAACTTGCCGGGATGGCCCAGGGTCGAGCGGTCGATGGCGCCCGGCCGGACATCCATCAGGTTGATCAGGCAGAGCCTGAGTGCGCGGCCGATCACGGCGGTGGCGCGATCGCTGTTGCCCAGGGCGTTGAAGGTGCCGGCGGCGCCGAGCTCGCGCCGGATCGGGCCGTTCATCACCACCAGCACGGCGCAGCCGCCGGTGCTCGCGGTGGCGCCGTGCATCAGGAACTCCTCGCGCATCATCGCCGTCCAGGCGGTGATCACGACCGGGAAATGCATCGGCAGGCAGCCCGCCATCACGGCATTGATCGCGAGCTTCTCGGCGGTGACGGCGAGCCCGCGCACCGGCTCGATGCCGATCAGCTGGTCGGGCGGCATCATCGCCCATTCGAGGCAGGCCGCGACAGCTTCAGCGGTCGGCGGCACGATCGGCAGGCCGTCGGTCCAGCCGTTGCTGTGATAAAGCTCCTGGACGGCGGCGATGCCGTCGACGTCGTAGGTCCTGGATGCGAGCTGCAAGTTGGTGCCTCCGTCCGCCAGCATAGTGGCTGGCATGGTGATGCCAACACCTCGCTCTTGCGGACCACGGGCGTCCCGCTCGCTCCGATTCGTGAGCGAGCGGGACGCTCGCGATCCAGACGAAGGCAAGCTCCCCGTGCGGCGCCTCAGGCCGCGAGCATGCGCTCGCGGTTGCGCTCGCGCAGGATGGGCATCACCCACTTGCCAAAGCGTTCGGCCTCCTCGTCGTGCAGGTAGCCCGACAGGCAGAAGGAGTGGCAGCCGAGGTCGATGAAGTTCTGCAAGGTGTCGGCGCATTGCTGCGGATCGCCGACCACGGCGATGCCAGCGCCCGGCCGCACCTGGGTGATGCCGGTCCACAGGTGGGGCTCGATGGTCTCGCCGCTCGCCGCCAGCTCGCGCACGCGGCGGTTGGCCTCCGAGGTCGCGAAGCGCTCGCGCACGAAGGCCTTCTGCGCCTCGCTGGCATGCGCCACCAGCTCGTGCGCGAATTCCCAAGCCTCCTGCTCGGTCGGCCGGCAAACGATCTGCAGGCGCATGCCGAAGCCGATGTCGTTCTCGCGGCCGTGCCGCGCCGCCATGCCGCGGATCTCCGCCATATTGGCGCGAATGCGCTCGTAGGTGTCGCCCCAGAACAGGTGGACGTCGGAATGCCTGGCCGAGATCTCCCAGGCCTGGCGTGAGCCGCCGCCGAGATAGAAGCGCGGATAGGGCTTCTGCAGCGGACGGGGACGGATCTCGGCGCCCTTGAGCTGGTAGAACTTGCCGTCGAAGTCGATCCGGCCGCGCGCGGTCCACAGCGCCTTCAGGATCGCGACCTCCTCGTCCATGATCTCGTAGCGTTCTTCCTTGCCCCACCTGATGCCTTCCGAGGCGTTCTCGGCCTCGCTTTGGCCGGCGATCAGGTTGATGCAGATGCGCCCGCCGGAGAGCTGGTCGAAGGTCGCGATCATCTTCGCCAGCAGCACCGGATTGACGTAGGACGGCCGCGCCGCCACCAGCATGCGGATCGATTTCGAGCGCGCGACCATCATGGCGCTCGAGATCCACGCCTCCCAGCAGGCGGTCTGCACCGGCACCAGCATGTATTCGAAGCCCGCCGCCTCGGCCGCTTCGACGATGCGGTCGAACAGCGGCAGCGATGGTGCCACCTGGGCGCTCGCCAACCCGTAGGCGGTGGTGTCGCCGGCAGTCGGCAGGAACCAGCCGAATTCCAGTTTGCGCATGCGTCCTCGTTCTTCGGTCACGCCAACCCTAAGAGCATTAGCCACAGATGAACACAGATGCACACAGATGCTGATCCGGTTGTCGACTGGCGAATGCCCTGGGCATTTCGCCTGGTTCCGGGCCAATCAGGCGAACCCCACTCCGAGTGCCGGCGATCTCTGTCCATCTGTGTTCATCCGTGGCGGCTTCATTTCAGAGTTGCCGCAGCGCGGCTGCAGCCGGACTTCTGGCTGGCCGCGGCGCCTCCGAGAGGGCACGATCCGCGCAGCTCGAGGAGGGAAGCGGGAATGTTGCAGCACGGCAAGCGTCCGACAATCGCATCGCGGCACGGCGTGGTGGCCGCCGCCCATCCCCTGGCGGCGGCGGCGGGCGCGCGCGTTCTGGGCAATGGCGGCAACGCCTTCGACGCGGCGGCGGCGACGGCGGCGACGCTGAACGTCGTCGAGCCCTACATGTCGGGGCTGGCCGGGCTCGGTGCGGCGACCTGCTACATCGCCGCCGAGAAGCGCGTGCGCTCGCTCGATTACATGACGCACATTCCCTACAAGTTCCCGCTCGAGCGGCTGAAGCGGCGCGAGGACGTGCTGCGCGGGCCGGTGGCGGTCGGCGCGCCGGGCAACCTCGGCGGCTGGTGCGAGATGGTCTCGGCTTACGGCACGAAGAAGCTGCCCGAGCTGTTCGCGCCGGCGATCTCGATCGCGCGCGATGGCTTCTCGCTGATCGAGTTCAACGTCGAGGAAATCGGCGGCGCCACCGGCGAGCTGCGCGGCCATGGCGCGCTCTATCCCGAATGGTCGCGCACCTATCTCGAAGGCATCTCGGGCGGCCGGCCGCAGATCGGCGCGGTGCTGCGCCAGCCCGATCTCGCCGCAACCTACGAGGCGCTGGCGGCCGAGGGCCCGAACCTGCTCTACGGCGGCGAACTCGGCAGGAAGATGCTGGCGCGTCTCACCGAGCTCGGCGGATGCCTCACCATGGACGATGTCATGGCGACCAAGCCGAGATGGGTCGACCCGGTCTCCGCCGACTATCGCGGCCACACCATTCACGTGCCGCCGCCGCCCTGCGAGGCCTTCCAGTACCTGCTGACGCTGCGCATCCTCGAAGGCTTCGACCTGGCGAAGATGCAGCGCAACGGCACCGACCATATCGACACGGTGCTGCGCGCCATCCGCCTCGCCGCCGGCGTGCGCATCAAGACCGGCGTGCCGTCGCAACAGAAGCTCGCCGAGCTGTTGTCGGACGGCTACGTCGAGGGGCTGCGCGCGCGGGTGCGCGACGGCAAGCCGGTCGCCGGGCCGACCGAGCAATGGACGCCGGGCACCGACGAGGGCCACACGACGTCATTCTCGATCGCCGACCGCGACGGCAACATGGTGTGCGTGACCCAGAGCCTGGGCAGCGTGTTCGGCTCGGGCGTGGTGGTGCCGGGCACCGGCGTCTGCCTGAACAATTTCCTCTATTGGGCCGACGTCAACCCGCAGAGCCCCAACCGCGCCAAGCAGGGCGACTACATGCCGGTCTGCATCGCGCCCTCGATCGTCACCCGGGACGGCACGCCGGTTCTGGCTCTGGGCACACCGGGCAGCTACGGCATCCTGCAGACCCAGCCGCAGGCCATGGTGCAGTACCTCGATTTCGGCCTGCCGCTGCAGCAGGCCATCGAGGCGCCGCGCGCGCGCCTGACCGACGGCCGCGCCGTGCTGCTCGAGTCGCGCGTCGATGCCCAGGTGCGCGACGAGCTGCGCGGCCGCGGCCACGACCTCGTGAGCGGTCCCGACTGGACCATGAAGGTCGGCGGCATGCAGGGCGTCGCCCGCGACGCCAGCGGCACTTTCCTGGGCGGCTGCGACCCGCGTCGCGACAGCTACGTCGTGCCGGCGTAAGTTCATGAATCCTCCCCAAGCTTCGCTTGGGGAGGTGTCGCCGCCTTGCGGCGACGGAGATATCGTGGCGGAGGCGCGCCACACTCCCCCGTTTGCTGCCCGGTCCGGGTTGACCAAACAACCGAAGGTAGGCGCCTGCCAGGTCAACGATTTGGGATCACGTTGGCGTGGCGGGCGAACAGACGCCACATCCCTTCTTCATTCTTCCAGATGTTCGTGAAGCGCCGCCTCGTCGTTTGACCGGCCGCGAGACCAGCACTTGGTGCGTCGCTCAGCGGTTGAACGATCTCGAGGCCCATGATGACGACCAGGGTTCCATCGGCGCGGACATATTCTATCTGCCGCTCGAATATCGAGAAGTTGATGATACCGGTCTGGATGAACGCATCCAGCAGAGCGCGTTTTCCGACGACGACCTGGTTGTTCGGCGCGTTGACAGCGATCTGGTCGGACCACAATCTCTCCAGAGCTGGAACATCACGTTCCAGAGCGGCGATCCGTTCCTGGTCGTCGAGCGCACGCACATGCAGTTCATCCGAGCCGTTGTCTTGTGCCATAGCGGGCCTCCAATGGTGGAATACGAGGAACAGGAGGACTATCGATGCGATTCTCCTATCGCAGCTCTCCGTTCGAGGCCGCTCGTTGCCGGAATAGACCTCCGCGAGGCTGCGCTCCCTTGGTGGCAAGCTAACAGCTCCAGGCACTGGCTGCTCGCTTGTGGGCGACCGACGCTTCGACTGAGACGGACACCATGTTCTCAATGACGACCGACAGTGTGCTGCCGCGGGAACGGACGGAATTCTGGGCCGATCTCGTCAGCCGACACGTCACGCCAATGTGCATCCAGCCGGCCGGCGGAGAGCCAGTTCGCGGCGAGGTCCAGGCGCTCACGATCGGTGACCTTTGTGTCGCACAGGTTTCCGGCCGCGGCGTTCATGCCTCGCATTCACGCCCGCAGATCGCGCGCGCTCGCAGTCACCTGTATGCCGTCTGCGTGCATATCGACGGCGAGGCCCGGATCAGGCGGCGCGGCGAGCTGATCTCGTTGCAACGAGGCGATATCTTCGTCACTGACAGCCGGCATGAATTTTCTCTCGATCTCGAACGGCCGTGGCGGCATCTGCTCATCACGCTGCCGACCCAGTGGATCGACAGCCGTGTGGCGCGGCCGGAACTGCTCTCGGGCACCGTGTTGCGCGGCCATCCGCTGGCCCGCCTCTGGGCAAGTCACCTGGCCAGCGGCTTCGCGCTCTCCGGCGATTTTTCGCCGGCCGCCGCGACGCTGTTCTCGCGCCACTCCATCGACCTGCTGGGGCAGTTGCTCGAGGAAGCTCATTGCGACCATCCCACGCCGTCGGAGGCAATGCGTGCCGCGATCTTCCAGAAAGCCTGTCACCTGATCGCGCTCAAATATGGCGATGCGAGCCTCACTCCGGCTGCGATAGCGCAAGGCCTGAAAGTTTCGACACGCACACTGGCCCGGATTTTCGCCGCCAACGACGAGACGGTCATGCGGCGCATCTTCGACGAACGGGTCCGTCAGGCCTCGAGACTCCTGACTGCGCCGCAGGCGGCTCACCGATCGATAACCGAGATTGCGTTCGCTTGTGGTTTCAGCGACGCCTCGCACTTTGGACGCGCCTTTGCCGCAAGGATGCATATGACGCCATCGCAACTGAGGCGGCGACAGCAATGAGATTCAGCGGATCGCGTCCAGCTGATTCGCCGACATTTCGACGGCGCTCATCTTGTCGATCACAGACCCCATGAGCGCCATCGGAGTGGCGCGCGCCCAGCCAAAGCAGGCCTACCTCGCGTTCGGCAGCACCACCCGGGTCTGCGAGCGGACGTGCGGCGCGAAATGCGCCCAGCCGCGCATGGCCAGGAACTGCGGCGTCTGCGTCGCCGCCGGCGATTCGAGCTCGTAGACCGTCGTGTAGAGCCGCCGCTGGTGGGTCGTGCGCTGGCCGTGGTCGCTCTCGGAGACGTCGCCGGCGGCGAGATAGCGCCGGCCGGACACGACTCCTGGACAGGCGAGCACGTCGGGCACGTGCACCGCGTCGTACCAGCGGTTCCACTCGGCCTCCACCGCAGGATCGACCTCGGCGGTCACGATCATCAGGCAGTTCGGCAGCTCGGCCATGGCAATTCCTTCCGCTGGAGCATTGGCGCCGATGGAATGCCGCCGGGGCGGAATCTTCAAGGGGATTGACCGTCCGGCCGTTTGATCCAGATCAATGACCGCTCTCCGATCCGGCCGAAGCATGTCCCCAGAGAGGGTATGGATATGCTGGATGCCTGCTACTACTCGCTGATCGAGCGGGCGGACGATGGACGGTTCGTCGGCTGGGTGCCGGATCTGCCGGGCGTGACCGCCGCCGGCTACACCGAGGACGAGACGGTGCGCGCGCTGTCGCGCAACACGCGCCAGCACCTCGGCAAGCTGGTTCTTTCAGGCAAGCCCCTGCCGGCGCCGCGCCGGGTCGACGATCTGCCGTGCAGCCGAGGTCGCCGCATCCTGAGACGCCTGCTCCTGGTCGTCGGCTGAGCCGCCAACGCTCGACGGGCCGGTGAGCGCGCCCCATATAGGGGCGATGCAGACAAGGGATCTCGACCGCATTTCCGACTGGCTCGTCCGGCGCGGCCTGGAAGGAACGGCGGAGACGGACCTCCTGCACGAATTCTGCGAGCAGTGCTCCTCGGCCGGCCTGCCCCTCACGCGCGCGCTCGTCGTCATCGACACGCTGCATCCGGTGCACGAGGGCACGGTCTTCCGCTGGCGCAACGACGATGTCGAGGAAGAGGCGGCCACCCGGTATGGCCGCACGACCGAAGGCGAGGCCGCAGCGTCGTGGCAGCGCAGCCCGTTCTATCACCTGCTGCAGACGGGTGGGGAGGAGCTCCGCCGGCGGATCGCCTTCGGCGACCCGATCGATTTCCCCTTCATCCAGGAGATGAAGGACGCCGGCCACACCGACTACGCCGTCTTCGTCTACCGTTTTGCCCGTGGCGCCGCCATCGGCGAGATGGATTGCGTCTACTCGGGCTGGTCGACGCGCCATCCGGACGGTTTCGGCGAGGCCGACATCGTGGCCTTGCGCCGGCTCGTGCCGGCGCTCGGGCTGGCCATGAAGAGCGCGGCGCTGGCGCGCATCGCCGACACGCTGGTCGAGGTCTATCTCGGCCGCGACGCCGGCAGGCGCGTCATCCAGGGCCGCATCCAGCGCGGCGTGGCCGACCGCATCGGCGCCGCCTTGTGGTTCTCCGACCTGCGCAGCTACACCACCATCACCGATTCGGCGCCGCCCGGCGAGATCATCCCGCTGCTCAACGACTACGCCGAAGCGGTGATCACCGCGATCCACGAGGCCGGCGGCGACGTGCTGAAGCTGATCGGCGACGGCACGCTCGCGCTGTTCCGGGCCGACGACGCGGCCGAGGCCACGCGCCGCGCGCTCGCGGCGGAGGAGATCCTGCGCGCGCGCCTGCACGCGCTCAACGAGCGTCGCCGGGGCGAGGAACGGCCGACCACCTCGGTCTACATCGGCCTGCATGTCGGCGAGGTGTTCTACGGCAATATCGGCAGCGACGAGCGGCTCGACTTCACCGTCGTCGGCCCGGCCGTGAACGAGACCAGCCGCATCGCCTCGATGTGCCGCTCGGTCGACCGGCCGATGCTGGTCTCGGCCGATTTCGCCGACGCCTTGCCACCAGAGGAGCGCGCCCGCCTGGTCTCGGTCGGCCGCTTCGCCCTGCGCGGCGTCGGCCGCGCCAAGGAGCTGTTCACGCTCGATCCCGAGCTGCTGTAGCCGGCCGCCCCCACGCGCTTTGACGGCGATGTGATCTGCGAATACCCGGCCGAACCGCTTGCGCCGGATGCTTCGTGCTGCGTACGATGACCGCATAAGCAAGCCGTCCAGCGAGACGGCAGTCTCGGGAGGAAAAGTCAGATGTCGAAGACCAAGCGTCGTAGCGTGCTCAAGCTTGCCGGCGGTGCCGCGGTTGCCTCGATGGGCGGCATGGCAGGAATCCTGGCGACCGGTCGGGCGCCGGCCTATGCCCAGCAGAAGACCGTGCACTGGCTCAAGTGGGTCGACTTCGTACCCGCAACCGACCAGATGTTCCGGCGCGAGATGATGCCGGCGGCCGAGAAGGCGCTGGGTATCAAGATCAACCTCGAGACGGTGAACGGCAACGACCTGCAACCGCGTATCACCGCGTCGATCCAGTCGGGCGCCGGGCCCGACCTGATCATGTCGTTCAACAGCTACACCCACCTCTATTCCAACTCGGTGGTCGACGTCGGCGCGCTCGCCGAGGAGGTCGGCAATCGCGAGGGCGGCCTCTACAAGTACGCCCGCGCCATCTGCTCCGACGGCAAGATGTTCATGGGCATGCCGTGGGCGGTGATCGGTGGCATGATCGCCTACCGCAAATCGTGGTTCGACGAGATCGGTGCCACCAAATTTCCGGAAACCTGGGAGCAGTACCGCGAGGTCGGCAAGAAGCTCAAGGCCAAGGGCCGGCCGATCGGCCAGACGCTCGGCCACACCTTCGGCGACGCGCCCGGCTTCACCTACCCCTTCCTGTGGTCGTGGGGCGGCAAGGAGGTCGAGGCCGACGGCAAGACGGTCGTGCTCAACACCAAGGAGACGGTGGAGTCGGTCAAGTTCATGACCGCCTTCTGGAAAGAGGCGCACGACGAGGGTGGGCTGGCCTGGGACGACACCAACAACAACCGTGCCTTCCTGTCGCAAACCGTCTCGGCGACCCTGAACGGGGCCTCGATCTACATCGAATCCCTGCGCCGGCCCGACCAATACAAGACCGAGAAGGGCGAGTTCCTGAACAAGGACATCCTGCATGCGCCACTGCCCAAGGGGCCGGCCGGCCAGTTCGGCTTCCATCTGCTGCAGTCGAACATGCTGATGAAGTACTCGAAGAACCAGGACGCCGCGAAGGAGTTCCTGAAGTACCTGCACACCGAGGAGAACTATCGCAAGTTCTTCGAATCGCAGAAGGGCTTTGCCACGCCGTGCACGGCGAAGTGGGAATCCGACAAGCTGTGGGACGTCGACCCGGTCATGACGCCCTACAAGGTCGCGGCCAAGCTCGGCCAGGCGATCGGCTTCGCCGGCCCGCCCAACGCCAAGGCGCAGGAAGGCCTCAGCAAGTACATCATCACCGACATGTACGCCAAGGCGGTGCAGGGCATGCCGGCCGAGGAGTCGGTCAAGTGGGCCGAGTCCGAGCTCAAGAAGGTCTACACGGCGTGAGGTCCCGGACGGAGCCTCGGGTCACCCTCTGAAACGGCGAGTCCAGCATGGCAGTAACCGCAGTCTCGGACGCGACAACCCGGCCCGTTCCGCGGCTGCGGCGGCTGGAGGACGAGCGCTGGCTCGCCCTCACCCTGCTGGCACCGACGGCAGTCCTGCTCGGGCTGTTCATCGCCTATCCGTTCGTCGAGGGCGTGTTGCTGTCGCTCACCAACACGCGCGTCGGCGTCGAGGGCGGCTTCGTCGGCCTCAAGAACTTCCACAAGATCTGGGACGACAGCATCTTCCGGACATCGGTCTGGAACACCTTCTGGTACACCGGCGTGACCACGGTGTTCAAGCTGGCGCTCGGGCTGTGGCTGGCGATCCTGCTCAACCGGCATTTCAGGGGCAAGGCGCTGGTGCGCGCCTTCATCCTGCTGCCCTTCATCATCCCGACGGTGCTGTCGACGTTCGCCTGGAAGTGGATGTTCGATCCCACCTTCAGCGTGCTCAACTGGACGCTGTTCCAGCTCGGCATCATCAGCCAGCGCATCAACTGGCTGGGCGACCCCGACCTCGCCATGGCCTCGATCATCATCGTCAACATCTGGCGCGGCGTGCCGTTCTTCGCCATCAGCCTGCTGGCCGGCCTGCAGACGATCAGCCCCGAGCTGCAGGAAGCGGCGGCGATCGACGGGGCACGGCCGTGGCAGCGCTTCTGGCATGTCACCTGGCCGCTCCTGCTGCCGGTCACCATGGTGGTGGTGCTGTTCTCGGTCATCCAGACCTTCGCCGACTTCCAGCTGGTCTACGTCATGACCGGCGGCGGCCCCGCCAACGCCACCCATCTGTTCGCGACCTACGCCTACCAGATCGGCATCGGCACCGGGCTGCTGTCGGAGGGAGCGGCGATCTCGCTCGCCATGTTCCCCTTCCTGTTCCTGATCGTGGTGGTGCAGCTCCTGTACATCCGCCGCGTCGAAACGCGATGAGCCGGGAGAGCCGCTGACATGATCGAGGGTGCGCTGTGGCGGAAGTGGGTGTTCTACAACATCCCGCTGATCCTGTTCGTCTTCGTCCTGCTGTTCCCGTTCTACTGGATGATCATCACCACGTTCCGGCCGGACGGCGAGCTCTACCGGCCGTGGAACGCCGCCAACTACCAGCCGTTCTGGACCAACAACCCGACGCTCGACCACATCCTCTACCTGTTCGAGGAGACGTCGTTCGCCCGGTGGATGCTGAACACCATGTTCATCGCCATCGTCTCGACGATCATCTCGCTGTTCTGCGGCGTGCTCGCGGGCTACGCCCTGGCGCGGCTTAATTTCCCGTTCGCCGGCGGGCTCGGTACCGCCATCTTCGTGACCTACCTGGTGCCGCAGACCCTGCTGTTCATCCCGCTCGCCGAGATCATCCGCAACTTCCGGCTGGGCGACACGCCGTGGGCGCTGATCCTGACCTACCCGACCTTCCTGATCCCGTTCTGCACCTGGCTGATGATGGGTTACTTCAAGGCCATCCCCAAGGAGCTGGAGGAATGCGCCAGGATCGATGGCGCGTCGCGCTGGAAGGCGATGGTCTACATCATCCTGCCGGTCGCCGTGCCGGGCATCCTGTCGGCCGGCATCTTCGCCTTCACCCTGTCGTGGAACGAGTTCATCTACGCCCTGGTGTTCCTGTCCTCGCCCGACCAGAAGACGGTGCCGGTCGGCGTCACCTCCGAGCTGATCCGCGGCGACGTCTTCTTCTGGGGGCCGCTGATGGCCGGCGCGCTGCTGGGCTCGATCCCGGTGGCGATCGTCTATTCCTTCTTCGTCGAGCACTACGTCTCGGGCATCACCGGCTCGGTCAAGGGTTGAGCCGCCAAGAGATACGCGCAGGGTTACCAACATGGCGATGGTCAGCATCCGCAACGTCAACAAGGTTTACGACGGCAACGTGCACGCCGTGAAGAACGTCGACCTCGAGGTCCGCGACAAGGAGTTCATGGTCTTCGTCGGCCCCTCGGGCTGCGGCAAGACCACGACCTTGCGCATGGTCGCCGGGCTGGAAGCGATCACCTCGGGCGACATCCTGATCGGCGACACGGTGGTCAACGAGCTGCCGCCGATGGACCGCGACATCGCCATGGTGTTCCAGAACTACGCGCTCTACCCGCACATGAGCGTGTTCAACAACATGGCCTTCGGGCTCAAGATGCGGAAGTTCGAGAAGAGCGAGATCGACAAGCGGGTCCGCGACGCGGCGGCGATCCTGGGCATCGAGACCCTGCTCGACCGCAAGCCGCGCCAGCTGTCGGGCGGCCAGCGCCAGCGCGTCGCGCTGGGCCGCGCCATCGTCCGCCATCCCCAGGTCTTCCTGTTCGACGAGCCGCTCAGCAACCTCGACGCCAAGCTGCGCGTGCAGATGCGGGTCGAGCTCAAGAAGCTGCACGAGCGGCTCGGCACCACGGCGATCTACGTCACCCACGACCAGATCGAGGCGATGACCCTGGGCGATCGCGTGGTGGTGATGAAGGACGGCGTCGTCCAGCAGGTCGGCGAGCCGCTCGAGCTCTACAACACCCCGGCCAACCGGTTCGTCGCGGGCTTCATCGGCTCGCCGGCGATGAACTTCGCCGAGGTCACCCTGTCGGCGGCCAACGGCACGCTGTGGGCGGTGGCGCCGGGCTTCAGGATCGGCCTGCCGGCGGCGCTCGCCGAGCGCGCCGCCGGCCTTGCCGGCGAGCCGGCGACGCTCGGCATCCGGCCCGAGGACCTGCACATCGCCGGTGCCGGCGACCCGCCCGAGCTGTGCCTAGAGGTCGAGGTCGAGGTGGTCGAGCAGCTCGGCTCGGAGATCGTGCTCGACACGCGGGCCGCCGACACCGCCTTCGTCGCCAGCGTCGAGCCGACCTTGCGGGTGCGCATGCACGACCGCCTCCGCCTGGCGATGAACCCCAACCGCCTCCACCTGTTCGACGCCAAGACCGAAGCGGCGGTCTGATCTTCGATCTCCTCCCCAGCGTCACCGCTGGGGAGGTGTCCGCGTCTTCGCGGACGGAGGGGTCATGAGCCGGGAGCGCGCCACTCCGTGGCGCTCTTCTTGTCGATCACACATCCCAAGAGCGCCACTGGAGTGGCGCGCTCCCGGCTCATGGCCCCTCCGCCCCCTGCGGGGGCACCTCCCCGCGCTTCGCGCAGGGAGGACAGCATGATGCGTGAATTCGACAGCCGGCTTCGCTGAGGAGGAGTCGAAGAGCGGCTACTGTTTCGGCCCGACCCAGGTCTCCAGCGCGTCCCACTTGGCCTTGCGCTGCTCGGCCAGCGGCTTCTTGAAATCGTGGCCGTAGGTCGCCGTGTCGAACGAGCCGTAGGTCGGGTTGGGCAGCATCAGCCACTGCTTGCCCCAGTAGGCGAGATCGGAATCGAACGCCTTGGCGCGGTCGGCCTCGCTGCCCCGGTAGCGATCGTCGAAATCGCCGAAATTGTCGCCGACATTCAAGAGCACGCGGTAGTCCTTGGTGACGACGGCGCGACGCGAGCTCTTGGCGCTGCCCCAGCCCTGCTGCTTGTTCTGCATCAGGAAGGTGTCGACATTGCCGCCCATCGGGAAGCCGAGCTTCTGCATGTTCTCGCGCGTGTCCTTCTCGGTCGAGGCGTCGCGATTGGTGATGTAGAACAGCTTGACGCCCTTCGAATCGGCGTACTTGCTGAACTCGACGGCGCCCGGGATGGCGCGCGACACCTGGGCTGCGCAGAACACGTTCCAGGTCTTGGTGCTGAAGGTCTGGTTGTTCTTCAGCATCCACGCCTGGTAGAGCGAGTTGTCGATCAGGGTCTCGTCGACGTCGAGGATGACGGCGGGCGGCAGGTTCTGGAAGTCGCCCTTCTGCTCGCCCGGCGCCGCCGTCCAGCTCTTGTCGGCCAACGCCTCGTCGAGCCGCAGCCTGGCCAGCGCGAACACGGTGAGCGCATTGGCCCGGTACTCGACCGAGCGCTGCGTCCACAGCGTGGCGAGCAGCAGATCGTTGGGCGCCACCTCCTGAGCCCGGACGGCACCGGCCGCCAGGCCGGTCGACAGGGCGGCGAGGATACTCCCCAGCGCCAGGAACTTGCGTGCGATCATGGCTCCATCTCCCCCAATAGCCTCTGCCGGGTCGCCGCGTCGGCGAACGATGCCTCGATCGCCGTCCGCGCAATGCGCTTCAATGCCGCCTCGTCCAGGCCCGCCAGCTCGTACTCGGTCCCGAGCGTGGTGTGAAAGAACGGCGGATCGTCGGAATTCAGCGTGACGCGGACTCCCGCGTCGATCAAGCGATGCAGCGGATGGGCGGCGCGGTCGGGATAAAGCCCGAGGGCGACGTTGCTGCCCGGGCAGACCTCGAGCACGATGCCGCGGCGGGCGATCTCGGCGACCAGCGCGGGATCCTCGGCCGAGCGCACGCCGTGGCCGATCCGGGTCACCGGCAGGTCGCGGATCGCCGCCCGCACGCTTTCCGGCCCCAGCACCTCTCCGGCATGGACGGTGCAGCCGAACCCGTGCTCATGGGCCAGCCGGTAGGCCGGCGCGAAATCGACCGGGGCGAACTTGGCCTCGTCGCCGCCCATGCCGAAGCCCACGACGTAGCGGTGCGGCTCGCTCACCATGGCCTTTGCCATGGCGAGCGCGCGCTCGGGCCCGAGATGGCGAATGCAGACGATGATGATGCGGCCCTCGATGCGAAAGTCGCGGCGCGCCCGGTCGATCGCGTCCCCCAACGCCTCGAGCCAGGCGCCGTAGGCGATGCCGAGCGCCGCCGGCCGCTCGGGCGAGCAGAACATCTCGACATAGACCGCGCCCTCGCGCGCCGCGCCGGCCAGGTAGCCGTACAGCACGTCGCCGAAATCCCGCGCCGTGCGGAGCGTCGTGCAGACGAGGTCGTAGGCAGCGAGGAAGCTGAGAAAATCCGACCACGCATAGAAGCCATCGTCGCCCATCAGCCCCGGCGGCAGGTCGAGCCCGTTGCGCAGCGCCAGCTCGCGCGCCAGCGCCGGCGGGATCGAGCCTTCGAGATGACAGTGCAGCTCAGCCTTGGCGATCACGCGAATCCTCGTAGCGGCAGGGTCGGCCTTTGCAGCCAGTTGTCGGGCGGATAATCGGCGCAACCGTCGATCACATGCAAGGAATAGGCGTGGCGCGGCCGCGCCGACCGGTTGGGCGCGCTGGCATGCGGCAGCAGGCCGTGCAGCACGACCAGGGTGCCGCGCCGCGCCTCGATCGCCACCGGCGGGGCGGTCGGCCACGGCGTGTCGTCGAGCGTCTCGGTGGCGAGCCGCCCGCCGCGGTGGCGGAAGCGCTGGCGCAGCGGCCCGCGGTGACCGCCGGGCAGCGCCATCAGGCAGCCGTTGTCGCGGTCGGCATCGTCGAGGGCGATCCAGAAGCCGGTCACGGTCGAGGGCTCGGTGTACAGCCAGGTCGCGTCCTGATGCCAGTCGACGGGGCCGCCAATGTGCGGCTGCTTGAAGAGATACATCGACTGCAGCAGCAGGGGCTGCACGAGGCCCAGGGCATTCGCCAGCGCGGCCAGCGCGGGCCGCCGCGAGACACGGTCGAACACCGGATCGAGATCGTGCAGGGCATGGCCGATCTTGTTCAGCGCCAGCGCCGTCGGCTGGTCGGTCGCCGCCTCCTCGAAGAAGAAGCGGATGGCATCGCCCGACTCGCTGAAGTAGCGGTCGTCGGCATGGCGCTGGTCCCCGGTCGAGAACACCGTGCGCCGCGCTGGCCTCGAGAAGCCCGCCACCAGCTCGGCGGCGCGCACCTGCAGGGCGTCGCATTCGGCTGCCGGCAGGAACCCCTCCAGCACCAGGAAGCCGTCGCGCTCGTAGGCGCCGAGGTCCGGCGGCTTCACCGGACCACACGTTCGAGGACGACCGGCCCCGGCTCGGCCGCGCCGGGCGCGATGCGGATCGCCCGCCGCACGATGTCCATCGCCGCCTCGGCCTCGGCGTCGCTCGCGGCATGGACCATGCAGAGCGGATTGCCGGCGCGCACCGCGGCGCCGACCTCGACGACGTCGCTGAGGCCGACCGACGGATCGATCGCGTCGTCGGCGTGGCTGCGGCCGCCGCCCAGCGCCACGACGGCGATGCCGATGTCGCGGGCGTTCATGCCCGCCACGTGACCCGAGCGCTCGGCATTGCACGGCCGGATCACCGGGGCGTAGCCGAGATAGCGGTTGCCGTGCTCGAGAAAATCGTCCGGCCCGCCCAGCGCTGCCACCATGCGTCCGAACCTCTCGGCGGCCCGTCCGTCTGCAAGTGCCTTCTCGGCGAGCGCCCGGCCGGCCGCGGCATCGGGCGCCAGGCGGCCGAGCGCGATCATCTCGCCGGCCAGCGCCATGGTGACCTCGTGCAGGCGCGCATCGCGCGTGCCCTCGCCCTTGAGATAGTCGACCGCCTCGACCACCTCGAGGGCGTTGCCGACATTGCGCCCGAGCACGCGGTCCATGTCGGTGATCAGCGCGACGGTCGGCAGGCCGGCCTGGTTGGCGACGGCGACCAGACCGGTCGCGAGGTCGCGCGCCATCGCCACGGTGTCGCAGAAGGCGCCCGACCCGCATTTCACGTCCATCACCAGCCCGCCGAGCCCCTCGGCGATCTTCTTCGACAGGATCGAGCTCACGATCAGGGGTATCGATTCGACGCTGCCGGTGACGTCGCGCGTGGCGTAGAGCCGCCGGTCAGCCGGGGCGAGGTTGTCGGTCTGGCCGATCACCGCGCAGCCGACCTCGCGCACCACCCGGCGGAAGGTCGCGATGTCGGGTTGGGTGTCGTAGCCCGAGATCGCCGACAGCTTGTCGAGCGTGCCGCCGGTGTGGCCGAGCCCGCGGCCCGAGATCATCGGCACGAAGGCGCCGCAGGCGGCGACGATCGGCGCCAGCATCAGGCTCACCTTGTCGCCGACCCCGCCGCTCGAATGCTTGTCGATCAGCGGTCCCGGCAGGTCGAGGTCCTTCCAGTCGAGCTGCATGCCGGAGCGGCACAGCCCCAGGGTCAGCGCCACCCGCTCCGCCGTGCTCATGTCGCGGAAGAACACCGCCATGGCGAAGGCCGCGACCTGGCCTTCGCTCAGGCCGCCGTCATGGATGCCGCGCACGACGAAGGCGATCTCCTCGTCCGACAGCTCATGGCCGTCGCGCTTCTTGCGGATGATCTCCTGGGGCAGCATCGGCGCTAGGTGTAGCGCTCCAGAAACGTCCGCAGCAACTGCTGCACGTCGGCGGCGGCCGCCCCGGCGACGGCGAGCGTCTGCTCGTGGCCGAGCTTTCCGGGCACCAGGCCGGCGGCGTAGTTGGTGATCAGCGACAGCGCCGCGACCTTCATGCCGACGTGGCGCGCCAGGATCGTCTCGGGCGCCGTCGACATGCCGACGGCATCGGCGCCGAGCACCCGGGCTGCACGGATCTCGGCGGGGGTCTCGAAGCTCGGGCCGCTGAACCAGATGTAGACGCCCTGGTGGCAGGTCACGCCGGCGGCGGCGGCGGCGGCCAGCAGCGCCTGCCGCAACGCCGGGTCGTAGGCATCGACCATGTCGACGAAGCGGCCGTCGCCCGGCCCCGCGTCGAACAGCGGATTGACCCCGGTGAAATTGATGTGATCGGTGATCGCCATCACCGAGCCGGGCGGCATGTCGAGCCGCAGGCTGCCCGCGGCGTTGGTCTGCAGCAGCGTCTCGCAGCCGATCTCGGCCAGGGTGTGGATGGCGACCTTCATCTCGTCGGGACGGCCGCGCTCGTAGTAATGAGCGCGCCCCTGCAGCACGGCGACGGGCGTCGACCCGGCATGGCCCAGCACCAGTCGGCCGGCGTGGCTGCCCACCGTGGTCTGCGGAAAGCCCGGCAGCTCGCCATACGGGATCGTTGCCACCGCCTGCACCTGGTCGGCCAGCCCGCCGAGGCCGGAACCCAGCACGACCGCCACCTTGGGCCGGAAGCCGGGGGCGCGACGGGCGATCATCTCGTTCATGTCCGGTGCATCCCGGGCTAGCCGAAGTGCTGCGGGCCGAACGACATCGGCAGGAGCTGCCCCAGGGTCACCGTGCGGTGCAGGCCGTCCGGGCCGCAGAGATGGATCGGCAGATCGTCCGACGCGAACTCGCGCAGCTTCTGGCGGCAACCGCCACAGGGCGTGATGACCTCGGGGCCGGGACCGATCACGACGCATTCGAGGATGCGCTTGCCGCCCGCCCCGACAAGGGCGGCGATCGCCGAGGCCTCGGCGCACCAGCCTTGCGGGTAGGCCGCGTTCTCGACATTGCAGCCGCCATGAATCGAGCCATCCTCGCTGCGCAGCGCCGCGCCGACATGGAATTTCGAGTAGGGCGCGTGGGCGCGCAGCATCATCCGGCGGGCGAGATGAAGCAGGTCGTCCATCTACTCTCCTTTCCTGCGGTGCACCGGTTCTGTCCCGAACGGCATCAATGCTCCTTTTCGTAAGGAATGCCGGCTGCCTTGGGCGCCACCGCGCGGCCGATGAAGCCGGCCAGCAGGAACACGGTGAGAAGATAGGGCAAGGCCTGGAAGAGTTGCACCGGAACCTCGCCGATGCCCGGAAGGCGCACGCCCTGGAGGCGGATGGCGATGGCGTCGAGCAGGCCGAACAGCAGGCAGGCGCCGAACGCCGGGAAGGGTTGCCACTTGCCGAAGATGATGGCGGCGAGAGCGATGAAGCCCTGCCCGGCCGTCATGTCGCGGCTGAAGCCGGCGTTCTGGGCGATCGAGATGTAGGCGCCCGCCAGGCCGGCGAACAGGCCGCACAACAGCACCGCGCGATAGCGCAGCCAGGGCACCGAGATGCCGGCAGTGTCGACGGCGAGCGGCATCTCGCCGACCGCGCGCAGCCTGAGGCCGAAGCGCGTGCGCGCGACGATCCACCAGGTGAGCGGCACGGCGGCGAGCGCCACATAGACGAGGATGTTGTCGCCGGCGCCGGGCAGCAGGATCGGCATCAGGCGCTGGTCGCCGACCAGCGCCGGCGTCTGGCCGCCGCGACTGAACCACGCGTTGCCGAGCACGATGGTGAGCCCGGCCGCCAGGATGTTGATGGCGACGCCGCTCACCACCTGGTTGCCGCGATAGGTGATGCAGGCGAGCCCGTGCAGCAGCGCCATCATCTCGGCGGCGATGATGGCGGCAGCGACGCCAACCCACGCCGAGCCGGAGACGGCGGCCGCGGCCGCGCCGAAGAACGCCGCCATCAGCATCTTGCCTTCGAGCCCGACATCGATGATGCCGCTCTTCTCCGAGAACAGCCCGCCCATGGCGCACAGCACCAGCGGCGTCGCCACGCGCAGCGTGGCGGCAAGGGTGAGCAGGACGAAGGAGAGGATGTCGTCCATGACTACTTCCCCTCCCTCGTCGTCGGGGGAGGCGCCCCGCCTGCCCCGAGCGAAGCCGAAGGGTCATACGGGGCGCAGGGGGAAGGCCTCAGTCGTGATGCTTCTGATCTCCACGTCGGAATCGGAGAGCGCGCGACTGCAGCCTTCCCCCTCCGGCCCTCCGGGCCACCTCGCCCGACTACGCAGGGCATTCGCATATGGACAAAAACTCCGTCATCCCGACCGGAGCCGCGCGTAGCGCGGCGCAGTGGAGGGACCTCTCTTCTTGCGGCATCAGCAAGAAAGGTCCCTCGACTACGCCGCCCCTCGGGCGGCTCCGCTCGGGATGACGGAGTTTTTGTCCGTATGCGAATGCCCTGCCCGACTACGGGGGAGGGACATGAAAGGCGGCTCCCTCTCACGGCCCCTGCCCCTTCCTCGACGGCACGAGCGCCAGCAGCCATTGCAGCCACGGGCGCGGCAGGTTCACCAGCGCGCCGGAGAACAGGATGACCAGGCCCTGGATCACCACGACCATCTCGCGGTTGATGGCCGGGACCTCGAAGGCGAGCTCGGCGCCGCCCTGCTGCAAGGCGCCGAACAGCAGCGCCGCCAGCGCGATGCCGAGCGGATGGCTGCGCCCCATCAGGGCGACGGCGATGCCGGCGAAGCCATAGCCGGCCGGGAAGTCGAGCACGATGCGCTGGTGCACGCCCATCAGCTCGTTGACGCCGACGAAGCCCGCCAGGCCGCCCGACAGGCACATGGCGAGCATGGTCATGTTCCGGAGGTTGGTGCCGGCATAGATCGCCGCGTCGGGATTGTGACCCATGGTGCGCAGCGCGTAGCCCCACGGCGTGTGCCACAGGAACACCCAGACGCCGACGCAGCACAGCACCGCCAGGACGATCGACAGGTTGAGCGCCGACGGCGCCACCTGGATGCCGAGGCCGGCCAGCAGCTCGTGCATGCTGGGCAGCTTTCCCGCGGCGGTGAAGGGACGGCTCTGTGGCGTCATCGAGCCGGGCGCGATCAGCACGTTCACCATCAGGTAGACCATCAGGGCCGAGGCCAGGAAGTTGAACATGATGGTGGTGATGACGATGTGGCTGCCGCGCCACGCCTGCAGCCACGCCGGCACCGCCGCCCAGGCCGCGCCGAACAGGGCGGCCGCCACGATGGCAAGCGGGATCATCGCCCATGCCGGCAGCACGCGATCGAGCGCCAGGATGGCGAGCCCGCAGCCCAGCCCGCCGATATAGGCTTGGCCCTCGCCGCCGATGTTGAACAGCCCGCCATGGAAGGCGACGGCCACGGCGAGCCCGGTGAAGATGAAGTTGGTCGTGTAGTAGAGCGTGTAGCCGATCGACTCGGACGAGCCGAGCGCGCCGACCACCAGGAGCCGCAGGGCGTGGAGCGGATCGACGCCGATGATGCGCACGATCACGCCCACGGTGACGAAGGCGAGCGCGATGTTGACCAGCGGCAGCACCGCGATCTCGGCCCAGCCGGGCAGCGGCCGGCGCGGTGCGCTCATGCCGACGCCCCGGCCATCATCAGGCCCAGGGTGCGCTCGTCGGCCCGGCCGGCGGCGACCTCGCCCACGATCCGGCCGGCGAACATCACCAGGATGCGGTCGGCCAGCGACAGGATCTCGTCGAGCTCGACCGAGACCACCAGCACGGCACAGCCCTTGTCGCGGCTCCTCACCAGCTCGCGATGGATGAACTCGATGGCGCCGATATCGACGCCGCGCGTCGGCTGCCCGACCAGCAGCACCCTGGGTTCGCGCGCCATCTCGCGCGCCAGCACCAGCTTCTGCTGGTTGCCCCCCGAGAAGCTCGAGGAGCGCAGCGCCGGCGCGCGCGGACGCACGTCGAAGCGCTCCATCAGGGACGCGCAGTGCGCCCCCACCGCCGGCCCGTCGAGCAGGTAGTTGCGGCAGAACGGCGGCTCTTCCTGGTAGCCCAGGATCGAGGTCTCCGCGGCCCGGAACGCCGCTACCATGCCCTGGCGCAGGCGATCCTCCGGCACGTGCGCGACGCCGAGCCCGCGCATCTCGGCCGGGTCGCAGGGATGGCGGGCGTCGATCCGGCGGCCGCACACGGTGAGCGTGCCGCCGGTCGGCGCACGGATGCCCGACAGCACCTGCAGGAGCTCGGTCTGGCCGTTGCCCGAGACGCCGGCGATGCCGACGATCTCGCCTCCCCGCACCTCGAGCCCGACATCGTCCAGCAGCCGCACGCCGCGCCGGTCGACCAGGCCGAGATGCTCGGCCTTCAGCAGCACCTCGCCGCCGGCCGTGGCCGATGCCTTGTCGAGCTGCAGCCGTACCTTGCGGCCGACCATCAGCTCGGCCAACTCCTCGGCGCTGGTCTCGGCGGTGGCCCGGTCGGCGACGATCTCGCCCTGCCGCATGACGTAGACATGGTCGGTCACCGCCATGATCTCGCGCAGCTTGTGGGTGATCAGCACGATGGTGACGCCGCGCTCCCCGAGCGTGCCGAGGATGCGGAACAGCTGGTCGGTCTCCTGCGGCGTCAGCACGGCGCTGGGCTCGTCCAGGATGAGGATCCGCGCGCCGCGATACAGCACCTTCAAGATCTCGACGCGCTGCTGCTCGCCGACCGAGAGATCGGCGATGCGGGCGTCGGGATCGACGGCGAGCCCATACTCGCGGGCGAGCCGCGCCAGCTCGGCGCGCGCCGTCGCCAGCCCGCCCGCCAGCAGCGCGCCGCCCTCGGCCCCAAGGACCACGTTCTCGAGCACGGTGAAGGTGTCGACCAGCATGAAGTGCTGGTGGACCATGCCAATGCCGCGGGCGATCGCCGCGTGCGGGCTGTCCATGCGCACCGCCTGGCCGCCGATGCGGATCTCGCCCGCGTCGGCGTGATAGAGGCCGTAGAGGATGCTCATCAGGGTCGACTTGCCGGCGCCGTTCTCTCCGACGATCCCGGTGACCGCGGCCTGCTCGACCCTGAGCGACACCCCGCGCACGGCATGGACGTTGCCGAAGGATTTGTGGATGCCCGAGAGCTCGATGGCGGGAGTGGCGGACATCACCGTTCCCACTCCTCATGTCCCTCTCCCCCGCAGGGGCAGGGCATTCCCATGGGGCAAATACGACCGTCATCCCGAGCGGAGCCGCCCGGTTGGCGCTGGTTACAGCGCCATTGGCGGCGCAGTCGAGGGACCTTTCTTGCTGATGCAGCAACAAGAAAGGTCCCTCCACTACGCCTCGCTGCGCTCGGCTCCGGTCGGGATGACGGTCTTTTTTGCCCCATGGGAATGCCCTGCCCGCAAGGGGCAGCGGCTTGATCTGGGGGAGTCGAATGTCGCTCGATCACCGGTAACTCCTCACCCAGGCTCTCCCGCTTGTGTGCGGCTCGGCGAAGCCGATCTCGCTCATGAGGGCGGGCGAAAGGTACCCGCAAAAGAGGGGCAGCCGCACCTTTGCAGTCCGCATCACTTGCAAGAGTTGTTGCTCATGTAGTCGTGGACCACGATCTTGCCGGAGACGATGTCGGCCTTCGCGGCATCGACGCTCGCCTTCATCTGCGGCGTGATCAGCGCCTCGTTGTCCTTGTCGAGCGCCCAGTCGACGGCGCCTTCCTTGAGGCCCAGCACCTGCACGCCGCCCTTCCACGTGCCGTCCTGTGCCGCCTTGAAGCTGTTGTAGGCGGCGAGATCGACGCGCTTCAGCGTGGACGTCAGCATGGTCCCGGGATGCAGGTGGTTCTGGTTGGAATCGACGCCGATCCCCAGCTTGCCGCGGTCCTTGGCCGCCTGCAGCGCACCGAGGCCGCTCGTGCCGGCGGCAGCGAAGACCACATCGACGCCGCGGTCGAACTGGCCCTTGGCGAGCTCGGCGGCGCGGCCGGGGTCGTTCCAGGCGGCAGGCGTCGTGCCGGTCATGTTGACGATCAGCTCGGCCTTGGGATTCACGTGCTTCACGCCCTGCTCGAAGCCGCACACGAACTTGCGGACCAGCGGGATGTCCATGCCGCCCACGACCCCGATCCTGCCGCTCTTCGACGCCATCGCCGCCAGGACGCCGACCAGGAACGAGCCTTCGTGCTCCCGGAAGACGACGGACTGCACGTTGGGCAGATCGACGATGCTGTCGATGATCGTGAACCGGGTCTGCGGGAACTCCCGGGCGACCTTCCCGAGCGGCACGGCTTGCGCGAAGCCGACGGCGACGATGGGATCCAGGCCGCGCTGGGCAAAGCGCCGCTGGGCCTGCTCGAACTGGGTCTCGTTGCTGGGCTCGAACTCGGCGACGCTCGTCCTCGCCTCCTTCGCGAACTTCTCGGCGCCCATGCTGACGCCTTCGTTGAACGATTTGTCGAACTTGCCGCCGGTGCTGTAGATCACCGCGGGCTTGACGGCGTTCTGAGCCCCTGCGCCGGCGGCGAGCGCCGCCACCGCGACCAAGGCGGTGAGCGATCCAATCCAGCGTTTCATGACGGCTCTCAGTTTCTCGGATACAGCGCCAAACTCATTCTCCTCCCCAGCTTCGCTGGGGAGGTGTCGCCGCCTGCGCTGAGCGAAGCCGAAGGGTCTTACGGCGACGGTGGGGTCATGAGCCATGGCGCCGCTGTCTCTTGTCGCTCATGACCCCTCCGCCCCGTATGACGCAGGGCATTCGCATATGGCACAAAACTTCCGTCATCCCGACCGGAGCCGAGCGTAGCGAGGCGGAGTGGAGGGACCTTTCTTATTGCAATACCAGCAAGAAAGGTCCCTCGACTTCGCCGCCAGTGGCGCTGTAATCAGCGCCTGATTGGGCGGCTCCGCTCGGGATGACGGATTTTTTCGCCATATGCGAATGCCCTGCCGTATGATGGGGCACCTCCCCAGCGCAGCTGGGGAGGAGAATGAGCGCGCGGAAGAAGTGCCCCGCATCACTTGCAGGCGTTGTTGCTCATGTAGTCGTGGACCACGATCTTGCCCGAGGCGATGTCGGCCTTGGCGGCGTCGACCTTGGCCTTCATCTCCGGCGTGATCAGCTTCTCGTTGTCCTTGTCGAGTGCCCAGTCGACGCCGCCTTCCTTGAGGCCCAGCACCTGCACGCCGCCCTTCCACGTGCCTTCCTGCGCCGCCTTGAAGCTGTTGTAGGTGGCGAGGTCCACGCGCTTCAGCATCGAGGTCAGGATCGACCCGGGATGCAGGTGGTTCTGGTTGGAATCGACGCCGATGCCGAGCTTGCCGCGGTCCTTGACGGCCTGCAGCACGCCGATGCCGGTCGAGCCGGCGGCGGCATAGACGACGTCGACGCCGCGGTCGAACTGGCCCTTGGCGAGCTCGGCGCCGCGGCCCGGATCGTTCCAGGCGGACGGCGTGGTGCCGGTCATGTTGGCGATCAGCTCGGCCTTGGGGTTGGCCCACTTGATGCCCTGCTCGTAGCCGCACTGGAAGCGGCGGATCAACGGGATGTCCATGCCGCCGACGAAGCCCACCTTGCCGGTCTTGGACGCCATCGCCGCCAGAACGCCGACCAGGAAAGAACCTTCCTGCTCCTTGAACACGACCGACTGGACGTTCGGCAGGTTGACGACGCTGTCGATGATGGTGAAGCGAACGTTGGGGAATTCCTTGGCGACCTTCTCAAGCGCCACCGCCTGGGAGAAGCCGACGGCCACGATCGGGTCCTGGCCGCGCTGAGCGAAGCGGCGCAGCGCCTGCTCGAACTGGGTCTCGTTGGTCGGCTCGAACTCGGTGACGGCGATCCCGCTCTCCTTCTTGAACTTCTCGGCGCCCATGCTCACGCCTTCGTTGAACGACTTGTCGAACTTGCCGCCGGTGCTGAAGACGATGGCGGGCTTGACGGCGGTCTGCGCCACGGCCGGCACACCCGGAGCCGCGGCAGCAAAGAGCCCAACGAGCAGTCCAATCCAGCGTTTCATATCGGCCCCCTCTTTCGTCGCGCTGCAAAGCGAGCACACCGCCCACTCATGCTGCCTCCCCCCCGACACGGGGGAGAGGTCGGCCGAGGGGGGATACGCACGCCCTTGCCCCTCACCTGGCCTCTCCCCGGGGGGAGAGGGACATGAGCCGTGCGAGCACGGCAGCCCTGGTTGGCGGAAGTGTGGACCGCGGCGCGCGCCGGGTCTAGGCAAGGATGCGGCACGGGACTTGCTGCCCGGGATTCGGCACGCCGCCGCGAGGCAGGGACAGGAGGGAACATGGCCGAGTACGATCTGGTCATCCGCAACGGCACCATCGCCACCGCGTCGGACGTGGTGACGGGCGATATCGGCATCGTCGCTGGCCGCGTCGTGGCGCTGGGCGAGCGGCTCGACAGGGGCAGGCGCGAGATCGACGCCACCGGCCTGATCGCCGTGCCGGGCGGCATCGACGCTCATGTCCATTTCGACCAGGACACCGCCGACGGCTCGGAGTTCTGTGACGATTTCGAGAGCGGCAGCCGGGCGGCCGCCGCCGGCGGCACGACCACGATCATCCCCTTCGCCTACCAGGCGCGCGGCCAGTCGCTGCGCGACGTGGTCAACCGCTACCACAAGCGGGCCGACGGCAAGTCGCTGATCGACTACGCCTTCCACGTCATCCTGTCCGACCCCAGCGAGAAGATCATGGGCCAGGATTTCCCGGCGCTGGTGGCCGACGGCTACACCTCGTTCAAGGTCTACATGACCTACGACGACCTGAAGCTCGGCGATCGCGAGATGCTCGACGCGCTGGCGGCAGCGCGGCGCGAGCAGGCCATGCTGATGATCCATGCCGAGAATTCCGACTGCATCGCCTGGCTGACCGAGCGGCTGGAATGGAAGGGCATGACGGCGGCCAAATTCCACGCCACGTCGCGGCCCTACGTCGTCGAGCGCGAGGCCACCCACCGCGCCATCTCGCTGGCCGAGCTGCTCGACGTGCCGATGCTGCTGGTCCATGTCTCGGCCAAGGAAGCGATGCACGAGATCCAGCGCGCCCAGGCACGCGGCCTGAAAGTCTACGGCGAGACCTGCCCGCAGTACCTGTTCCTGAGCGAGGAGGATTTCGACAAGCCGGGCGACGAGGGCGCCAAGTGCGTGTGCTCGCCGCCGCCGCGCGGCGTCGACAACCAGGAGCACATCTGGACCGGCCTGTCGGCCGGCACCTTCCAGGTCCTGTCCTCGGACCATGCCGCGTTCAAGTACGATGACGTGCGCGGCAAGAAGCTGCCGGGTGCGGCGCAGAGCTTCGCCAAGATCCCCAATGGCGTGCCGGGCGTCGAGACCCGCCTGCCGCTCCTGTTCTCCGAAGGCGTCGGCAAGGGCCGCATCAGCCTGCAGCAGTTCGTGGCGCTCTCCTCGACCAACGCCGCGAAAATCTACGGCCTGCATCCGCGCAAGGGCACCATCGCGGTCGGCGCCGATGCCGACATCGTGCTGTGGGATCCTACGCGCAAGGTGACCCTCACCAACGCCATGCTCCATCACAATTGCGACTACACGCCCTACGAGGGCCGCGAGCTGACCGGCTACCCGGTGATGACCTTTTCACGCGGCGAGCTGGTGATGGAGGAAGCGCGCATGAGCGGCTCGGCCGGCCGCGGCCTGTTCCAGAAGTGCGCCCGCCCCGAGGCTGCCCGCCCGCGCGGCAAGCCGCTGATCGATCCATCGATCTTCAGCTGAATGGCGAGTTCGTCTTCCTTCTCCGCCCGGTAAGCTTCTGTGGGGAGGCGGACGAGGGCACATCGCAGATCGAGCTGCAGGCCTCGATCCGTCACCCGCTGCGGCATCAATGCAACTCGCGTAAGGATTCGGCGTTTGGAAGACTCGGCGCAGGCCGCCTGGAAACGCGTGCCGCATCCTGGGTGGAGAACGCATATGAAGATTGGTGGTTCGCTGCTTCGAATCGTGGCGCCGCTGACGCTGATCGGGCTTGCCGTTCCCGCTTCGGCTCAGACGGCGATGGCAACCCTGAAGGACGCCAGCGGCAAGGAGGTCGGCAAGGCCGACCTGACGGAGACGCCGCATGGCGTGCTGCTCAGGCTGTCGTTGAAGGGCTTCCCCGCCGGCGAGCGCGCCTTCCACTTCCACGAGATCGGCAAATGCGAGCCGCCCTTCGCCAGCGCCGGCGGGCATTTCAATCCGGGCGGCAGGAAGCACGGCATGGAAGTGGCCGGCGGCGCCCATGCCGGCGACATGCCCAACCTGTTCGTCCCGGCGAACGGCGAGTTGACCGTCGAGGTCGCCAATGCGGCAATCACCCTCGTCGATGGCAAGCCGAACAGTGTGTTCCACCCCGACGGCACGGCAATCGTCATCCATGCCGGTCCCGACGACTACAAGACCGACCCGACGGGCAACGCCGGCGACCGTATCGCCTGCGGCGTCGTCACGAGGAGATGAGAGCTTCATCTCGGACGAAGGTAGGATCGGCCGTCGAGAGCGGCAACACCTACCACCTCATCCTGAGGAGCCGCGCATCGCGCGGCGTCTCGAAGGATGGGCAACAGAGACCTTGCCTGATCCCATGCTTCGAGACGCGCCCTTCGGGCGCTCCTCAGCATGAGGTTTGGCGGTGGCCGTCCAATAGCGAAGAAGGACGCTTCCCTAATTCGCCGGCTGGTACTGCTCCAGCCAGGCCAACACCTCGGCGACCGGCAGCACGTCGGCGTACTTCAGCGCCATGTCGTAGAGGTTGGCGAAGTGCGGGCTCTCGTGCTTGTCGGCGACGCACTCCTCGGGGACGATGGTGCGATAGCTGCGCGACAGGCTGTCGACGGCGGTGGCGCGCACGCAGCCCGAGGTCGAGCCGCCGGTGACGATCACCGTGTCGACGCGATGGAAGGTGAGCAGCGAGGCGAGGTTGGTCTCGAAGAAGGCCGAAGCCATGCGCTTGTTGATGACGATGTCGGAACCACCCACGACCTCGCAGCGGTCGTCGAGGGCGGCGCGGCGCGAGCCCGCCTTGATGTTCTGCAGCGAGTCGGGCGTGTCGCTGCGCGTCCCCCACACACCGCAATCCTCACCCGAGTCGAGATAGGAGACGTAGGTCCAGATCACCGGGCAGCGGTGCCGCCGGCACAGCGTGGCCAGGGCGTTGACGTGGTCGATCTGGCGCGGGTCGGTGTCGTAGGCCGTCGCGAACTCGCCGGGCCGCGTGTAGGCGTTCTGGAGATCGACATTGACCAGGGCCGGCTTGCGGCCGAAGCCGAAGCGCCGCCGCCTGGGATCTGCCTTGACCTCCTGGTAGAGCTCGCGCGCCGACTTGGTCGATGTTTCCATGGGGGTCCTCCCGGGGATCAGCCGAAACGATCCAGCAAGAACGGCGCCACCGGCATGCTCGGCTGCCGCCCGGCCAGCATCTCTGCCGTCAGCCGCGCCAGCACCGGCGCCAGGGTATAGCCGTTGGAGCTGACGCAATTGTAGAAGCCCGGCCTGCCGGGCGCCTCGCCGAGGATCGGCGCGCGATCGATGTTGACGTTCATGCCGGCCCAGATGCGCACGGCGTGCAGCTCGGCCAGCGCCGGCACGACCCGCGACGCCACCCACAGATTGCCCTCGACGCTCGGCCGCAGCGCCCGCGACAGGCGCTGGCGCTCGTCGAGCCCGGCGGTCCAGCCGCCGCCCACCAGGAAGGCGCCCGACCCCATCTGCTTCAGGGTGAGATGGCGCGCCGCATGCGCGACCAGGCGGGTCAGCGTCGGCGCCGTGGGCTCGGTGGCGATCATCTGCAGCGGCGCGCCGCGCACCGGCAGCTCGAGCCCGGCCAGCCGGCCGATCTCGGCGGCCCACGGGCCCGAGGCGTTGACGATGCGCCGGCAGCGCAGCTCGCCGCGGCTCGTCGTCACCCGCCAGCCCGCACCGTCGCGCTCGATGGCCACGACATTGCTGCCGTGCCGGAAGCGTGCACCCAGCGCCTTGGCGCGCGCGATCGTGGCGTAGGTGCCGCGCAACGGGTTGATCTTGCCCTCGGCGGGGCACCATTCGGCGGCGATGGCGGCATCGCCGATCGCCGGCTCGAGCTGTCGCAGCTCGTTGGCGCCGATCAGCTCGGCCTCGATGCCGCGGCTGCGCTCGAGCGCGATCTTGGCTTTCAGGAACTCGACGTCGCGCGCCGTCTCGCCGACCATCAGCCCGCCCGCCACCTTTATCTCGAGGTCCTGGCCGGTATCGCGCTCGATCTCCTGCCACAGTGCGATCGAGGCCGGGCCGAGCGGCAGGGTGTCGGCCGCCCGATTGCCGCCGGCCGGCGCGTTGGCGCCGAAATCGAACGACAGCATCTGGACGTGCAGGCTGCCGGCGTTGGCGCCCGAGGCCTGCAGGTTGGGCTCGTCGCGCTCCACCACCATCGCCTCGATGCCCTCGCGCGCCAGCCAGTAGGCGAGGCAGGAGCCGACCACGCCGCCGCCGATCACCAGCGTGTCGACGCTCTCCGCCGGCAGCGGCCCCGCCTCGCGCGGCCGCGCCATGTCGGGCGGCACGAAGTCGACATGGCCCGACCATTCGGGCTGCTCGATGGTGAGGGCGCGAATGGGCACGGGCTTCGCCGGCGGCCGCGGCGCGAACAGGCCGAACTCGTCGACGTCCGCCGAGCACAGGCGGGCCACGGTCGCGGCACAGTAGCGGCCCTGGCAGCGCCCCATGCCGACCCGGCTCGCCCGCTTGAGCGAGGCCGGCGATGTGTTCCCCGCAGCGATCTGGCCGCGCAGCTCGCCCGCCGTCACCTCCTCGCAACGGCAGACGATGGCCGAATCGTCGATGGCCGCAGGATCGAAGGCCGGCGCCTCGAACAGGCGCCACAACGCCGATTGAAACCGCGCCGCGCGCTGGACAGTGCGCCGCGCCTCTTTTGCCGGCGCCACGGCAAGCCCGAGATCGCGTGCGATCGCATTGGCCGCCAGAACGCCCTGCGCCTGGGCGGCTTGCGCACCGCCGAACCGCGCGCCGTCGCCGATCGCGAAGACCTCGCCCAGGCTGGTTCGGCCGTCGGCGTCGGTGATGGTTTCCATCGAGCCGCTGCCGCGCGGCACGAAGCGGTGCGCGCAGCCGAGCGCGCGCGCCAGCTCCGACGACGAGGCAAAGCCGTCGTTGAGCGCCACGATGTCGGCCTCCACGGCGAGGTCGCCGGCCTCGACCCTGCGCACGCGATCGTCGCCGCTCAGGCGGGTCACGCGCCGGCCCCAGTGCATCAGGAAGCCGAGGCGCCGCGCAAGTGCGCGCCCTTGCAGCAGAAGAGACGGATCGGCCAGGGCGGCCTGCGCGAGCGCGTCCCATCGTCCGGCTCCCGGGCGCGGTGCCGCTTCGAGCACGGCCACGACATTGGCGCCGCCGTCCAGCAACTCGGCCGCGGTCTGCAGGCAGAGCGGCCCGTTGCCGGCAATGACGATGCGGCTGCCCGGGGCCACGCGATACGAGCGCGCCAGCGTCTGCAACCCGCCCACCGTCATCACGCCCGGCAGGGTCCAGCCCGGCACCGGCCGGACCTGCTCGTAGGCGCCGGTCGCCAGCACCAGGCGCTTGGGCCGATAGAGTCGCGACTGCCCGGCGACGGTCGCGGCGATCTCGTTGGGCGAGAACGCCGCCCAGACCGTCGCCTCGTTCACGATGGTGACGCCGGCCAGCAGGGTCGAGCGGCCGAGCACGGCACCGTCGCGGAACTGGCGGTCGAGCCGCTCGGGATCGGCCTCGTGGCTGTGCGCCAGCGGCTTGAAGAACTGGCCACCCTCGTGCAGGCGCTCGTCGAGCACCACGACATTGGCCCCCGCCAGGGCGAGGGCACGGGCCGCTGACAGGCCGGCCGGCCCGGCGCCGACGACCACGACGTCGCACGCCTGCTCGCGGGTCTCGGCGGGCGGCCCAGCGGCGCCCGGCTGGGGCGCCGGGGACGAGCGGACGTCCATGCCATCCACGGCCCTGGTCAGGCAGGCGCGCTGGCTCGGCTGCCCGTCGACCGTCACCAGGCAATCGAAGCACACGCCCATGCCGCAGAACGGGCCGCGCGGCGCCCCCGACCGGGCCTGCCGCAGGGCGATGATCCCTGCCGCCGCCAGCGCCGCGGCAACGGTCTCGCCGGGCAGCGCCGCGATCTCCCGATCGTCGAAGTAGATCTGGATCGCCGGCCCGACCGGCACGATGTCTGGATGGCTCAGACGCATGGCATTTCTTTATCATCCTGCCGAGGACTGCGCGTCCCGGGAATTCATTGCCGGAAGCGGGCGCGCGGTTGATGGAGTAGGCTACTTTGTCGTCCTGAGCGCAGCGAAGGACCTCATCGCCGCCTGCCAAACGTGCAGCTTTGAACTTCTGGCGAGGAGATCCTTCGCTGCGCTCAGGATGACATGAGAGTTGCGAGTGCGCGCCCAGCGAAGGTGGCTGGCTGAAGCATTGGTTTCTTGTTAGGGAATCGCCATGAAGACGTTTCGCGGCACCTACACCGTCCTGATCACGCCCTTCACCGACGACGGCCGGAAGGTCGACGAGGCGGCGCTGCGGCGTCTGGTCGATTTCCAGATCGACGAGGGCATTCACGGCCTGATCCCGCTCGGCAGCACCGGCGAGTTCCTGAGCGTGACGCCGGACGAGCGGCGCCAGATCGTCGAGATCGTGGTCGGCCAGGCGGCGGGGCGCGTGCCGGTGCTGATCGGCACCGGCGCCGAATGGACCGACGAGGTGGTGCGCACCAGCCGCGAGGCCGAGTCGATGGGCGCCGACGGCGTGATGATCATCCCGCCGTTCTACAGCGTGCCGACCGACGACGAGCTCTACGCGCACTACAAGAAGGTGTCTGACGCGATCTCGATCCCGATCATGGTCTACAACAACCCGGCGACGGCCAATGTCGACATGATGCCGGAGCTGATCGCGCGGCTCGCCCAGATCCCCAACTGCAAGTACGTCAAGGAGTCGACGCTCGATCCGACGCGCGTGCGCGACATCATCCGCCTCGCCGGCGACAGGATGACGGTGTTCGCGGGCGTGCTGGGCTACGAATCGTTCTGGCTGGGCGCCGAGGGCTGGGTCGCCGTGTGCTCCAACGTGATCCCACGCTGGTCGGCCGCCCTGTTCGAGCTGGTCGCCGACAAGCGCGACATGCCTTGCGCGCTCGAGCTCTACAGGAAGATGACACCGCTGCTGTGGTGGGTCGGCGGCCCGCGCTATGTCTCCGGCACCAAGGCCTGCTTCGAGATGATGGGCATGCCGATGGGCCCGCCGCGCGCGCCGCGCCTGCCCCTGCCCGAGGCGCAGCGCCCCGCCCTGCGGGCGGTGCTGCGCGAGATGGGCCTGTTGGCCGACGAGAAGCTTCGCGCGCGGGCGTAGTTGCTGGCCATGATCATGCCCTGCCCCAGCTTCGCTGGGGAGACCCCCAGCACGCCGGCGCGCACCACGATGCTGAGAAAATGGTGGCGCTGCGAGAGGGAAGCTCATGGCTGGGAGCGCGCCACTCCAGTGGCGCTCTTCTTGTGATTCCACATCCCATGAGCGCCACTTTGGCGGAGTTTACTCCGCCACCAGTGGCGCGCTCCCAGCGCATTCTCATAGGAGGTGTCCGCGTCATCGCGGACGGAGGGGTCATGAGCACGAGTCTCGGGCCCCATGACCCCTCCGTCCGCGATGACGCGGACACCTCCCCACGCATCGCGTGGGGAGGAGGATGATTAATGGTCGTCCCTTGCCAGCTGCTCGGTGGCGGCCGCGCCGTAGGCCTTGCCGTAGTAGGCCTCGATGCGGCGTTGCACGAAATCCCAGCAGGTGGTCATCACCAGGTAGAGGATGGCCACCACCATGAACACCTCGAGCACCTGGAACTTCTGCTGCATCAGGATCTGGCCGCGCCGCAGCACCTCCTCCATGGAGATCACCGAGGCGATCGAGGTGGTCTTCAGCAGGCCGTTCACCGAGTTGCCGAGCGGCGGGATGATGACGCGTAGCGCTTGCGGCAGCACGACCAGCCGGAAGATCTGGTAGGGTTTCAGCCCGATCGCGCGCGCCGCCTCGGTCTGTCCCTTGGCGACGGAGAGAATGCCGCCGCGGAGAATCTCCGACAGATAGGCGGCCTCGTTGAGCGCCAGCCCGATGATCGCCGATTCGAGCACGCTGAAGCGCATCAGGCCGAGCTGCGGCAGGCCGGTGTAGATGATGATGAGCTGCACCAGCAGCGGCGTGCCGCGGAAGATCCAGACGTAGCCCTGCGCGGTACGCGACACCGCCTTGTGCTTGCTGAGCCGCATCACCGCCAGCAGGAGGCCGATCATGCCGCCCAGGATCAGCGTGCAGATGGTCAGCCCGATGGTCCACAGGGCGCCTTCGAGGAGATAGAGGTTGGTGAAGTAGCCCCAAAAGCCTTCCCAGTCCCAGACCTTCATGGTTGCTCATCCTCGATGAGCGCTTTCCTCATGCTCATGTTCAGGCTCCTCTCCCTCGCCCTCACGAGCGCGTTCGGATTCGCCGAGCCACACATATGGGTGAGCGGTTACGTGAAGGGGTCGGAGGCTGCGGTATGACCTGTACCCCCCTCACCTGGCCTCTCCCCCTGGCCGGCGAGGCTTTCGCAAATGCCGAATTCTCCCGTCATCCCGAGCGAAGCCGCCAATGGCGCTGCTTGCAGCGCCATTGGCGGCGTAGTCGAGGGATCTTTCTTGTTGCGGCACCGGCAAGAGAGGTCCCTCGACTGCGCCGCCTTTCAGGCGGCTCCGCTCGGGATGACGGAGAAATGTGCCACATGCGAGTGCCCTTCCCTGGCGGGGGGAGAGGAACATGAGGCTTGTGGTGAAGCTCGCTCTACGCCGGTCCCGGGCCCTTGATGGAGAATTTCGGCTCGTCGATCTTCAGCACGCCGTACTGGTCGAGCAGCTTGTCGTAGATGCCGTCCTTTCGCACCGCGTCCAGCGCACCGACCACGGCCTCGGCCAGGGGCTTGTTGGCGAAGGCGAAGCAGGCGGTCTGCGGGAACACGCCGCTGATTGCGCGGGTGAAGTCGCCGCGGCCCTGCATGAACATCGCCGTCGCGTCGATGCTGGTGGCGGCATCGGCCTGGCCGGCGCGCAGCGCCTGGAACGACTCGGCGAAATTGTTGAAGGTCATGATGGTGAGCGGCTTCAGGCCCTTCTTGGTCACGATGTCGCTGACCTCGCGGGTGCGCCGCTCCTCGATGCCGCCGAGCTCGACCGAGACGCGCCGGCCGGCCAGGTCGTCGATCGTCTTGAGGCCGAGCGGGTTGCCCTTGGCCGACAGGAAGCTGATTGCCGCCTGCTCGTAGGGCACCATGTACATCAGCTTGGAGCGCTCCTCGGTCCAGAAGATGCCGGTGTTGATCATGTCCCAGCGCTTGGCGGCGAGGCCCGGGATCATGGTGGCGAACTCGGTGCGGATGTACTCCGGCGCCAGCCCGAGCTTCTTGCAGCACTCGTTGGCCAGCTCGACGCGCATGCCCTTGAGCTCGCCCTTCTCGTCGACGAACTGCAGCGGCGGCAGCGTCGGGTTGATCGACATGATGAGCGTGCCGGCCTTGATGATGTTGGGCGGCGCGATCTTGGGCTGGGCACGCAGCGCCGTCGGCGCAAGGGCAAGCGTCGTTGCCGCGGCGCCGGCCGCCAGCAGGCCGCGTCGGCGAAACCCGGATTCAGCGATGTTCGACATTTCAGGACCCCCTGACGATTAACCCCCCAGACCGGATGCAATTTTGACGCCGAAGGGACGGCTTGTCCCGGTCTGAATTGCGCGGCGCCGCACCGGCGTCAGCCGACGCCGCACCAACGTCAGCCGGTACCGCACCAGCGTCAACTGGTACCGCACCAACCAGCGATTACATCCGCCGCGACTTTCACCGCGCGCTGGTAGTCCTCGACGTCGACCCACTCGTCGTGCAGGCCGTTCTGGGTGAGGTCGCCGCCGAGCGGCCCCAGCCCGACCGTGGGGATGCCGGCCTGGAGGATCGGGTTGCGGATGTCGCTCGACGTGTGCAGCGGGTTGACGTGCGGCGCCTCACCGGTGACGTGCCGGACGGCCTCGGCGACGACGCGATAGAGTGGATGGTCGGGGCTGACCTCGGCACCGGTGACTCCCGTCACGAACTCCAGGCGCGGTGGATGGTCGCGCAGCCACGCATCCTCCGCCACAGCGCTGCCTACCGCTGCTTCGACGGCGCCCTGGATATCGGCCAGGGTCTCCGGCGGCGGGAAGGACAGCGAGCCCGCCAGCACGGCACAGGGCGCGATGCGCGCGAACACGTCGCTGCTGCCGGCGGCGACATGGGACACCAGAAGATTGGTCGACCGGCCGATCGCCCGCTGCAGCGCTGGATGACGCACCGCCCCGCCGCGCCTTGCATCGAGCGCCTGGAGCGCGCGATGGATCAGCCAGAGCTTGTCGATCGGGTTGACCGCGCGATGGGCGAAGGCGGCATGGCTGATCTCGCTGGTGTCGGGCGCGCGGCCATCGACGGTGATGCGAAACTCGACCAGGCCGGAGGCGAAGGCCTTGATCTCGCGCATGCCGACACCCGACTCGGCGGGATGGAGATAGACTGCCGCGTCGGCGCGCAGCCCGCCATGGAGCAGCGCCGAGACGCCGCGCGCGTGCCGCTTGCTGGGCGTGCTGGCGAGGATCACGTCGCCCAGCGGCTGCTTGCCGGTCTCGAGCACGGCCTGCAGCCCCTGCACCAAGGTGGCGACGCCGGCCAGGTCGTCGGCGACGCCCCAGCCATGCAGGCGGCCCCCTTCGATCACGCCGGCGAAGGGATCGTGCCGCCAGCGCTCGGTCGCCGCGACCGGCTCGCCGTCGGGATGGGCGAAGAAGATGACGCTGCGTCCGCCGCCGCGCCCCTTGAAGGTGGCGACCACGCTCTCGCGCTCGCCGCCGTCGATCGCCTGCGCAGTGGCGAACTCCGCCACCATCGGCACGTCGCCCGGCCGATAGCGCACGCGCTCGACCGTGCAGCCGAGCCGCCGGGCGGCATCGGCAACGCGCTGCTGGACCGCCGCCTCGCCGTCGCGTTGGGCGCGGATCAGCTCCTGCAGGAAGGCGACCGGGTCGGCCATCAGATCTTCACGGGCGCCCGCCGACGATGCACGATGCGGATCAGGCTGGAGGTCGTGTAGTCGGCCGGATCGCCGTCCGGCGCCACCTCGCGGCCGCCGACCGACAGCCTCACCGTGCCGGCACCGGCCTCGATCTCGAGCTCGTGCGCGGTCTCTGACAGAGCGGGATCGGCCACCAGCTCGAGCTCCGTCGCATCGAGGCCGAGCCCGGCCAGCGCCACGCCGACCGAGCTGTTGAGGTTGTTGGGGAAGTGACGCGCCACCTCGCGCACACTGCCCGACAGGATCACCGACCGGCGATCGATCCCGTCGAGCCTGGCCAGCCCTGCCGCCGGCGTGAGCTGCCACATCGCCGGTGGCTTCAGCTGGCGATAGACGACGCGGCGCAGGCCTTCCTCGCGCGCCGTCGCCAGGAGGTCGAGCGAGCCGACCGCGCCCGGCGCCAGCTCGAGCCGGCCGGGGCCGGCCGCGGCCGCCGCCAGCAGGCGCTCCTCCACCGCGGGATCGCACAGCGCCGTGAGCGACAGCGGCACGAGATCGATGCCGGCCGCCAGCAGGCCGGGACCGATCTCGGCCAGCACGGAGGCCAGGGCGCATTCGAGCGCGACGGCCGGGCGGCGGGCGATGAACTCGGCCGCCGAGGTGCACACCGCGGCAGGATCGACGAGCGTGGCCGCCCTTTCCGCCTGCGACGGCCGGACGAGCACCGCGGCGGCGCCGGGCAGCCGGACGGCGACGCGCCGCCCGATCCAGCCCAGCCCGATGATGCCGAAGCTGGTCACGCGGGAACGACGTAGCCGTAGCGCAGATTGGAAGGCTCGCGGCCGCGCCGCTCGTAGTCCATCTTCAGCGCGGCGAAGCGATCGTCGCGCCATGCCGCCCTCTGGACGTCGTAGCGGTACATCCTGGCCGAGTTTTCGCCGAAGATGGCGCGCTTGACCGGCCCGTCGGCCGGCCCGAGCGCCGTGAAGCCGTGCTTGCGCTGCATGTCCTCGGGGATCTCGAGCCGGCGCAGCGCCTCGATCTGCCATTGCGGCGCGCCGGTCCAGACGGCGTCGGTGCCCCACACGACGTGGTCGGCGCCCAGGCCCTTGATCAGGATGCCCATCAGCGCCGCGCACAGGCGCGGCTCGACCACCGTGGTCTGGGCGAAGATCTGGCCGAGATCGCCGTAGACGTTGGTGACGCCGTACCGGGCGGGGATGTCGGCGAGATCGCTGGTCCATTCGACGCGGCCGGTCTCCTCGAACTGGGCGAAGCCGTCCTTCGCCAGGGCGCCGGCGCCGCCCGTCCAGCGATACGCCGAATGGTAGATGACGAAGCGGATCTGCGGCCAGTCCCTGGCCGCCTTGCCGACATCATCGACGCCGGCATGGCGCACGAGATGCGGCCAGCGCTTCTCGGTCGACGGCGGGTAAAGGCCCTTGTGCACGCACACGATGTCGTGCCCGGCCTTCAGGAGCTTCTCGTAGAAAGGATAGACGAGCGTCTCGTCGTCCATGCGCCAGGGATGGCGCGCCAGATCCTTGTTGGTGTTGTCGCCGACCGTGTAGCCCTTCCACGAATCGGGCCTGAGCTCGGCGATGGCGCGGTCGACCTCGTCCATCCAGCCGGGATAGCCGGGTGCGAAGATGGCATGCGACAGGCAGCGCCGCGAGCCGGCCGCCTGGTTCACCCGGCTCTTCGCGTCGAGCTTCATGTCGTTGGTCAGGAACCAGTCGCGCGGATCCTCCGACGGCGCGCCGCTGATCAGCGCCACCTTGGTGTCGCTGTCGAGATAGATCTCCTTGAACCAGCTCGGGTACTTGAGGTCGTCGATGGTCTGCGGCCGGTCGACCAGCGCCGGGTTCCAGCCCGCCTTGCCGACCGCCTCGCGGCCGCGCACGAAACCTGCCAGGCGCGTGTCGTCGCGCAGGAAGTGGGTGTGCACGTCCATGATGAACTGGTCTTTCAGCCCGTCGGCGCGCGCCTGCGCGAGATCGACGCTTTTCGCCTCGGCCGGCGAGGCGCCGTAGATCGGCCCATAGACCTCGTTCATGGCGACGAAGGCACTCGCCATGCCGGCGGCGGTCTGGAAGAAGCGCCGGCGCGACAGGCCGTTCTGCCGTCCGTACTCGTCGCCCAGCGCGTTCATGTGCGCCTCGACCTTCCGCTGCCGCTCAGTCTGCGCGACGGGCAGGAACTCGTCGCTCGACACGACCTGCGTCGGCACCGGCGTCGGGCTCGACGCCAGCCGCGCCGGGGCAAGGGCTGCCTGTTCCTCGTCGCTCAGCATGCCCATGGGTGACCTCCGGGAAGAGCTTCGGTAGGTGCAAGTATCGCGCCGCCAAAGCGGCAATGAAAGCTCATGTTCCTCTCCGCCCGCGTAGCGGGGGGAGAGGCTAGGAGAGGTGGGTCATAGGATCGGTGCCCGCGAGGCTATGAATCTCCACCCGGGCATCGTTGGTGTCGCAACGACCCACCTCTCCTCCCCCACGCTGCGCGCGGGGCCCCTTCCTCTCCCCCCGCTAAGTGGGCGGAGAGGACTCATGAACGTCTTCTCCCATTTCGCAGAGCTCGAACTCGCGCCTATAAGTGGCGCCCCCCGGCATGCCTGCTTGGTGCCGCGTCTACCGGAACCGCGGCATCACCTTGGTCCAGAAGGTCTCGATGGATTTCATCAGGATCGGGTGCGGGACCAGCGCGTTGTAGGTGTAGCAGAACACCCAATCGACGGGCTGGCGTCGTTGCTGGGTTTCCATGGCGCGCAGGACGGTGTCGACGGTGCCGACATAGGCATAGCCCATGGCGATCACTTCCTGTGGCGTCGGGAACTTCCCGGTCTGCGGATCCTGCATACCGCGCCGGAAGCCGAACGGCTCGAACCAGGCGCGGCCCGAGAACTGGCCCGAATCGCGCCACAACGCCATCGCCTCGTCGTCGCTGTCGACGATGATGACGTCGCGTAGGACGCCGACGCCCTGGCCCCTGGGCTTGCCCGACACCTCCGAATAGACGCTGTAGAGCTTCTCCTCGTAAACCGGCAGCATGGGCGGCAGGATGGGCGTGATGCCCTCCTGCGCGCAGAAGCGCAACGTGTTCTCCGAGCTGGCGAAGGGCTGGAACAAGGGCGGATGCGGCTTCTGCAGCGGCTTGGGCACGACGCCGACCGCGGTCAGGATGCCGTCCTTCACGCCCTTGCCCCACTTCTCCGTGGTGTCGAGCGTCCACGGCGTCGGGCCGGCCGGCACCTTCCAGAATCTGCCGTCGTGGGTCAGCATCTCCTCGGTCCAGCATTTCTTGACGATGCGGAAATTCTCCTCGAAGGCCAGGCGATTGGCGTTGTCGATCTCGTCGTGCTGGTTGGGCAGCGCGCCGTGGATGCCGTGGGTCTGCTGCGCCATGACGTCGACCCAGCGGCGCTGGTAGCCGCGCGCGAAGCCGGCATTGGCGCGCCCGCCGGTCATGTGATCGAGCATGGCGATGTCCTCGGCCACGCGGATCGGGTTGGCGGCCGGCAGGACGATGCCGAGCTGGCCGACGCGGATGCGCTTGGTCTGCAGGGCGAAGTAGAGGTCGAGCAGCACCGGGTTGTTGGAGAGCTCGAAGCCCTCGATGTGGAAGTGATGCTCGGTGAAGCTCACCGAATCGTAGCCGAGCTCGTCGCCGAGGCGAATCTGCTCGCCGAGCTCCTTCAGCATGCGCTGGTAGAGGTCGGGCCGCATGCCGGCCATACCCTGCTCGATCTCGGCGCGGCTGCCGATGCTCGGCAGGTAGAAGAGTGACGCTTTCATCGCTTGCCTTTCGCTTTTCCTTTCGCTTTGGCCCTGGCTGCGGCCTTGCCCCTGGGCTTGCCGGCCGGCGTCGCGGCGACGCCCGGCACATTCCGCAGGATCGAGCGCGTCAGCCCGCCATCGACCACGATCGCCTGGCCGGTGATGTAGCTCGCTTGCGGTCCCAGCAGGAAGGCGATGGTCTCGGCGATGTCCCGGGGCGTGGCGATGCGGCCGAGCGGGACGAGCCGGGCGCGGCTGCGCGCCAGCGTCCTCTGGCTGTAGATCGCGTCGGTCATCGAGGTGTGCACGAAGCCGGGGCAGACGCTGTTGGCGCGGATGCCGTCGGCCGCCCATTCCATCGCCATCATCTCGGTCAGCATGATCAGCGCCGCCTTGGCCGGGCTGTAGGCGCCGGTCGGAAGCTGCGGCATGACACCGGCCATCGAGGCCAGCATGACGATCGCGCCCTTCGACGCCTCGAGATGCGGATGGGCGGCCTTGGCGAGCAGCCAATTGGCGCGCAGGTCGATGTCGAACACGCGGTTCCACGTCGCGAGATCGAGATCGACCAGCCGGGACGGCGCGGTGATACCGGCATTTCCGACGATCGCATCGATGCCGCCCATCGCACGCACCGCGGCCGCGATCACCTGCGCCGGCGCGGTAGGCCGCGCCATGTCGGCCCTGAGCGTGCGCACCTTGGCGCCGGAGCCGCGCAGCCCCTCGGCCAGCGCCTCGAGCTCGTCGAGATAGGCGACGTCGCACAGCGTGAGCGCCTTGGCGCCGTCGGCCACGAGCTTCACCGCCGTCGCCCGGCCGATGCCGCGACTGGCGCCGGTTATCACGACCCGCATCGTGCCCTCCGCATGTTTGCCCGATGGTGGCACGGCTGCCGGCTGACGGTCGATCCTCGCGCCCCGGGCTCAGCTTTCCTTGCGGAACGGATTGACGATTCTCAATCGGCCCCTGATGACCATGCCGTGCTGCATGTCCTCCGACCACAGTGTCTCGCTTCTCGCCTGCAGCGCCGACGCGAGGATCAGTGAATCGAATATCCTGTAGCCATACTGCTCGGCGATGCGTAACGCCTCGTCGTGGGTTGCGATATCGAGCGGAAGAATGTCGGAACACAACAGGCGCAACTCCTCGAGCGAGTCGCGAATCCCGTGCCAGTCCATGCCGAGCTTACGCCGGGCAACGTTGGCAAACTCGTTGAGGCCCTGCACGCTGGTGGCAGGTCGATTCAGAAGAATCGCGCGCGCCATGGCGGCGCGCTCGTCCAACGTGAAGGCGTAGACGAGCACGTTGCTATCGATGAACTCGGCCGCCACCGGCCTATCGCTCGTTGGCCTCGTCGCGATCGAACTTCCAACCAGGAGGAAGCGGTCTGCTGAGAGCCTTGATCCGCTCGATGGCGCGCTCGCGGCTGCGATCGCGAGCGACGTCGAACTCACGTTCTCCGGCGACACGGATATCGATCTCGTCGCCTTCCTTCAGCTTCAACGCTTCCACAATGGTCGAAGGAAGCCGAATGGCAAGGCTGTTACCCCACTTGCAAACCTGCATGATCAATCTCTCGCGAAGATATACACGAAACTTGTATATCACACTGAGCGTCGTCAAGGTGCCGAAACACCCCGACTGGAAGGATGTCGCGAGGATCGTCGAGGCGAGCTTTCGGCTGATCGCGCCCGGGCGTCTCGTCCGATCGCCGTCATGGGCTCGGCGGCACGGAGCCCGGCCTGGGATCGATCGGCAGCAGGCGATCGAGGCCGACCAGCTGCTCGTACAGTGCCGCCGCCTGCAGCAGCGCCGACTCGCCGCGCGGCTTGCCGACGAGCTGCAGGCCGACCGGGCGGCCGTGCCGATCGAAGCCACAGGGCACGGCGATCGCCGGGCAGCTGGTCAGCGTGATCACCGAGTTGACCGTCGAGCCCGCCATGTAATTCTCCGGCTTCTTGCCGGCGATGGTCTCGGGATGGCGCAACATCACGTCGAACGCCGCCGTCGGCGAGCCCGGCGTCACCAGGAGGTCGTAGGTCTGGAAGAATTCCACGACGCGGCGGTAGAAGGCGGCGCGCTCGCGCTCCGCCCAGGCGATGGCCGAGGGCGACTGCTGCAGGCCGCGCTCGGTGTTCCAGACGATGTCGGGCTTGATCTTGTCGCGATGCGCCGCGAGCTGCAGCTCGCGATCGACGACGAAGGCCTGGCTGCGCAAGTTGAGGAAGGCCTCGTCGATGGCGCCGATGTCGGGCGAGGCCTCCTCGACGATGCAGCCCAGCTCCTCGAAGCGCCGCGCCATCCTGGTGCAGATCTCGCGGACGTCGTGGTCGATCGCCATGCGACCGTCGTAGTCGGCGGTGAAGGCGACGCGGCGCGGCGCGGTCGGCCGGGCGACCGCGGCGCTGAACGACAGCGCGGGTGCATCGAAGGTCATCGGATCGTGCGGGCAGTGGCCCGCCATGGCATCGAGCGCGAGCGCCAGGTCGCCGACCGTGCGCGCCATCGGCCCCTGCACGGACAGCGACGACCAGAGATTGCTCACCGTGCCGCGCGTCACCCGGCCGGGCGACGGCCGCAGGCCGACCACCGAGCAGTAGGTGCCGGGCCGGCGCAGCGAGCCACCATGGTCGGTGCCGTGCGCCAGCCAGACCTCGCCGGTCGCCAGCGACACCGCGCCGCCGCCTGTCGACCCGCCGCAGGTCAGCGCCGTGTTCCACGGGTTGCGCGTGCGGCCGAACACCTCGTTGAAGGTGCTGCCGCCGGCGCCGAACTCGGGCGTGTTCGACTTGCCCATCACGATGCCGCCCTTGCGCTCGATGCGCTCGACCACCGGATGCGACTTCGAAGGAACATGGTCGGCGAACAGCGGCGAGCCGTAGGTGGTGCGCACGCCGGCGACGTCGGTGAGGTCCTTGATCGACACCGGCAGGCCGGCGAGCCATCCCGCCTCGCCCGCCGCCTCGCAGCCCTCGCCCGCCATGAGCCGCCGCGCGTGATCGCGCGCGCGGTCGAGGCAGAGCGTCGGCAGCGCATTGACCGCCGGCTCGACGGCAGCGATGCGTGCCGCCGAGGCCTCGACCAGCTCGAGCGGCGATACCTCCTTCTTCTTCAGGAGGGAAACCGCCTCGACCGCCGTCAGCTGCCACAACTCCCCGCTCATGCCAAGCTCCAGTCATGTTCCGCCTCGACCTATTAGGTCCCGGATGGCCACCCTGTCATCCGGAGGTCGGCGGGAGACCTGCTCGTCCCCGGCTTTCGGTGACACCATCGAGACCCGCAAGGTCGAGAGGCCGGGCGCCGGCGGCAGCCTGGGCCGGAGCCTCCCCCAGGGCGCAAATTTTCGGTTCTCCTCCCCAGCTTCGCTGTCTATGGATTGGACACATCTCATTTTCATGCTCCTCTCCCCCTTATGTGCGGCTCGGCGGAAGCCGAACGCGCTCATGAAGGCGGGGGAGAGGGACGTGAGTTGTGTCCACTCCCTTCCGCGAGGATGGCCTTCGGGTGGGGCGGTCACGGTCGACTCGGCGGCTTCATAACCAGCCAATCGCGGAGGACTCCATGCTCGCTCGTGCCCTCGCCGCCGTTCTCTGTCTCGCCGGAACTGCGTTCGCCCAGCCGCGCCCCGCCGAGCCGTCCGTCGTCCTCTTCGAGAACGTCCGCATCTTCGACGGCAAGAGCGGCTCCCTGAGCGCCAGCACCAACGTGCTCGTTCGCGGCAACACGATTGACAGGATCTCCAAGGATCCGATCCCGATCACTGCCGACGCGGGCACGAGGACGATAGCCGGCGGCGGCCGCACGCTGATGCCCGGGCTGATCGACATGCACTGGCACGCAATGCTGGTGCGGCCGACCGTGGCGGCCATGCTCACCGGGGACAGCGGATACCTGAACCTGATGGCGGGCGCCGAGGCGACCGACACGCTCATGCGCGGGTTCACGACCGTTCGCGACGTGGGCGGGCCGGTGTTCGCGCTCAAGCGAGCGATCGACGACGGGATCGTCGTGGGCCCGCGCATCTACCCGTCCGGCGCCATCGTCACCGTCACCAGCGGTCACGGCGATTTCCGGCTGCCGTTCGAGGTGCCGCGCACCATCGGCGCCCCCCAGACTCGCCAAGAGCAGCTCGGCGCCGCCATGATCGCGGACAGTCCCGACGAGGTCCGCGTGCGCGTGCGCGAGCAGCTCTTGCTGGGCGCCACGCAGATCAAGCTCACGGCCGGAGGCGGCGTGGCCTCGCCGAACAGCCCGCTCGACGCGTCCACCTTCACCGAAGCCGAGCTGCGAGCCGCCGTCGAGGCGGCCGAGAACTGGGGCACGTATGTCACGGTGCACGCCTACACGCCGGTCTCGATCCGGCGGGCGATCGCCGCCGGCGTGAAGTGCATCGAGCACGGCCATCTGATGGACGAGCAATCCGCGGAGCTGATGGCCGCGAATGGCACCTGGCTGAGCACCCAGGCGTTTCCCGACGAGCTGGCGGAGGCGTTCCCGCCCGGCTCGCTCGAAAGGATGAAGGCGCGCCTGGTGTTCGCCGGCACGGACAGGACCTTCGAGCTGGCGAAGAAGCACAGGCTGAAGACGGCATTCGGCACCGACATCCTGTTCTCCGCTCAGCTCGCCCGGCGTCACGGGACGTTGCTGGCGAAGCTGGTCCGCTGGTACACGCCCGCCGAGGCGCTGATCATGGCAACGGGCACCAATGCGGAGCTGCGGCAACTGTCCGGCAAGCGCAACCCGTATCCCGGCAAGCTCGGCGTGGTCGAGGAAGGCGCGCTTGCGGACCTCCTCCTGGTCGACGGCGATCCGATTGCCGACATCACGCTGATCGAGGATCCGGCGAAGAACTTCGTCGTCATCATGAAGGACGGGAAAATCCACAAGAACAACCTGTGAGCCGAAGCCGGCCTACGCACTGCCGTCGTCGACAGGGAAAGGCCCCCTCGCCGGAACGCCATCGCCTGCCCACGAGGCACCACTTCCATGTGCCCCGATGTGCTATCGTGCACCGGCATGGCGACGAGACTGGTTCGGCTGCTGAAACGCCTCCTGCTCGTCCTGAGCGTGGTCGCGGTGACGCTCATCGTGGCGCGGGCGTGGGATTCGCAGCGCGGGCCGCCGCTCGAGCCATGGCACACCTACGTGCCCGACGACATGGATGCATCCCGGATCGACAAGGCCGACTGGGCGCAATACGTCAGGGCCGAAGAGGCGGTGTTCCGCGATGTGCGCGCCGAGGTGATCGACAAGGTCGATGCCCAGGCGCACGCCCTCGGCAACCGCTTCTATGCCGGCAGCCCGATCTATCCCGGCAACTTCGCCCAGGACTGGAACCGCTCCTACATCCTGGAGCCCGATGGACCTCCGGTGGGGTCGGTCGTCCTGCTGCACGGGCTGACCGATTCGCCGTACAGCCTGCGTCACGTCGCCCGCCGCTACCGCGAGCTGGGCTTCGTGGCCGTGGCGATCCGGATGCCAGCCCATGGCACCGTGCCGGCCGCCCTGACCACCGTCGAGTGGGAAGACTGGGATGCCGCCACGCGCCTGGCCGTGCGCAAGGCGGTCCGGCGCGCCGGGCCGGCGAAGCCGCTGCACATCGTGGGCTTCTCCAACGGCGGCGCGCTGGCGATGAAGTATGCCCTCGACGCTCTCGAGGACGGCCGGCTGGCGCGGCCCGACCGCCTCATCCTGATCTCTCCCATGATCGGCATCACGAGCTTCGCGCGCTTCGTCGGCATTGCCGCCTTGCCCGCCCTGCTGCCCGCCTTCGCGAAGGCCGCGTGGCTCGGCATCGTCCCCGAGTTCAATCCGTTCAAGTACAACTCCTTCCCGGTCAACGGCGCCCGCCAGACGCACCGCCTGACCGTCGCCCTGCAGGATCGTATTGCGCGCACCGCGCGCGCCGGCGGGCTGGATCGTCTGCCGCCCGTGCTCACCTTCCAGTCCGTCGTCGACTTCACGGTCAGCACGCCGGCCATCCTCTCGGGGCTCTACGCACATCTGCCGGCGAACGGCAGTGAGCTCGTGCTGTTCGACATCAACCGCGCGGCCATCGTAGGCCCCCTCATGCGCAACGCGGCCGAGACGGTCCTGACGCGCATCCTGGCCGACCCGCCGCGGCGGTTCCGGACGGTCGTCGTCACCAACGCAGCAGCCGACAGCTACGACGTGGTCGAGCAGGTGACCGAAACCGGCGCCACGACGGAGCAGACGCGCCCGCTGACGCTTTCGTTCCGCCCGGCATCTTTTCCCTGTCGCATGTCGCGCTGCCGTTCCCGATGAACGACTCGCTGTATGGCCTGCAACCCGACAAGACCGGAGAGTTCTTCGGCGTCCATCTCGGGTCGATCGCCCCGCGCGGCGAGCGCGGCGTGCTGATCCTGAATCTCGACGCGCTGCTTCGCGTGTCGTCCAACCCTTTCTTTCCCTACCTTCTCGAGCGGATCGACGAGGGGATCGCGAACCGGCCGCGCTAACCGCGATCCGCCAACCGATCCTCGACGTAGAGCCGCAGGACCGCGATCCGTCCGACGGCGAACAGCGGAGCGGCGAGCGCCATGCCGATCGCACCGAACATCGCGCCGAAGATCACGATGGCGAACAGCGTCCAGGCCGGCGGCACGTTCACGGCGCCCTTCTGGATCAGGGGAGCGATCACGAATCCTTCGATGGTCTGGATCGAGAAGTAGATGATCATGACCCAGGCAAGCGTCGGCAGCCCGAGCGGCATCGCCACCAGGGCCACGGGAAAGGCCGCGATCAGCGGCCCGAGATAGGGAATGAAGTTCGCCACCCCGGCCTGCAGGCCCAGCAATCCCGCGCCCGGCACGCCGAGCAGGCTCAGGCCGACCGCCAGCAGCACCGCCACGACGAGGCCGCGCAGGAGCTGCCCGAGCAACCAGCTGCGCAGGACCTGGCCCATCTCGTCCAGGACGGAGCGGACGCGCACGCGCGCGCCGAGCGGCACGAGCTTCAGCGCGCCGTCGCGGTAACCTGCCGGGTCGCCGGCGAAGAACAGGCCGAGGCACAGGATGACGATCGTGTTGATGGCGACCGCGTAGGCGCCGCTCACCGCATGGTGGACGTGGCCGAACAGGCGCCCGGGATCGGCGATCAGATGGGAAAGGTCCTGCCGCCCGCCCGGCCCGAACAGGTCGATGTCGAAGGCGGCGAGGTGGCTCTCGAGCACGCCGAGCTGGCCGTCCATCACCCGGATCAGGCTGCGCGCCTGCTCCGGCACCCGATCGATGCTCCAGCCGATCGCCGACGCCGCAATCAGGCCGAAAGCGAGCACGACCAGGCCGAAGCGCCACGACCGCGACAGCGGCACGATGGGCGCGAGGCCGCGCGTGCAGGCGTCGAGCAGGACGGCGAACAGGATGCCCGCGAACAGCAGCAGCAGGCTCGCCGCGTAGTACCAGGAGAGCGCCAGCACCGCGACGATCGCGAGCACGGTCGATGCCAGGGCCAGCGGAACCGCGAGCGGGTTGCCCCTGACCGCACCCGCGGGTTCGATGTTCGACTTGCCCGGTTCCACTGCCGCCGACGACGTTGACGGTGCCAGAGTCTCCGTCGTCATGGACCAGCACCCTTCAGAGATCTCGGCCGGACGGGCGGCGCCCGTCCTGTCGGTGAGCCATCGTACCGGAAGTTGCAGGCTGTCGCGACGCTGTCGAAATGCCGGTGACACGGCGCCTCGCCGATCCATGCGGCGAAATTGCAAGGGGCATGGTGCGCAATCACCAGAGGATTGGTAACGGGGAACCAGACTCCGCCGGGCCTCGTTGTCGTCGCGTCATGAGCACGCACCGGCATTCACGATACAAGGGTCCTGCCTTGAAACGCGCAACGGATCGTCCGACCCGGAACGACGAGCGGCGTGCACGCCTGTCCTCGGCCTTCCAGCAGGGCATCGTCCTGGTCGACGGCGACGGGGCGATCGTGTGGATGGACCGTGCCGCCCGGCGGCGCGTCGACGGCGAGCTGCGCAAGATCGTGCTGCCGCTGAAGCGATCCGACCCCGATTCCGTCGATTGCTTCATCTCGCCGATCGACCTCACGATCGAGGGCGAGCGCGTGACCCTGGGCGTCATCCAGGAAGCCGGGGAGAAGATGAGGCAGGGCCCCGATCTGCTGGGGGCGATCGAGAACGTGCTCGCCGACAGCACCTCGTGGTTCACCCGCACGGTGATGGAGAAGCTCCGGACGGTGAGCGAGTCCAAGGCCGGCGAGCCGTCCGCCGCGGCGCAACGCAACGGCACGGCCCTCGGCGCGTTGAGCGCGCGCGAGCGCGAGGTGCTGGGCTTGATCTGCGAGGGCCAGAGCGATCCGCAGATGGCGAGCCTGCTCGGCCTGTCGGAGAACACGGTGCGCAACCACGTTGCCGCGCTGTACCGCAAGATCGGCGTCAACCGCCGGACCGCCGCGGTCATCTGGGCGCGCGAACGGGGGATCATCGGCCGCGACGGCATCGCTCCGACAGGCATCGGGCGGCGCCCCGGCAATGGACAGGGCGGAACGTTTTCCTACTAGTGGGCTAGTAGTTTTCTCTCTCTTGCGGCTGGCGACCGGGCGGCGTTCCATGCTTCGTGCTTCGCCTCTACATCGCCAGCAATTCCCCGAGCTCCCGCCGCGCCGAGCAGAACGTCATGAATCTGCGCAAGCACATGAGCGCAGGGGCATGGAGACTCGAGATCATCGATGTGCTCGCCAGCCCCGAGCTCGCCGAGAAGGCGGGCATCCTGGCGACCCCCACGCTGTCCTACGATCACGGCCCTCGCCCGCGGCGCATCGTCGGCGACCTGAGCGATGCCAGGCGCGTGCTCGAGTTCCTCGGGATCAAGCCGAATGGTGACGCATGATTGCAAACGACATCGACAGCAGCGACGTCCTCGAACGCGTCAAGACCGGCGTCAACGCCTTCGACGAGCTGGTCATGGGCGGTCTCCCGAGGGCCAGGACCACGGTCGTCGGCGGCACGCCGGGTAGCGGCAAGACGGTGTTCGCGACGCAGTTTCTGGCGCACGGCATCACGATGTCCGGCGAGAACGGCGTGCTGGTGACGTTCGAGGAGCCGCCGCGCGACATCGAGGCCAACATGCGCGGCTTCGGCTGGAACCTCGCGAGCTGGCGCAAGGAGGGCCGGCTGGCCTTCGTCGACGCCAGCCCGCCCCCCAACGACGAGCTGGTGATCGGCGACTTCGATCTGACCGGCCTGCTGGCGCGCATCCAGCACTCCGTGAGAACCGTCAATGCCCGCCGGGTGGTGCTCGATTCCCTGACGCAGCTGTTCGACCACTTCATCGCCGACCCCAGGATCCTGCGCCGCGAGCTCTTCCACATCAGCACGGCGCTCAAGCAGTCGGGGCTCACGGTCCTGATGACCGCCGAACGGAACAACGAGTACGGCGAGATTACTCGGCACCGGCTGGAAGAGTTCGTCGCCGACAACGTCGTCATCCTGCGCAATGTGCTGCATCGCGAGAAGCGCCGCCGGACCATCGAGGTGCTCAAGATGCGCGGCAGCCACCACGCCGAGGGCGAGGCGCCTTTCACCTTGCTGGAGAGCCAGGGCGTCGTCGCCGTGCCGCTGTCGTCGCTGAGGCTGGAGCAGCAGTCGAGCATGGTGCGCGTGACCAGCGGCAATCCGGCGATCGACGAGATGTGCGGCGGCGGCTTCTTCCGCGACAGCGTCACCCTGGTGAGCGGCGCCACCGGCACGGGCAAGACCCTGCTGGTCACCAACTTCCTGGGCGGCGGCGTCGCGGCCGGCGAGCGGGCCCTGCTGTTCGGCTACGAGGAAAGCAAGGGCCAGCTCTTCCGCAACGCCAGTGGCTGGGGCGTCGACTTCGCGGCCATGGAGGCCGAGGGCAAGCTCAAGGTCATCTGCCTCTACCCGGAGGCGCAAAGCCTGCCCGATCACCTGCTGATGATCCAACGGCTGGTCGACGAGTTTCAGCCCAACAGGATCGCCATCGACAGCCTCTCGGCGCTCGAGCGCATCGCGCCCGACACGGGCTTCCGCGAGTTCCTGATCAGCCTTACCTCGTTCATCAAGAAGCGCGAGATCGCCGGGCTGTGCACGGCGACCAGCAAGTCGCTGATCGGCGGCGAGAGCGCCAGCGAGCAGCACATCTCGACACTGACCGATTCGATCATCCTGCTGCGCTACATCCAGGAGCAGGAGACCATGCACCGGGGGCTGATCGTGCTGAAGATGCGGGGTAGCGAGCATGCCAAGGAAATCCGCCGCTTCTCGATCGACGACAAGGGCATGCAACTCGGCGCCCCCTTCAGGGAGGCGCCGGACGTCTTCACGGGCGATGGCGGCCGCTATACCTGACGACGCGAGCGTCCGCCGCATCGCGGGACCGGCACGGTGAGCATGATGGGCGGCCATTCCGGCAACAGCCTCGATCAGTCCGAGATCCGCTTTCTCGTCGAGCGCAATGCCGACGGCATCCTGGTGGTGGACGAGGACGGGGTCGTGCTGTTCGCCAACCCCGCGGCCGAGCAGATCTTCGGCCGCTCGCCGCGCTCGCTGGTCGGCTCGCCGATCGGGGTTCCGGTGACGGCAGGCGAGACGGCCGAGATCGCCGTTCACCGGCCCGATGGCGGCCACATCGAAGCGGAGGTTCGGGTGGTCGACACGACCTGGGGCCACCGTCCCGCCCGGCTCGCGAGCCTGCGCGACATCTCGGCTCGAAAGGCCATGGAAGAGCGGCTCAGTCACGCCGCCAAGATGGAAGCGGTCGGCCGCCTGACAGCCGGCATAGCCCATGATTTCAACAACCTGCTGACGGTGGTCCTGGGCAACCTCGACAATGCCCAGAGGAAACGGGCCGTCGACGAGGCTGCCGTGTCGCTGGCCCTGGAGAACGCTGCACGGGGCGCGCGGCGCGCCGCCGGTCTCACCGAGAAGCTGCTGGCCTTTGCCCGCCGCAAGCCGCTGGAACCGCGGATCGTCGACGTCAACGGCCTGGTCTCGGGCATGTCCGACCTGCTTCAGCGTACGCTCGGCGAGGCCATCCGCGTCCGGACGGCGCCGTCACCCGATCTCTGGCCGGTCGATGTCGACCCCACCGAGCTCGAAGCGGCGATCCTCAACCTGTCGGTCAACGCGCGCGACGCGATGCCGTCGGGCGGCGAGCTGTGGATCGAGACGAGGAACGTCCAGCTCGCTCTGCCGCGCGCTGCCAACCAGCTCGACCTGCGGCCCGGCGCCTACGTCCTCGTGTCCGTCACCGATTCCGGTGTCGGCATGGCGCCGGAGATGCTGAAACAGGTATTCGAGCCGTTCTTCACCACCAAGGGTGGGCGTGGAACCGGCCTCGGGCTGAGCCAGGTCTATGGCTTCGCCAACCAGAGCGGCGGCAGCGTCGTCCTGCGCAGCGACCCGGGAGTCGGCACGACGGCTCAAATCTATCTGCCGAGGGCCGACGCCGGCGAGCCTTCCCCCTCATCGCAGGAAGACGCGGCCGTCCCGGAGGCGCCGCGGCGCGGCAGGCCGGGCGAATGCATCCTCGTCGTCGAGGACGATGACGACGTCCGCAGCTACGCGGCCGGCAGCCTGCGCGACCTGGGCTACCAGGTTCACGAGGCGGGCGACGCCGCCTCTGCTCTGGAGATCATCGCACGCGAGCCCGCCATCGAGCTCCTGTTCACCGATCTCGGCCTGCCGGGTGGGGTCGACGGCAAGGCCCTGAGCCTGCAGGCTCGTTCCCGTCGACCCGACCTCGGCGTGCTGATCACGACCGCCTATGCCGCCAGCGCCTTGATCCGCGACGGAAGGCTCGAGCCCGGTATCGACCTGCTCGCCAAGCCCTTCACCGTCGAGGCACTGGCGGCACGCGTCCGCGATGTCCTGGACCACTCGCGCAGGGACGCCGTCGACAGCCGGATCCTCGTGGTCGAGGACGAGCCCCTGATCCGCATGGTCCTCGCCCAGACCCTGGCGGAGATGGGTTGCCAGGTCGAGGAGGCCGCCACCGGCGGCGCGGCGCTCGACAGGTTCACGGCTGTCGGCGAGACGCTGTCGGGCGCCATCGTCGATCTCGGCCTCCCCGATCTGAACGGCGACGATGTCGTCCGGCAGATGAGGCTGGCGCGACCCGATCTGCCGGTCGTTCTGGCCAGCGGTTATACCGACAGCGACCTGCGTCAGCGCTGGTCGAGCGCCCCGCTGGTCCAGATCCTCCAAAAGCCCTACCAGCCGAACGACGTCAGGGCTGCCCTGGAGCGCCTCGGCGTTCGCGTGCGGTGAGGCACGCCGGAGCCGGCGTCACCCAAACGTCCGCCGATAGCTCCTCGTCATCAGCTCGTCGAGGCGCGTGCCGGGCTCGAAGTCGGCCATGTCGTCGGGGCGCTCGAGGCCGGGCAGCTGGCGCGCGCACTCGGAAGGCGCGCCGATCGTCTGCGTCACCGGGTAGAGCGACGACCAGGCCGCGACGCCGGCGTAATCCTCTTCCTCGTCGGCGACGTGCTTTTCGCGGATCTTGCCCGACGCATGCTCGATCTCCATGCCCATCATGGTCGTCGCCTTGAACTCCTGGGCGTTGGGTTGGCGGATCAGCTTCGAGCGGCCCGGATAGATGCGGTCGATGAAGCGGTCCATCAGCGTCAGCTTCTGCTCGGGATCGTCGATGACATGGGCCGTGCCGAAAGCCATCACGGCGCGGTAGTTGACCGAATGGTGGAAGCCCGAGCGCGCCATCACCAGCGCGTCGAGATGGGTGACCGTGAGGCACACCGGCACGCCTTCGCGCTGGGTGCGGATCATGCGGCTGGCCGACGAGCCGTGCCAGTAGAGGTGGTCGCCCTCGCGCCAGAAGCTGGTCGGCGTACAGTAGGGCCGGCCGTCGATCACATAGGCGATGTGGCAGACCAGCGCCGCGTCGAGGATCTCGTAGACCGTCTTGCGATCGTAGCGGCCGCGCTCATGGACGCGCTTGACCCGGTTGACCGGCGTCACGCCGAAGGCTTCGGGCGTGTTCTCGGTCTGGTGGCCGCGCGCGGTCGCGGGGGCGGTGGTGATGCTCATGTCGGGAACTCCGGGGCGATTTGCGGCTGGACCATCGCCGCATTACGGTCCAGATGAAAGAACCAGTTCGGCAAATAGAGTCTGGACCAGTCATGCCGCGCCCCGTCCGCAAGGCCGCCCCGCTCGGCCTCGCTCTCGACCCCGCCGCCGCCCTGCCGCTGCACCGGCAGATCGGCCAGCAGGTGCGCCGCGCCATCCTCGAGCGCCGGCTCGCGCCCGGCCAGCGCCTGCCCTCCTCGCGCCTGATGGCGAGCGAGCTCGACGTCGCGCGCGGCACCGTGCTGCTCGCCATGGACCAGCTGATCGCCGAGGGCTACCTCGTGGCGCAGGCGGCCTCCGGCCTCTCGGTGGCGAACGACCTGCCCGACGAGATGCTGACCGCGCCGCCGGGCAAGGG
>JALHMO010000013.1 GCA_022844015.1 Reyranella sp. | reverse complement strand
GCGTTGACGTTGATGCCGTCCGGCCCGAGCTCGTAGGCGAGCTTGCGGGTGAAGGCGATGATGCCGCCCTTCGCCGCGGCGTAGGCGCTCGAGCTGTTGAAGCTGAGGCCACGTCCGGCGATCGACGCCAGGTTGACGATCTTGCCGCTGCGCTGGCGCTTCATGACCGGAATCACCGCATGCGTGCACAGGAAGGTGGCGTCGAGGTTGAAGGCGATCAGCTTCTGCCATTCGGCCAAGGTGAGCTGCTCGGTGGTCGCGGTCGGCCGATCGATCACCGTGCTGCCGCCCACCGCGTTGACCAGGATGTCGATCGAGCCGTGCGTGCGCGCCACCTCGTCGATCAGCGTGTCGACCGCCGTGGCATCGAGGGCGTCGGCCAGCGTGCCGAGCACCTTGCCGCCCGACGTGCCGGCGGCGGCGCGCAGCGACGGCACCGCCTCGTCGAGCCGGCCCTGGTTGTTGTCGACGGCGATCACCGTCGCGCCCTCCCCGACCATGATGCCGGCCGTGGCACGGCCGATGCCGTTCGCCGCGGCCGTGATCAGGGCCACCTTGTTCTTGAAGCGCATCGTTCCCTCGCTGTCGGCTTGAGGTCGTTCGGCGACGATTGAGCGTCGCCGTCCCCGAGTCAATTCGCGGCGCGGCGATCGACCTCGCAGCGGAATTGACCGGGCCCCGGCATGGCGGTCCGGCCCGCCGATTGGCATCATCGCCCAAACCATCGGGAGGAGAGATCATGGAACCGGGCAAGAGACTGATCGGCAAGGTCGCCATTGTTACCGGCGGCGCCTCCGGCATCGGTGCGGAGACGGCTCGGCTGTTCGCCCGCCATGGCGCCTCGGTGCTGCTGACCGACAGCAATGCCGCTTTGGGCAAGCGCATCGAGGAGGAGATCATCGCCGCCGACGGAACGGCGCTGTTCGCCAGCCAGGACGTGCGCGACGAGGCGAGATGGGCGGAGATCGTCGGCCTCGCCGGGAAGACCTACGGGCGGGTCGACATCCTGTGCAACATCGCGGGCATCTCGGGGCGCGATCCCAAGCTCAACATCCAGACCACCATGACGGCCGGGCCGCGGCTGGCGGACCAGACGCTGGCGCACTGGAACCAGGTGATGGAGATCAACGCCACCGGCGTGTTCCTGGGAACCAAGGCGGCAATCCCCGCCATGCAGCGCGCCGGCGGCGGCTCGATCGTCAACATCTCCTCGATCTGCGGCATCGTCGGCTCGCACGCCAACGCCGCCTACCATGCCTCGAAAGGCGCCGTGCGCCTCTTCTCCAAGGCGGCCGCCATCCAGTACGCGCCCGACCGAATCCGCGTGAACTCGGTCCATCCCGGGTTCGTCGACACGCCGATGACCCAGCCGGGCCATGCGAATCCCGAGGTCGCCGCCCAGCGCATCGCCGCGACGCCGCTCGGCCGCTTCGGCACGCCCCACGACATCGCCGCCGGCTGCCTCTACCTGGCGTCGGACGACGCGTCCTGGGTCACCGGCAGCGAGCTGGTCATCGACGGCGGCATGACGGCGAACTGACGATCGCCCCGCCGATCGGATGGCGAGCCGGCTGTGCGCGGGCGATCGCGCCGTCTATCGTGCCGGCGCACGATAGAGGATTGCGCATGGACCCGACCCTGCTGGCGAAGCTGAAAGCGTGGCGGCATCACCTGCACGCCCATCCGGAATTGTCCCAGCAGGAGAGCAGGACGTCGGCCTTCGTGGCCGCCTGTCTCGCTGAGCTCGGCGTGCCGTTCACCTCGGGCGTCGGCGGCAGCGGGATCGTGGCGACGCTGCAGCGCGGCGCAGGCGCGCGCTCGGTCGGCCTGCGCGCCGACATGGACGCCCTGCCGATCACCGAGCAGAACGACGTCGCCCATGCCTCGACATCGCCCGGCGTCATGCACGCGTGCGGCCACGATGGGCATACGGTGTCGCTGCTCGGGGCGGCGGCCGTGCTGTCGCGCGATCCGACCTGGCAGGGCACGGTGCAGCTGATTTTCCAGCCCGCCGAGGAGAACGGCGCGGGGGCGAAGGCGATGATCGCCGACGGCCTGTTCGAGCGCTTTCCCATGGAGCGCATCTTCGCCTTCCACAATTGGCCCGGCCTGGAGCCCGGCGTGGTCGCCGTGCACGACGGCCCGGTCATGGCCGCCGGCGGGCGCTGGATGGTGACGCTGCACGGGTTGGCCGGCCACGCGGCCCAGCCGCATCTGACGCGCGATCCGATCACCGCCGCCGGCCACCTGATCGTCGCCCTGCAGACCGTGGTTTCCCGCAGCGTCGACCCGATCGATTCGGTGGTCCTGTCCATCGGCTCGATCCAGGGCGGCAGCGTCAGCAACCAGATCCCCGAGCAGGTGACGCTGATGGGCACGCTGCGCACCTACCGTCCCGAGGTGCGCGCCATGGTGGTCGAGCGGATGAAGAGCATTATCGACGGCGTGGCGTCGAGCTTCGGCCTGCGCGCCGAGTCCGAGATCCTGTCGACCGGTCGGGCCACGGTAAACTCGCCCGCCGAGGCCGAGCTGGCGGTCGCCGCGGCACGCGCCGCCGGCCTGGCCGTACGACGCGACGTCAAGCCGAGCGCGGCGGGCGACGACTTCTCGTTCCTGATCCAGGACAAGCCGGGCGCCTACGTGTGGATCGGCAACGGCCTCGTCGGCAAGGACGGCGACCTGCACAACGCCCGCTACGACTTCAACGACGCCATCCTGCCGGCCTCCGTGAGCTGGATGTCGTCCGTGGCCAGGCTGGCGCTGGCGGAGTGAGCAACTTTCACTGCTGGAGCGCGCCAATCCTGTGGCGCTCTTCCCGTTGATCACACGTTCCATAAGCGCCACAGGATTGGCGCGCTCATGGGCGCTTACCTACAAGGGAACCTCACCCTGAGGAGCCGCGCGTAGCGCGGCGTCTCACGGCACCACAGCGGGCGCTGCGACATCGCTGTTTCGGCGATGTCATGTGCCGCCCATCCTTCGAGACGGCCGCGGAGTTTATCCCGAGGAACTCGAGGGGCGACCTCCTCAGGACGAGGATTTGTTGGGTCTTCGACCAAAGTTGGCGCCTATGAGTGGCGCGCTCCCAGCAATGACCCTAATCCTGGTTCATCGACGTCACTGCGCCCGGGGTCGCGGTGCGGCCGCCGTCGATCACGTAGTGCGCGCCGGTGATGTTGCCGGCGAGATCGGAGCAGAGGAAAAGCACCGTGTTGGCGACTTCCTCGGCCGTCCCGTAGCGGCCGAGCGGGATCGACGACTGGTAGCGCGCCGTGACCTTCCCCGGATTGCCCGGGTTGAGCTGCGCCTCCAGCGCGTGAATCATGCGCGTGTCGATCGGGCCGGGGCAGACCGCATTGACGCGAATGCCCTGCCGCGCCACCTCGCCGGACGCCGTCTTGGTGAGGCCGAGCACGGCGTGCTTGGACGCGACGTAGGCCGGCATGCCGGGCGAGCCCATCAGCCCCGCCGTCGACGCCGTGTTGACGACCGCGCCGCTCTTCTGGGCGATCATCTGCTTCAGCACGTACTTCATGCCCAGGTAGACGCCGCGCACGTTCACCGCCATGACTTGGTCGAACATCGCGTCGTCGTAGTCGACGATCGGGGACACCTTGCCCTCGATGCCGGCATTGTTGTGGAAGCAGTCGATGCGGCCGAAGGTGGCCACCGCCTTGTCGACATAGGCCTTCACCGAGTCGGCCTGCGTCACGTCGGCCTGCACGAAGAGCGCTTCGCCGCCCTGCTGGCGAACGATGCCGGCCGTGGCCTCTCCGGCGGTCGAATCGCGGTCGACGACCACGACCTTGGCGCCGCGCGAGGCGAAACCGAGTGCCGTGGCGCGGCCAATGCCGTTGCCGCCGCCGGTGATCAAGGCGACCTTGTTCCTGAAATCCATGGTCCGGTGCTCCCTCTCCTTGCTGCGTCATCATCCCCAAGCCGGGCGCCGGCGGCAATCCTCGCTTGCCGCATCGCAGACCAACCGAAAGAATTGGACCTCCCCGTCAGCAGGTTGAGGAGGAGATCATGCCGGACATCACCGTTGCCAAGTTCCGCGACGTCGCCAATGGGCTGCAGGAAGGCCAGTTCGCCATCGGCGAGCGCACGAAGATCAAGGGCCTGTCCGATCTCGACCCGATCTACAAGGCCCTGCTCGACCGGCCGATCACCGTGACGCTCGGCCTGATCGGGCCGGACGGGCGCATCGGGCTCACCCCCATGTGGTTCGACTACGAAGGCGACAAGGTGCTGGTGAACACCGCCTCGCACCGGCCCAAGTGCGGCTGGATCCGCAAGAATCCCAAATTCACCATCCTCATCGTCAACCCCGACAACGCCTATCACTGGGTCCAGCTCAAATGCACCGTCGAGCGCGAGGAGCGCGAATGGGAGCCCGGCGGCGAGCGCATCACCCGCCAGCTCGACAAGATCTGGACCAAGTACACCGGCAACCCGCCGCCCTATGGGCTGCGCGATCCGGCGATCGACGAGAAGCGCGTAATGTTCATCTGCACCGTCGATCGCATCGCGACCTTCGGCAAGCCCTAGCCTAGATCACCTTGCGCACGATGTGGCGGCGGTTGGACGTGTAGGGACGCACCTCGCCCGGCCAGCGGCCCTTCTCGGCCGCTTCCGCCCATTCCTTGCTGAGCAGCACGTCGGGGCTGTCGATCTCGTAGATCGCGACGTAGGTCGGCTCGCTGCCGCCGTCGAGCATCTTGCGCTCGCCGGCGAGATTGAAGGCGGCAGGTTCCGTCTTCAGCCGCGTCACCGCGCCGACGCCGGGCACCTTCTGGAGCAGCGGAACGTGCTCGGTGTCGTAGACCTCGTTGAACAGCGCTTCCTTTTCCTTTGCAACGTCCATGCTGACGATGAACAGGTACTTGCTGCCGATTGCCATTGTGTCCTCCTCCAACATCGAACGGTTCAGAATTCCTGACATAGGCGGCTATGTCAGGAGTTCTGAAGTTACCAGCTTTCGAATCGATCACGACATCCTCATCCTGAGGAGCTGCGCGCTAGCGCAGCGTCTCGAAGGATGGACCCCGACGACAGCGTCTGTTGCCATGCTTCGAATCGCGCCAAAGCATTACCCCGCGCGACGTGCGCGGGCGCTCCTCAGCATGAGGTGATCGGGGAGCGCTCGTCACGAGATAACACTCACCTGCACGTCACCCGCTATTGCGCAAGCCGGCGGCGATGCCGTTGATGCTGAGATGGATGCCGTCGACCACGCCGGGATCGGCATCGCCGGCACGATGGCGCTTCAGCAGCTCGATCTGGATGTGGTTCAGGGGATCGATATAGGGGAAGCGATTGCGGATCGACCGCGCGAGCAGCGGGTTGGCTTCCAGCAACGTCGCTTGGCCGCTGATCGCCAGGACGGCGTCGATCGAGGCCTGCCACTCCTGCCGCACGCGGCCGAACACCTCTTCGCGCAACGCCTCGTCGCCAACCAGCTCGGCGTAGCGCGAGGCGATGGCGAGGTCGCTCTTGGCCAGCACCATGTCCATGTTGGAGAGCGTCGTGCGGAAGAACGGCCAGTCGCGGTACATGGTCTGCAGGGTCGCCAGCCCGTCCGGCCGCGCCGCCGTCAGGGCCGACACCGCCTCGCCGAAGCCGTACCAGCCGGGCAGCATGAGGCGGCACTGCGCCCAGCTGAACACCCATGGGATCGCCCGCAGATCCTCGATGCGGCGCCGGCTCGAACGCGACGCCGGGCGGCTGCCGATGTTGAGGGTGGCGATCTCCTCCAGCACCGTCGATTCGCGGAAGTAGCGGTCGAAGCCCTCGGTCTCGTAGACCAGGCTGCGATAGGCCCGGAAGGCGCGCGCCGACAGCTCCTCCATGATGGCGAGCCAGTCCGCCGGCGGTGGCGCATGACCGGCCTCGAGCAGGCTCGCCTCGAGGGTGGCCGCCGCCAGGGTCTCGAGATTGCGGCGGCCGACCTCGGCGTTGGAATACTTGCCTCCGATCACCTCGCCCTGCTCGGTGATGCGGATGGCGCCCTGCAGGGCTCCGGGCGGCTGGGCCAGGATCGCGTCGTAGCTCGGGCCGCCGCCGCGGCCGACCGAGCCGCCGCGGCCATGGAACAGGCGCAGGCCGACCTTGTGCCGGGCGAACACCTCGATCAGCGACAGCTCGGCCTTGTAGAGTTCCCAGGTCGAGGTCAGGTAGCCGCCGTCCTTGTTGCTGTCGGAATAGCCCAGCATGACCTCCTGGACGTCGCCGCGCGAGGCGACCAGGCGGCGGTAGGCAGGCAGGCCGAGCAGCTCGTCCATGATGCGGCCGCAGTGCTGCAGGTCGGCGATGGTCTCGAACAGCGGCACGATGTCGACATCGAGCCGTTCCTCGCGCGGCCGCAGCAGGCCGACCTCCTTGAGCAGCACCGCCACCTCCAGGATATCGGAGACGCTGTCGTTCTTGGAGATCACGTAGTGGGGCATCGACGCCGGGCCATATCGCCGGTGGGCGTCGGCGGCGACGTTCAGCATGGCGAGCTCGCCCGCCGTCTCCTCGCCGTAGCTGTGGTTCGGCGCCGCCAACGGACGCGGATTGGCCATCTCCGCCGTCAGGAGCGCGACGCGGGCCGGCTCGTCGAGCGCGCGATAGTCGAGCGGATGGCCGGTCGAGGCCGCCTCGAGCAGCTCGCCCAGCACGCGCTCGTGCACGTCGGCGTTCTGCCGCAGGTCGAGCGCAGCGAGATGGAAGCCGAACACGTCGACCGCGCGGCGCAGCCCGCGCAGGCGGCCGCGCGCCAGCGGGAGCGAGCCGTTGTGCGCCAGCGAGTCGGAAACCGTCGCGAGGTCGGCCTGCAACGCCGCGACCGAGTCGTAGGCCGGCGCCTCGCCCACCGCCGGATAGGGCGGCTCCAGCCGGTCGAGCTTCCAGGCGGTGGCGGCGAGCCGGGCGTAGATGCCGATCAGGGCGCGCCGATAGGGCTCGTCCTGACGCTCGGTCGAGCGGTCCGGCGAGAGTCTCGCCAGCTCGGCGAGCCGGTCGGATACCGGCACCGAACGGCCATCGAGCGAAAGCTCGCTGCCCAGCCGATGCAGCTCCTCGAGATAGAAGCGCATCGCGCGCTCGCTTTGCATGCCCAGCGTCTGGCGCGTCACCTCGGCCGTCACGAACGGGTTGCCGTCGCGATCGCCGCCGATCCAGCTGCCCATGCGCAGGAAGGACGGCACCTCGATGCCCTGCCATCCCGGCTCGACGACGCCCAGGTGATCCTCGAGATCGGCATAGAAGGTCGGCAGGGCGCGCAGGAACGTATGGTCGTAGTAGGCCAGCCCGTTGTTGACCTCGTCGATCACCCTGAGCCGGGTGCCACGCAGGATGCTGGTCTGCCACAAGGTGAGGACGGCGCGCCGCAGCGCCCGTCGGTTGGCCGAGAGCTCCTCCGGCGTGTACTCGACCCTGTCCCGGTCGTCGAGCAGATGGGCGATCTCCATCTCGCGGTCGATCGAGCTGCGCCGTCGAACCTCGGTCGGATGGGCCGTCAGCACGGCGCTGCAGAGCGCGCGCTCGAAGAAGGCCTCGAGCTCGGCGCGCGTGACGCCGGCCTCGCGGGCGCGCACCAGGGCGTACGCCATGGTGCCCTGCCGCGCCGGCGCCCTCGCCTTGGCATAGGCGCGCGTGCGACGGATGTGATGCTGGTCCTCCGCCAGGTTGGCGAGGTGGGAGAAATAGCCGAAGGCGCGGATGATCTTGATCGCCCGGCCGATCGGCAGGCCGCCCATGATCGCCTGCAGCTCGTGCCGCGCCGCCTCGTCGGCATTGCGATGGAACTGCACGCCGGTCCGGCGGATGTGCTCGACGAGGTCGAACACTGCTTCGCCTTCCTGCTCGCGCACCGTGTCGCCCAGGATGCGCCCGAGCAGGCGCGTGTCGTAGCGCAGGGAAGCATCCTTCCCGGCGCTGTCGGCGGGGGGTTCGGGTCGCAGGTCCATGGCCCGACTATAGCCAATGATTGGCGGGACGCCCGGTCTCGGGTTCCCTCCTACGAAAATATGCTGGAGGCGCGCCACTCCCGTGGCGCGATCATCGCGGATCAGACAGAAGACGCGCCACTGGAGTGGCGCGCCCCCAGCTATGGTCTTCTTCTGAGCAACGGCGCCTATTTTCACGGCATCGCAGTGCACGCCGGCGTGCTGGGGGTCTCCCGTGACACGTGCCCGGAGCGCGCCGGGTGGGATCGACCGGTTCGCTTGCCGACAAAGCAAAACGACCCCCCCGATTCTTGCGGTCCGTGCGGTCGGTGCGGTCGCAGCCTTTTGAATCAAGGGGTTGGACCGACCGCAAGCGACCGCCGGCAGCGTTTCTTGCGGTCGCACCGGCGGTCTTGCGGTCGCACCGGCGGTCTTGCGGTCGCACCGGCGGCTCCTCGTTCCCATGCCGCTCGCTTGCGAGCGCCCCTGAAGAATCCGCCTGAAATCTTGCGTCATTTGCGTCACAGCGTCATTGGCCATTGAAATCAAAGCCTTGGCCGTGACGCCACGGAGAGAGGTTGCGTCGGCAGGGTGTTGGTTTGCGTCGATGCCGGCGATCACGGTCGTGTCCTTCAGTTCGCACCCAGTCTCTCCGTGCATCCTGTCACGACATCTCGTGGGCGAGCAGGCCGGCTGGCCGAGCTGGATCGCGTTTGCGGCCACAAGCCCGCGCAATCAACGTCGTCGAAGCGGATCACCAGGAGAGAGCGACGCGAGAGGCGGGCAGTCATGGATGCCACGCTAGCGCGATCGCGACGAGTGTCTCCCTGCGCGAACCGCATGGCTGCAATCCGCAAGCGAGAGGCACCTGAATCACCTTGGTTGCTTGCCTCGTGGCTCACACAGCCTTCGGGGTCGTCAGCTGTCAGCCCAGGGTCAGCCCGACGGCCAGCGTCTGTGCAAGCGACATCGGTGCCACCAGCGTGCGGAACGCTGGCTCGGGCATGTCATGCAACTCGAAAACGACCTCCGCTCCCCGGGCAATGGGACTTAGCAGGTTGTCGGTGATGGAGACGGCGCGAATGCCACGCGCCACCAGCTCGGGGAACAGGCGCACCGTATCGGGATTGTATTGCTTGAAGCTGACGGTGAGCAGCGCATCCATGCGGTTTGCAGACACCGCCTGCTCGCGCAGGCCGCCGCCGATGGCGTCGAGCAGCACCGTGCGGCGCCCGAGCTTGCGCAGCACGTAGGCGAGATGGGCGGCGACGGGGTACGAGCCGCCCAGGCCCAGCAGGTAGATCGTCTCGGCCGAGCGCAGGATATCGATGGCGCGCTCGAGGTCGGCCTCGCGCGCCACCGTGTTCAGCGTTTCGAGCGAGGCGATGCCCTCGGTGACGAAGCGGCTCAGCACATCGCGCGGCGTGTCCCCACCGCGCCACGGTCCATCGCGCCGCAGCCGTTCGATGCGGTCCTTGTAGGACGGTGCGAGGCTCGCCACGAGCCGCTGCCGGAACACCTGCTGCATCTCGGTGAAGCCTTCGAAGCCGAGCGTATGGGCGAAGCGCACGATGGCCGAAGGTTGCGCACCGGCCCGCGCGGCGACCTCGGCCACCGTGCCGAGCGCCATGTCGGTGGGATGCTCCAGGGCAAATTCCGCGATAGTGCGCAACCGGTCCGACAATCGGTCGTGCCTGGCGGCGATCTCGCTGCGCAGGCGTTCGTAGGCCTCGGGTTCGGCCCCATTGGTCTTGCCATTGCCCCTGGACGCGGCTGCCTTCTTTGCTTTCCTCACTGAATCATCCATTCCACTTCACAGATCTAAATAGAATGTTCATTCTATTCTCCGGTGACAATGAAAATGCTGTTCTCGATAAATGGTGGAGGGGACCCATGACGAAGTCACGCGTTACGCGGCGCCGCGTGTTCAAGGCCAGCCTGATGAGCGCGGCACTGGCCGGAACGGCGAGTTTCCTTGGTCCGTGGCGCCACAACCGGGTGTGGGCGCAGGGCAAGAAGCCGATCAAGCTCGGCCTTACTTGCGACGCCAGCGGCCAGTACGGCAACAGCGGCCAGGACGACATGCTCGGCATGCGGCTGGCGATCGACGAGTTCAACGCCAAGGGCGGCGTGCTCGGGCGCAAAGTCGAGTGGATCACCGCCGACACCGAGACCAACCCGGCCACCGGCACGCGCGTCGCCGAGCGCTTCATCGCCCAGGAACAGTGCGGCTTCCTGCTCGGCGCCATCCATTCGGGCGTCGCCAACGCCATCACGCAGGTCGCCAACAAGTACGGCACGATCTACATGAACACCAACTCCTCGGCACCGAGCGAGGCCGGCGTCAACTGCAGCCGCGTGAAGTTCGTATGGGACGGCAACGGCACCAACTTCTCCAAGGCCGCCGTTGCCAACGCGGTGGAGAAGCTCGGCAAGAAGTGGCTGCTGCTGACCAACGACTATGTGTGGGGCCACACCACGTCGGCCGCCACCAAGGCCGAGGTCGAAAAGGCCGGCGGCCAGGTCGTCGACAACTTGCTGGTGCCGCAGAACACGCGCGACTTCACCGCCTATCTGCTCAAGGTCCAGCAGATCAAGCCCGACGTCATCGCCATGGCGATCGGCGGCGACGACATCAAGGCGCTGCGCCAGCAGATCGCCGAGCTGAAGCTCGAGGACAAGGCCGCCTGGATCAACAACCAGCAGGACTGGCCCGACATCTGGGGCGTGCCCGAGACGCTGTTCGGCGTGTTCGGCACCAACTGGTACCACAAGCTTGCCTTGCCGGGCGTACCGGAGTTCGTCAGGCGCTGGCAGACGAGCTATCCCAAGGCGCCGATCCCGGTGCCCGGCAATGTCTCGTACAATGGCTACATGGCGACCCGCGAGCTGCTGCGTGCCATCGAGCAGACCGGCACGACCAACAACATCGCCATCATCAAGGCCCTGGAGGGCCGCAAGATGACGGCCCTCGACCGCATGCAGACCTACGACGCCTACATCGATGCGACGACACACCAGGTCCAGCAGACGATCTACCTCGCCAAGCGCAATCCCAAGCCGGCCGACAAGACCGACCTGTTCGAGATCATCAGCGCGGCGACGCCCCAGCAGGCCATGGACACGGCCTCGCTGACGGCCTGCAAGCTGAGGCCCTACGCCGACATCCCGACCTACGAACAGTAAAGTCCGGCACAGCGTAGCGTAGCGTGTCGATCATCGGGCTTCTGCCCCATCTGGTGAACGGCGTCGCGCTCGGCCTGCTGTTCGCCCTACTGGCTCTGGGATTCATGCTGATCCTGGGGCTGATGGAGCAGATCAACCTCGCGCACGGCTCACTGTTCGCGCTGGGCGCCTATTTCGCCTATGCGATCGCCACGCCCCGCCTGCCCCTGCCGCCGGACCTGCTGCAGGCGTGGGCGGCGGCGCCGCTCGGTTGGCGCTTCGCCGCCGCGGTCTTCGTCGCGCCGGTGCTGGTGGCGCCGTTCGGCGTGGTGCTCGAACGGCTGATGCGCCGCACCTATGGCCGCGATCCGCTCTACGGGCTGCTGCTCACCTTCGGCGCCGCCATGGTCATCGAGGAGCTGATCCGCATCGTCTGGGGCACGCGCGACTACATGCTGCCGGTGCCGCGCGGCATCTCGGGCGGCTTCCTTATGCTCGACCTCGTCTGGTCTACCTACCGCTTCTGGGCCGCGGGTTTCGCGGTGATCGCCATGGCCGTCGTCTGGCTGGTGATCGAACGCACGCGCTTCGGCGCCCTGGTCAAGGCCGGCGCGCACGACAGCGAGATCGTTCAGGCGCTGGGCCACGACCTCGAGAAGCTGCGCGTCGGCGTTTTCGTGCTGGGCACGATGATGGCCGCCGTCGCCGGCGTGATCCTGGCCCCGGTCTGGGGCATCCGCCCGCACATGGGTGTCGATGCCGTGATCCCGGCCTTCGTCATCATCGTGCTGGGCGGCGTCGGCAGCTTCTGGGGCGCCGTGCTGGGCGGGCTCCTGGTCGGCATGGTGGTCGGTCTCGCCGGCGCCTATGCCTCGGAATGGTCGATGCTGTCGATGTACCTGCTGCTGATCCTGGTGGTGACGTTCCGCTCGCGCGGCCTGTTCGGCAAGAAGAGCGTCCTGGAGGCGTGATGCGTAGCGGCCACACGGTTCCAACGCTGACGCCGGTGATGATCGCTGTCTGGGCAGCCTTCGCCACCGTGCCGCTGTGGATCGAGCATGTCGGCCTCTACCAGTATCTCGGGGTCGAGGTCCTGATCTTTGCGACCTATGCGCTGGCCTACAATCTCGTGCTGGGCCACAGCGGCCTGCCGTCGTTCGGGCACGGCGCCTTCTTCGGCCTCGGTGCCTACGGCTTCGGCCTCGCCCAACTCAACCTCGTGCCCGACCTGTGGTTCTGCCTGGGCGCCGCCGTGGCGACGGCATCGGCGGGCGGCACCCTCGTGGCGGCCTTCATCTCGCACCGGCGCGGCATCTACTATTCGCTGCTCACCATCGCCTTCGGCCAGGTGTTCTGGTTCATCGCCATCAAGTGGCACACCGTCACCGGTGGCGAGGACGGGTTGCTCAAGATCGAGCGGCTGCCGGTGCAGCTCGGTGTCGCGACAGTCGACCTCTCGCACAACGTCTCCCTGTTCTATTTCGTGCTGGCGATCTTCGTCGTGGTCTCGCTGCTGCTGTGGCGCCTCGTCCACTCGCCCTTCGGCCGCATCCTGAGGGCGATCAAGCAGAACGAGACTCGCGCCCGGTTCGTGGGCTACGACGTGTGGCGCTACAAGGCCGCGGTGCTGATCCTGTCGGCCGGCCTGTCGGGCCTGGCGGGCGGGCTGTTCGCCATGGCGCAGGCTTCGGCCTTTCCCGACGTCATGAGCCTGCACTATTCGGGATACATCGTCATGATGACCCTGGTCGGCGGCGGCCTCGTCACCTTCTGGGGGCCGGTGCTGGGCGCCATCGTCTTCCTGCTGGCCCGCGACGTGATCGGTGCGTTCACCACCGGTTGGATGCTGTGGTTCGGCATGCTGTTCGTGGCCCTGGTCATCTACAAGCCCGAAGGGCTGGGCGGCATGTTCCTGCGCCCCGCCCGGACGAAGCGACCGGAGGCGACGTAGCCATGGCGCTGTTCGAAGCCCATGAGCTGCACTTGCGGTTCGGCGACAGGGTGGTGCTGGAGGATATCTCGCTGTCCTTCGAGGTGGGCCGCCTCTCCGGCATCATGGGCCCCAACGGCGCCGGCAAGACGACCTGCTTCAACGTGCTGACCGGTCGCTACAGGCCCGACCGCGGCCGGGTGGTGTTCGATGGCGCCGACATCACCGGCCGGTCGCCGCAGGCAATCTCGCGGCTCGGCATCGCGCGTTCGTTCCAGCTCATGAATCTGTTCGACGAGTTCACGGCCTTCGAGAACGTGGCCATCGCCCTGCCCGAAACGCGCCGGCGCGGCGCCGATCCGATCGGACAGGCCTATCGCGATTCCGCGCTGGTCGGCGAAGCGCACGAAATTCTGGTCAACGTCGGCCTCGGCGACCGGGCCGGCCAGATCGCGAAATCCCTGCCCTATGGCGAACGCCGGGCGCTGGAGATCGCGGTGGCGCTGGCCTCGCGACCGAAGCTGCTGTTCCTCGACGAGCCGACGGCCGGGCTGGGCAGCGACGGGCGCGCCCGTCTGGCCGACCTCGTGCGCAAGCTGAAGGGCGCAGTCACGCTGGTCGTGATCGAGCACGACATGGAATTCCTGTTCTCACTGGCCGACGTGATTTCGGTGATCCACTGGGGCCAGGTGATCGCACAGGGCAGCCCCGCCGACCTCCGCGCCAATCCCTGGGTGAGGAATTCCAACCTCGGGAAGCTCGCCTGATGCTCGAGGTCCGCGCCATCGACACCTACTACGGCGAGACGCAGGCCCTGTTCGGCGTTTCGCTGTCGGTCGCCTCCGGCGAGGTGCTGGCGCTGCTCGGCGCCAACGGCGCAGGCAAGACCACCGTGCTGCGCTCGATCCTCGGCCTGACACGGCCGCGCAAGGGCGAGATCGCGCTCGACGGCCAGTCGCTCGGCCGGCGCACGACGCACCAGATCGCTCGCGCCGGGATCGGCTGGGTGCCCGACGACCGGCGCCTCTGCCCGACCCTGACCGTCGCCAAGAACCTGGCGCTCGGCATCAAGACCACGCGCTTCCGCGCCTGGTCGATGTCGGAGGTGACCGACATCTTCTCGGCGCTGAAATACCTTATGGCGCGGGAGGCCGAGACGCTGTCGGGCGGCGAGATGCAGATGGTGGCGATCGGCCGGGCGCTGCTGGGCTCGCCCGGCCTCGTGCTGTTCGACGAGCCGAGCCAGGGCCTCGCACCCAAGATCGTCGACGACGTCATGGCGGTGGTCCGCCGCCTCAAGGGCGAGGGCATCGCCTCGATCGTGGTCGAGCAGAACGCCGACATCGCGCTTTCCGTCGCCGACAAGGTGGTCGTCCTGTCGTCCGGCATGGTCGCCTGGGCGGGCGACGCCGCGGCGCTCACCGCCGATCCGGCGCTGAAGCGGCGCCTGCTGGGAGGCGCGCAATGAGCGGTCTCCCGTTGCTGGCGCTGGAGCGCGTCAGCAAAATCTACCGCCGCGGCCTGTTCGACCGCACCCTGGCCTTCCGGCTCGACGTCGACTTCCGAATCGACGAGCCCGCCATCGTGGGCGTGATGGGACCGAATGGCGCGGGCAAGACGACCTTGTTCGAAATGATCGCCGGTTCCAACGCCCCGACCGGAGGCCGGGTCGTGGTCGCAGGGCACGACATGCAGCGCGTGCGCTATCGCGAGCGCGACCGTCTGGCCATCCACTACCACCAGAGCTACCAGGTCCGCCGCTTCTCGCGGACGCGGCCCGACTTCATGATGGAGCCCGCCGGCAGCAGCTATCCCGTCGTGCATCTTTTCGACGAGCCGCAGTTCAACGCCCAGGACGGCTATATCGGCTTCATGCTCGATTTCTTCCACCGCCTGCGTGGCGAGGGGCGGCTCGTTTTCATTTGCTTGCATCCGACGGCGGCGCTCCATCTCGAGCTGCTGCGCCAGACCTGCGAGCGCTACCTTTTCGTGGCTAACGGCCAAGCCCGGCCCTTCGCCGACTTTGGCCGCATCATCTCCGATCCCGACGTTCGTCGCTATCTCGGTGCATTGGCGCCCTGAACGCCTGAAGGAGCGGCTCGCGCGGGATCACGCGACCAACCCCGCCTTGCGAAAGCCCGAGATCAGATGCTCGCGGTCCTCGGGCCGAAGTTCCCGGAGCTCGTTCAACGGGAGCGACAGGTAGGTAAGGAAGGCCTCGTTGAATCGCGCCATTGCGTCATCGAACACGATGCGCGCCTCGTCGACCTGCCCGGTCTGGCCGAGCGCAGCCAGCAATGTGTTGTAAGGCGGCCGGAAGCGCGGAAACGAGTGGCGCAACTGCTGTGCCACCCGGATCGAGGCATCGTAGTCCCGGGTCAGGTAGTGCGCACGGGCGACATAGTGCAACCATAGAGGGATGAGAGGATCGAACGGGCTGAGGCGCATTGCCGCCTGCAGGGGCTTTATTGCGTCCCCAGGGCGCCCTCCCCAGAGCCGGGCGCCCCCCTGGGCGCCGTGGGCCAGCGCAGAACCAGGCTCGAGGCTGACCGCGAGATCGGCCTCGGCGAGACTCTCCGCATGCGATCCCGACATCCAGAGAGCACGCGCCAGCACGGCATGTGCTGCAGCGTCCGTCGCATCCTTCCTGACCGCGTTCCGCGCGTGCTCGAGTGCCTGGGCGACATTCACGTTGCGAAGATCGGGGCGGAAAAGGGTGACCTCGTCGAGATAGCTTTGGGCGAGGGCGGCATCCACCCGCGCGAATTGCGGATCGAGCTGCATCGCGCGCGCGAAAAAGCCGCGGGCCATGGTGTTCTCTGCAGCCTCGGTATTCGCGAGATGCCACATTCCGCGGTGGTAGCATTCCCAGGCGTCCAGACGTTCCGGCGCCTTGAGCGCCGCGCGCTCGCGCTCGCTGCGCTCGACCCGCGGCTGGATCGCCTCGCAAACGCTCGCGGCGATCTCGTCTTGCACCAGGAAAACGTCGGCCACGTCGCGGTCGTAGTGCTCGGCCCAGATCTGTCGATCCGTTATCGCGTCGACGAGCCGTGTCGTCACCCGGATGCGGTTGCCGGCCTTTCGGATACTGCCTTCGAGCACATAGCGCACGCCGAGCTCGCGACCGACATCCTTGATGGCGATCACCTTGCCCTTGTAGGTGAAGGTGGAGTTGCGGGCGATCACGAACAACGCCCGCGACTTGGCCAGGGTCGTCAGGATGTCTTCGGCGACGCCGTCCGAGAAATACTCCTGCTCCGGATCGCCGGACGAGTTGGCAAAGGGGAGCACGGCGATGCCCGGTCGCTCGGCGAGCCGCGGCGCCGCCTGCAAGGACGCGCGAGCTTCATCCGGCTGCCGCCGATCCGGCGCATTTGCCGGTTCGGGGCGATCCAGCTCGACGCGCACGTCGCCGACAAAGCGCAGGCCCTTGCGCGCAATCGTACGGATCAGCTTCTGGTGCTGGCCATCGTCGCCGACCGCCTTGCGCGCAGCGAACACGCGGCTGGTCAGGGTCGACTCCGAAACGATCCGGCCGCCCCAGACCGAGGCGACGAGATCGTCCCTCGTGACGACACGGTTGCGATTCTCCAGCAGGAAAATCAGCAGATCCAGAACCTGCGGCTCGATGGCAACGGCGTCCGCGCCCCGGTGAAGCTCACGCCGGTCGGTATCGAGCACATGATCGGCAAACAAAAATCGCACGCTGCTGCCCCAACGTTTCGCCCAACCATCTTTTCGAGAACGTGACCCTGTCGTGGCAACGCGCGATCGCTGCGCAGCCCGAGCCTGCCTGTACCGTCTGTGTCTGGGCGGTTAGCAGAACTCGGCTCACGCAGCACGTGAAAAGTTCGAGTTATCCTTGAAGATCGATTCCACGCGACGCGACCCGCCCTGGCGGGGGCAGACGGGCATTCTCCCGCTCTCCGCCCCAGCTTCGCTGGGGAGACCCCCAGCACGCCGAGCACAGGGGGGTTGCTCGTGACCCCTCCGCTCCCGACTACGGGGGCACCTCCCATAGGCGTTAAAATGCAAACGGACCTCACCCTGAGGAGCGGCCTGGAGGGCCGCGTCTCGAAGGGTCGGCCACAGTGAAGAGCGCCGCGACACGACTTTTTTCAACGATCTCTATGTGGCCCATCCTTCGAGACGCGCCCTGCGGGCGCTCCTCAGGATGAGGTTTCCTTCCATTTTAGCGCCTATGGGGGCGCCTCCCCAGCTTCGCTGAAGCGAAGCTGGGAAGGAGAACGGCGCCCGGTACGCCAGCGCGCACGACCCGTACGAGAAGTACGCCGTCTCACCCGATCTCGATCACGCCCTCACCGCCGGCGTAGAGCCTGTCGACCAGCGCCTTGCGGCGCTCGAGGGTGGCGCGCTGGTTGATGTAGCCCTTGTCGGTGATCTCGTGGCCGTCGACCGAGGGCGGCTCGGCCATCAGCAGTGCGCGCTTTATGCGCATCGACGAGCCCCGGCCCTCCCGGTTCATCCGGCCCAACCCCTCGCGCAGGGCGTCGACCACGGCGGGATGGGCGAGCAACTCGGCCATCGCAAGCCTGGTACCGTCGTCGCCGGCGAGCTGGCGGCAGGCGGCGACATTGGGGAAGCCCAGGAGGCCGGCATAGTCGCGGTCCTGGCCGCAGATCACGGCATCCTGCAGCACCGGGCTCGCGGCCGCGATGGCCGTCGTGCGCAAGGTGCCGACCAGCACGAAGGTGCCGCTCGACAGCTTGAAATCCTCGACCACGCGGCCGTCGAAGATCAGGCCCCAGCTCGGATCCTCGGGATCGACGAAGCGGCCGGCATCGCCGATCTTGTAGAACCCCTCCTCGTCGAACATCTGCGCCGTCAGCTCGGGCTGGCGGTAGTAGCCCGGCGTCACGATCACGCTCTTGAGTCTCAGCTCGTAGCGGCCGTCCTCGCCGGTCGGCACGAGCTTCAGCTGCACGCCGGGGAACGGCAGGCCGATCAGGCCGACCCTCTCCGAGGCCCAGTGCACGGTCGTCGCCGTCGGCGCGGTCTCGGTCGAGCCCCAGCCGGTGACGAATGGCAGCCGGAAGCCGGTGTATTTTACCGCCAGCGTCTCCATGCGCTCGTAGAGGTCGGACGGCAGGGTGGCACCGCCGTAGGCCAGCGAGTTCAGGTTCTTGAAGAAGCGCCGGGCGAGCGCCTCGTCGTTCTCCAGCGCCGTCGCCAGCATGGCGTAGCCGGCCGGCACGTTGGCGAAGTAGGTCGGCGAGATCTCGCGCAGATTGCGCAGGGTCTCCTCGAACAGGCCGGGCAGCGGCTTGCCGTCGTCGATGTAGGTCGTGCCGCCGTCGGCGAGGTTGCCCTGGAAGGTGGCGTTGCCGCCCATCGTGTGGTTCCACGGCAGCCAGTCGAGCATGACGCCCGGCGGATCGTCGGGCCGGCGCGTGCGCGCCATCTGGCCCATCGCCAGGTTGGCGCACATCATCTCCTGGGTGTTGATCACCGCCTTGGGCATGCCGGTGCTGCCCGAGGTGAACAGGAACTTGGCCGTCGTGCCGGGCTCGATCGCCTCGACCGACCGCGCGACCGCCTCGGTCGGCCGCGTCGCCACGAACTCGCTCCACGGCAGCGACTGTCTCTCGGGGGGCGCCTTGTCGACATGGACCAGCAGCACGCCCTCGAGGTCGAGCGCCGCCAGGGCGCGGGCATAGATTTCGCCGTTCTGCACGAATACAAGGCCGGGCTCGATGAGGTCGAAGACGTAGCGCAGCTTGGCATGGTCCTGGCTCATCACCGAGTAGGCCGGCGACACCGGCGCGATCGGCGCGCGCGCCTGCATCGCCGCCATGGTGAGCAGGGCGAACTCGATCGAGTTCGACGACAGGATCATCACCGGCCTGTCCGGGCCGAAGCCGCGCTCGATCAGCGCCTGGGTCACGGCATCGACCTGCCGCCTGGCCTCGCCGTAGGTGAGCGTGAGCCACTCGCGATCCGGCCCGCGGCGCTGCGCCAGCCAGACCCGGTCAGGCGCCTGGTCGGCCCATTTGGCGAGGAACGCAGGCACATGCTTCTCGTAGGGCTTCAGCCGGTGGTTCGATTGCAGGATGATCGTGCCGTCGTCCCGCCGGTCGACGCGCACGTCACGGCTCAGGAACTCGATCGGCTTGAAGGGCGTGCTCATGACGCTGTCCAACGGCGCTTCTCCCGAAACAGGCTTTGCCCGATTTAGGAGTGCCGGCCTTCAACTAGCAAGTCCTGCGATGACCGGTCGATCAGTCGTTCGCAAGACGCAATAGGCGCCGTTGCCGCCTATGAATCCGGCCTGCCCTGGCGGAGATGGCGAAAACCGGCATATCCAGCGACGAGAGCGACCAGGGCCGTGACGGGAACCGTCAAACCCCACAGCGCGAGCTCCATCATGGTCACGTGGCGAGACGCAACGAACGCCGAAATCTGCTGCAGGAAGTCGGGGCGACAAACAAGGACCCCGGATTCCTCTGACGCGCAGTTGCTGTTGATCATGATGATCCATCCGATCATCCAGATCGCCGTCCCGACCAGCCACAGCTGAAACAGGCCTAAACCGCTCTTCATCAGGCTCGCGCTCCACTTCTGGGCCGACACTATCGACATCGACAGCCCAATCCCATGGCATGCTGCCTTTCGTGTATCGACGGGGCATCGGCCGAAGCTTGACACAAATCAAAAGGTCGCGCGCCGAGGCGGCCCGTCGTAGGGCCGCGGGACGTTCGGCCGGCGATTGGGGAGCCGCCATGCAACCACCAATGCCGGCTGCTCCATGCGGCCAAAGGAACGGCCGGCCTGCGGGTACCCGTCGCCTCCCTCCTGATGGCCGAAAGCGGCAGCTGGCACGTGGTCTTCCTGGCGGCCCGCCATGAACACGCTGGCCGCCGTCCTGGCGCTTCTCGTCCTGAAAAGGATGCGTCGCCTTCCTCTGGCGGCGCCCATCCGCTCCGCGAACGGACGGGTGCGGCCTGAATGCCCGTTCACATCGGCCCGGTTTTCGGCCACATTCCGCCCAGCACCAGAGGGAGAGGCCAGATGGATTTCGAATACTCCGATCGCAGCAAGGCGCTGCTCGAGAAGCTCAACAAGTACATGGACGAGGTCATCTACCCGGCCGAGCCCGTCTACGAGGAGCAGATGGAGAAGGCCAAGGACCGCTGGTCGCTCCCGCCGGTCCTCGAGGAGTGCAAGGCCGAGGCCAAGAAGCGCGGCCTGTGGAACATGTTCCTCCCGGCCGACCGGGCCTCGGGCGACACGCACGGCACGATGGGTCTCTCCAACCTCGACTATGCGCCGATCTGCGAGGTGCTGGGCCGCTCGTCGATCGCCTCGGAGGCGGTCAACTGCTCGGCCCCCGACACCGGCAACATGGAGGTGTTCGCCCGCTACGGCTCGGCCGAGCACAAGGAGAAGTGGCTGAAGCCGCTGCTCAACGGCGAGATCCGCTCCTGCTTCGCCATGACCGAGCCGGCCGTCGCTTCGTCCGACGCCCGCAACGTCGAATGCCGCATCGAGAGCGACGGCGACAGCTACGTCATCAACGGCCGCAAATGGTGGTCGTCGGGCATGGGCGACCCGCGCTGCAAGGTCATCATCCTGATGGGCAAGAGCGATCCCAACGCGCCGGCCTACCGCCAGCAGTCGATGATCGTGGTGCCGCGCGACGCCCAGGGCATCAAGATCGTCAAGATGCTGCACGTCTTCGGCTACGACGACGCCCCGCACGGCCATGCCGAGGTGGTCTACGACAACGTGCGGGTGCCCAAGTCGGCGATCCTGCTGGGGGAAGGCCGCGGCTTCGAGATCGCCCAGGGCCGCCTCGGCCCGGGCCGCATCCATCACTGCATGCGCGCCATCGGCGTCGCCGAGCGGGCGCTCGAGATGGCGATCAAGCGCGCCAAGAGCCGCGTCGCCTTCGGCCAGCGCATCTCCGAGATGGGCGTGACCAAGGCCCATGTCGCCGACATGCGCATGGAGATCGACATGGCCCGTCTGCTGGTACTCAAGGCCGCCTGGGCGATGGACAAGTTCGGCAACAAGGAAGCCCGCCAGCAGATTGCCATGATCAAGGTGGCGGTGCCCAACATCAGCTCCAAGGTCGTCGATCGCTGCCTGCAGCTGCATGGCGCGGGCGGCGTCAGCCAAGTCTTCAAGCTCGCCAGCATGTACGCCCACCAGCGCACGCTGCGCCTGGCCGACGGCCCCGACGAGGTCCATCGCGACCAGGTCGGCCGGCTGGAGATCGCCAAGTACAACTGAGTGGTATTGCTGAGCTTGAAACAGGATTGACCTCACCCTGAGGAGCGGCCGCAGGCCGCGTCTCGAAGGGTCAGCAACATTGGTGCCGTATCCCACCCTTCGAGACGCCACGCTCCGCGTGGCTCCTCAGGGCGAGGTTATCTCTCTGGTTCGGGATTCTTGACTGAAAAGAATGGGGCGCGATCCTGCCGGATCGCGCCTTTTCTCTTCGCCCGCCTCGGGAGGCCTCAGTGGATCAGCCGATACCGAAGACCCAGCATGTCGCCGAGCATCTCGCCAACGAGCGGACCATCCTCGCCTGGGTGCGCACCTCGATCGCGGTCATGACCTTCGGCGTCGCGCTGAATCGCTTCAGCCTGTTCCTCCTCGAGTTCCACCGCACGCCGGCGTCGGAGCAGGCGGTCAACCGCCATGGCGAGACGGTCGGCATCGGCCTGATAGCGTTGGGCGTGCTGATCATGCTCGGCGCGTCGTGGCACTATCTCCACGTTGCGCGGACCATCGAGGCGAATACCTATCGGCCACGCCACTTCATGATCATCGGCGTGGCCTTCGCCGTCGTCGCCATCGGCGGGACGGCACTGGTCCTGCTGTTCGCCAGCTAGCGCCGAGCCGAACCGAGGGGCGCGGGCGGACCGTCGGGCATCTTCATGAGCTCGCTCTCCGGCATGCCCGCCTCGTAGGCACCAGCCAGCGCGGCCGGATCGTAGGCGACGCCGATCGGGTTCTTGCGGAAGGCGTCACTCGTGAAATAGGCCGAGCACTCTTCCTTGGTCTTGAAGCGATCGACCTGCAGCTCCACCGAGTTGCCGTCGGGGTCGTGGTAGTACATCGAGATCGTCGGGCCGTGATGGATCGGCCGGTAGGGCTCGATACCCTTGTCCTTGAGGCGGCGCCAGGTCGACAGCAGCTGGCCGATGTCGCGGAAGGTGTAGGCGACGTGCGCCAGGCCCCATGCCTTCTGGTCAGGCTCGTGCAACCCCTCGACGTTGACGATCGCCAGCCGGTGATGCTCGTCGTCGTAGGTCATGAAGCAGATGAAGTCGTTGCGCTGCACCACATGCATGTTGAGCACGGTGCAATACCAATCGACCATCTTCGGCATGTTGGACGAGCGCAGCACGAAGTGCGCGAACAATGAGGGTGCGACGGGCGTGGTGTCGAGCGCGCGGCGAGCGACGATGGTGTCCATGGAGGTCCTCCTTGCGGCCGCAGTCTACGCCTGCCGGCGCCGGCGCAACAGGCTGCCCGTCACGCTTCATGCTCTCCCGGACCGCGAGCGTCCCGCTCGCTCGTGACCTCTGAGCAAGCGGGAGGCTCGCGGTCCGGACGAGAAGAACCTCGCGCTGACGAGCCGCCCCCCGAACGGCCCCTACTCCACCTTGATGCCCGTGTCGTCGATCATGCGCTTCCAATAGGCGAGGTCCGCCTTCTGCCGCTCGGCGAACGCCTCGGGGGTGGTGCCGATCGGATCGAAGCCCAGGGTCTTCCAGCGCTCCAGCGAAGCCGGCTCCATCAGCACCTTGTTGATGTCGGCCGAGAGCTTGTCGACGATCGGCCGGGGCGTCTTCGCCGGCGCGAAGATGCCGTACCAGCCCTCGATCGCGAAGTCGGGGAAGCCCGCCTCCTCCATCGTCGGCAGGTCCGGTGCCGACGGCGAGCGCCTGGCGCAGGTCTGGGCCAGCGCCTTGACCTTGCCGGCGCGCGCCTGCGGCAACGCCGACGGCAGGTTGTCGAACATGTAGGTGATGCGGCCGCTCATCAGGTCGGGCATGGCGGCGGCGCTTCCGCGATAAGGCACGTGCGTGGCCTTGATGCCGGTGCGCTTGACCAGCAGCTCGGCAGCGACGTGCTGCGAGCTGCCGGGTGCCGCCGAGGCATAGGCGACGCCGCCGTCCTGCTTCCTGATCCAGGCCACCAGCTCCTGCGCCGTGCTGGCCGGCACCGACGGCGGGATCACCAGCGCCATGCAGGCCGTGCCGATCAGCGTCAGCGGCTGGAAGTCCTTGATCGGATCGTAAGGCAGGTTGGGGAAGAACAGCACGTTCGATGCATTGGTGCTCTGCGTGCCCAGCATCACCGTGTAGCCATCGGGTGCCGCCTTGGCCACGAGGTCCGCGCCGATGGCGCCCGACGCGCCGCCCTTGTTGTCGACGACGACGCTCTGGCCCCAGATCTCGGCGAGCCGGGCGGTGAGGATTCGCGACAGCGTATCGGTCGGCCCGCCGGCCACGAACGGCACGATCCAGCGCACCGGACGGCTGGGGTAGGAATCCTGCGCCGCCGCAGTGCCCACCAGGGCGGACAGGACGGCAATCGACAAACCGAACAGACGCAGCCGCATCGAGAAATCTCCTTCGTGACACGAGCTTGACCGTCGCCCGCCACACGGGCAAGCCCGATGCCGATGTCCGCCCCCGCCACCGAAGTGGATTCGCTCTCGCGCCTGATTCCCTCGCGCACGATGCGCGGCTTCGTGCTGGCCGTCGTCTCCGGCATCTTCTTCAACTTCCTCAACGGCTCGGTGAAGGAGCTGGCGAGCGAGATGCCGCCGCTCTTCGTCGCCTGGGGGCGCTGGATCGCCGGTCTCGCCGTGATCACGCCGTGGCTGCTCTGGCGCGCGGGCGTCGCGGGCCTCCGCACGCAGGACCTCAAGCTCCACTCCTTCCGCGGCCTGTTCCATACGTCGGGCTATGGCCTGTGGTACGAGGCCGTGGTGTGGCTGCCGCTCGCCACCATGGCGGCGCTGGGTTTCACGGGACCGATCTTCGTCACCATCGGCGCGGTGATCTTCCTGCATGAGAAGGTGCACTGGCGACGCTGGGCCGCTGTCGGTGTCGGCTTCGTCGGCATGCTGGTGATCGTGCGCCCCGGCCTCACCGAGCTCAATCCCGGCATCCTGATGATGCTGCTGGCGGTGCCGCTGATGGCCGGCTCGAATCTCGTGGGCAAGGTCGTTTCCGGTCGCGATCGGCCGGCCGGCGTGGTGTTCTGGCAGAGCCTCGTCGGCATGATCTGTTTCGCGCCGCTCGGCCTGTGGTACTGGCAGACGCCGACCCTGCCGCAGCTCGCGCTGTTCGTGTCGATGGGAGTGTTCGGGACGCTCGGCTACTTCTTCATCACATGGGCCTACCGCCTGCTCGACATTTCCGCCCTGCAGCCCATCACCTTTCTCGGCATCGTGTGGGCCGCCTTGATGGACGTCGCGGTCTGGGGCAAGACCTCCGACGTCTGGACCTTCGTGGGAGCAGCGATCATCGTGACCGCCACGAGCTACATCGCGCACCGCGAGACAAGAGCGGGAGGAAGACGGACATGACCGATCGGCTGGCAGGCAAGGTGGCCCTGATTACCGGCGGCGCCTCGGGGCTGGGCGCCAACGCCGCCGCCCTGATGACCCAGGAAGGCGCCCGGGTGGTGGTCGCCGACATCGCTGTCGACCGCGGCAAGGCAGTGGCCGACAAGCTGGGCTCGGCCGGCCATTTCGTGAAGCTCGACGTCACCAGCGAGGACAACTGGAAAGCCGCCATCCGCGAGGCCGTCGACAAGTACGGCGCGCTGCACGTGCTGGTGAACTCCGCCGGCATCGGGCTCGGCAAGACGGTGGAGGACATCACGCTCGAGGAATGGCGGCACGTCCATGCCATCGACCTCGACGGCGTTTTCCTGGGATGCAAGCACGGCGTCGCCGAGATCAAGAAGCACACCCATCGGCTGGGCGGCTCGGTGATCAACATCTCGTCGATCTCCGGCATCATCGCCGGCGCCAACATGGCGGCCTACAACTCGGCCAAGGCGGGCGTGCGGCTGCTCAGCAAGTCGGTGGCGCTGCACTGCGCCAAGTCGGGCTACAACATCCGCTGCAACTCGGTGCATCCGACCTTCATCGACACGCCGATCCTCGACCGCTACCGCGACCGCTTCGGCAACGAGGTGATGCAGCAGAAGCTCGGCCGCCAGGTGCCGATCGGCCGGCTCGGCCGGCCGGAGGAAGTGGGCTGGGCGCTGGTGTTCCTCGCCTCGGACGAGTCGAGCTTCATGACCGGCTCGGAAGTCGTCATCGACGGTGGCCTCTCGGCCATGTGACCAATCGATCGGAGGAATCGACCCATGCTGCTCTCTCACGACAACCGCAAGATCTACTTCGACCTCGCCGGCCCGCAGGGCGCGCCGACGGTGTGCTTCACCCATTCGCTCAATGCCGACGGCGGCATGTGGGTCGAGCAGATGGTGCCTCTGCTGGGCGCCGGCTATCGCGTGCTGCGCCTCGACATGCGTGGCCACGGCGGCAGCAGCCCGGTCGAGGGCGAATACACCATGGACGCGCTCGCGGCCGACGTGAAGGGCGCGCTCGACGTGCTGGGCATCGGCAAGGTGCACTATGTCGGCCTGTCGATCGGCGGCATGATCGGCCAGGGCTTCGCGCTCGCCAATCCCGACCGGCTGCTCTCGCTGACGCTCTGCGACACGCAACCGTCGACGCCGCCCGGCTCGACCGGAGCGTGGGACGAGCGCAAGGCGGTCGTGCGCAAGGCCGGCACGCTCGCCGCGCTGGCCGACGGCACCATGGAGCGCTGGTTCACCGACGAGTTCAAGCAGGCGAACCCGACGCGCTGGCGCGAGGTCCGCGACACGATCAGCAACACCACGCCGGCCGGCTTCCTGGGCTGCGCCTCGGCGATCCAGAGCTTCGACTACGAGGATCGCCTGCCGACCATCAAGGTGCCGACCCTGGTGATCTGCGGCGACGAGGACGCCGGCACCCCGCCCGACCGCAACCAGCTCATCGCCTCCAAGGTTCCCGGCGGCCGCTACGAAGGCATCGCCAAGGCCCGCCACCTGCCGAACGTCGAGCGGCCCGAGCAGTTCAACCGCATCCTGATGGGCTTCCTGGGAATGAACCGGTAGGTCCTCCGAGCTCATGTTCCTCTCCCCAAAGGGGGAGAGGCCAGGTGAGGGGGCGACGACGTGCGCAACCCCCTCACCCAACCTCTCCCCCTGGCGGGGGAGAGGAGGAAAAAAACGAAGATCAGAAGAGTAGACCACCATGGATTTCGCCTTCTCCGAGGACCAACTCGCCATCAAGGACAGCGTCGCCAGGCTGTGCGCGCAGTTCGACGGCAAATACTGGCTGAAGAAAGACAAGGAAGGCGGCTTCCCGGCCGACTTCTACAAGGCGATGGCCGATGCCGGCTGGCTCGGCATCGCCATGCCGGAGGAATATGGCGGCTCCGGTCTCGGCATCACGGAGGCGGCGCTGCTGATGCAGACCGTGGCCGAGTCGGGCGCCGCGCTGCAGGGCGCGTCGGCGATCCATCTCAACATCTTCGGGCCCAACCCGATCGTCGTGTTCGGCACCGACGAGCAGAAGAGGCGCATCCTGCCCGACATCATCAAGGGCAAGATCAAGGGCTGCTTCGCCGTCACCGAGCCCGATGCCGGGTTGAACACCACGGCGCTGGACACCAAGGCCGAGCGCGACGGCAACGGCTACATCGTGCACGGCAAGAAGACCTGGACGACGACGGCACAGGTCGCCGACAAGATGCTGCTGATCGCCCGCACCACGCCAAAGGAGAAATGCCGGCGGGCGACCGACGGGCTGTCGCTGTTCTACACCGACTTCGACCGCTCGAAGATCGAGGTGCGCGAGATCGAGAAGATGGGCCGCAAGGCGATCGACACCAACCAGGTGTTCATCGACGGCCTCAAGGTGCCGCTCGAGGACCGCATCGGCGAGGAAGGTAAGGGTTTCCACTATCTCTTGCACGGGCTCAACCCCGAGCGCGTGCTGATCGCCGCCGAGGCGATCGGCATCGGCAAGGCGGCGCTCGCCAAGGCGACGCAATATGCCAAGGAGCGCATCGTGTTCGGCCGGCCGATCGGCAAGAACCAGGCGATCCAGCATCCCCTGGCCGAGAGCTGGATGCAGCTCGAGGCTGCCAACCTGCTGACCTTCAAGGCGGCGTGGCTCTACGACAACGGCAAGGAGTGCGGCGCCGAGGCGAACTCGGCGAAGTATCTCGGGGCGCGCGTTGCCTACGAGGCCTGTGAGCGCGCCATCCTCACGCACGGCGGCTACGGCTACGCCAAGGAGTTCCACGTCGAGCGCTTCCTGCGCGAGGTCATGATCGCCCGCATCGCGCCGGTCAGCGAGCAGCTCATCCTGTGCTACGTCGCGGAGCGCGTGCTCGGTCTGCCCAAGAGCTACTGAGCGTTCTTCCTGTCGTCCTGAAGGCAGCGCCCGCCCGGAATGAAGGCGAAGGCCAAGGCCGCATCGCGGCCGGGTTTCTTCTGGGACGCTCCGAGGACACGGGGCTTCGGACGAGCGGATCAGGACTGCCCGAACTCGCCCGTCCTGCCCCGGGCGACTGCGAGCCTCATTCCCGGGACGGCGCAGATTGCGGCCGAAATGTGTCGGCGAGACCGGAACTCCGCGGCAACCGCTCCACGGCGGCGGCGTTCACTGTGCACACGACCTCCGCGAGGGGTTGAGGAGGATCACATGACTCGCAGCCAATTGAATGCGACCGCGGCGCTGGGAAGCGCGCTGCTGGCCGCGGCCTTTGTCGCCTTCCTGCCGCCCGTGCCGCCGGCGTCGGCGCAGAGCATGGCGCAGCGGATATGCCGGGAACAGGGATTGAAACCCGGGATGGAGGGCCACGAGTACTGCCTGTCGCAGACCACCCGATCGCTCGAGTGGGGTGAGCCGGAAATGGCCCGCAAGTTCGCCCGGGTCGCGGCCAGCGCCCGAGAAGCCTGCCTTTCCTATGGGCTGCAGGTCCAGACGTCGGGCCTTCAGGCCTGCATCGACAAGGAAACGGCGGCGCGCGCCCTGCTGGTATTCGCTACCGAGGAGCTGAAGTACGGCCCGCAGGTCGCACACGACTAGCTCGCCGACGCCTTCGAACTCCACCACCCGCCGCGGCAACAGGCCGGAAAGGAGGACGCCATGGTTCGAGGCTCGACGATCATGGTCGCCCTCGGAGCCCTCGCCGTGACGGCCGCGATGCTTCCTCGGGCTCATGGTCAATCGGGACAGGCACTGGTTCTTGCCGAGCAGGTCTGCTTGCAGAATGGCGTGGCGCCCAGCACGGCTGCGTTCGAAGGCTGCGTCGCCCGCGCGGCGCTGGCCTTCGATCGTGGCCAGCCCGACCTCGCCGCCCGTCAGGCGCGCGCGACACGAGATGCCCGCGAGATCTGCCTGGCCTACGAGCTCTCGCCGGAATCGCTGGGGTATCGCCACTGCGTCGCCACCGAAGTCGAGCGCGCGCTCGACCAGCTGGCCGAGCATCACGACTGAGATCACTCGGAGGCCGAAGCCGGTGCGGTCATCCGAAACGCCCGGCTGAACCACACCGGCCTGCCCTTTTCGATGGCCGCAGCGTAGGGTGCCGCCAACCTCGGCAACGACAGACGGGCACACTCATGGACGCGCTTCCCTCCTCCGTACTTCCCCCGGGCGTGCGGGCGCGCATCCTGCCCGGCATCAACGGCCTCGACATCCACGTGCTCGAAGCCGGCTTCGAGACCAAGGGCCGGCCGGCGGTGATGTTGCTGCACGGCTTTCCCGAGCTGGCCTACAGCTGGCGCAAGGTGCTGCCGGCGCTCGGCGCGGCCGGCTACCATGCCATCGCGCCCGATCATCGCGGCTATGGCCGCACGACCGGCTGGGATGCCGACTATGACGGCGACCTCGCGAGCTTTCGTTTCACCAACCTGCTGCGCGATGCGATCGGCGTGCTGCTCGCGCACGGGCACCGGACGGCGGAGGCCGTCGTCGGCCACGATTTCGGCGCCTCCATCGCCTCGTATGCCGCGCTGGTGCGACCCGATCTCTTCAAGCGCCTGGTGCTGATGAGCGCCCCCTTCGGCGGCCTGCCTGCCCTGCCGTACGACACCGCGGACAAGCCGGCGTCGGCCGGCGCGACGCCCGACGTCCACGCCGCCCTGGCGGCCCTGCCGCGGCCCCGCAAGCACTACCAGTGGTACTACTCGACGCGTCCCGCCAACGCGAACATCTGGCAGGCCGGGCAGGGCGTGCACGATTTCCTGCGCGCCTACTACCATCACAAGAGCGCCGACTGGAAAGCCAACAAGCCTTTCCCCCTGAAAGGCTGGATCGCCGAGGAGCTGGCGAAGATGCCGACCTACTACGTCATGGACCTGGCCGACGGCATGGCCGAGACCGTGGCCAAGGAAATGCCGACGCCGGCCGAGATCGCCAGCAACACCTGGCTGCCCGATCGCGAGCTCGAGGTCTACAGCGCCGAGTACACGCGCACCGGCTTCCAGGGCGGGCTCAACGCCTATCGCGTGCGCACAACCGGCCGCTTCGGCGCCGAGCACGAGATCTACAGCGGGCGCACCATCGACGTGCCCGCGACCTTCATCTCGGGGCGCAGCGACTGGGGCATCTACCAGAACCCGGGCGCCATCGACCGCATGCAGAAGACGGCCTGCACCCGCATGAAGGAAATCCACCTCATCGAAGGCGCCGGCCACTGGGTGCAGCAGGAGCAGCCCGACGAGGTCAACCGCCTGCTGCTGCAGTTCCTGAAGACGCCGGCATAGCCCTCTTGATCCTGCCCGCTCATGGGTGTGCGCAGGCAGGATACCCGCCGGTCCAGAAGACTCAGCCGCGCCACCTCGCCGCTTCCGCCGGCTCGGCGGTGCACGCGGCGGCGACCAGCGCCGCCGTGAGCAGGGTCGCCATGCGCAGCTCGCCGTGGCCGATCTTGTCGCGTGTGTCGGCGGGGGTGAGAACGAGGCGGAGGTTGGCGGCAGGGTCGTCGAAGCCGGCGACCAGACGCAGGGCGGGGATGCCGCCCTGGGCGAAGTTGGCGTGGTCGGAATTGGTCATCAGGGGGCGCACCGTGCGCACGGCGAGCCCGTTGGCTTCGGCGACTCCCAGGACGAACGGCTCGACGCCACCGAAGCCGCTGGTCAGGGCGGCGAGGTTGGGGCTGCCGGCGACCGAGTCGAGATTGACGTTGAGGGCGATCCGGCGGCGCTCCTCGGCGCCGAGCGCCTCGACATACTGGGCAGAGCCGGTGAGCGCCCACTCCTCGACACTGAAGAACATCACCCGCAAGCCGCGGCGGAACCCGGCGACATGCGGCGCCAGCGCCCGCGTCACGGCGAGCACCGAGGCGAGGCCGGTGCCGTTGTCCATCGCGCTCTCGGCGAGGTCGTGGCCGTCGACATGCGCGCTCAGCACGACCCACTCGTCGGTCATGCCGGGATAGTCGTAGATCAGCGTCTCGGTCTCGGCCGGCCCCTCCTCCGTCCCGATCGTCATGGTGGCCGTTGGAAATCCAGCGGCCCAACGGCCGAGCCGCGCCGCCGTCTCGGGCGCGATGCCCAGCGCCGGGATGCCGTCGCCCGCCTGCCGGCCCGACGATCCCGCGACGACGTGGCCGGGCAAGGGCCCGGCGATCAGGAAACCCGCCGCACCGTGGGCGCGTGCCGCATCGTACTTGCGCCGGCGATGGATGGTTCCGGCGGCGAACATCAGCTCGTGGCGCACGAGGACGATCCGGCCCGGTATCTCGGCCGCGTGCGCCTCGAATTCCTCAGGCGTGCCGCGGCCGAGATCGATGACCTCGGCCGCGAGGCCCTGCGGCGACGTCGCGATCGTGCGGACGAGGGGGTGGCACGCTGCGTTGCTGCCATCGGGCAGGCGCAGCGTCGCCCGCTTGGCCCGCCAGCCGCCGTAGGGCACCGGGATGGAGCGACCGGAGTTTGCCGGCGATGCCGCCCGCACGCGCTCGCGCAGCAGGGCGAAGGCGCGCCTCTCGCTCTCGGTGCCGGCCAGCCGGCCGCCGCAATCGCAGATGTCGTTGAAGTCGCGCCACAGGCCGGGATCGGCCAGCAGCTCGGCCGCAATGGCAGGATCGAGCCTGAGCGAGGTCGGGTCAGCCACCGAGCTTGTCCTCGAGCAGCTCGAGGAAGGATGCCGCCAGCATCGACGGCTCGCGGTCGGCGCGATGGAAGACGCCAATCTCGTAGACGATCGCCGGCTCGAACGGCCGGCTGACGAGACCGAGATGGGAGAAGCTCGCGGCCGACAGCCGGTCGACCAGCGACCAGCCCGCGCCCGCGGCGACGAGCGCACACAAGGTGGCGAAGAACTCGGCTTCCGCCACGATGTTCAACGCGGCGCCGGCCGCGGCGAAGGCCGCGAAGATCCGCGTCGGCACCTGCTGCGAGCGCATCGGCAGCACCATCGGATGCTCAGCCAGGAGCCTGGGCGTCAGGACCTTTTGCGACACCAGGGGATGGCGCGGCGGCAGAATGGCAACGCAGCGCGTGCGGTACTTCACGAGCTTGACCGCGGTGTCGTCGATCGGCAGCTCGGCGATCCCGATATCGAAGCTCTCGCTCGGCAGGAGCTGGCTCACCACGTCGGAATGGCGCGACACCAGGCGCACCGAGACGCCGGGCCGCGACTGCAGGAAATCGGCCACCAGCGGCGGCAGCAGCGAGATTGCCGCGGAAGGATGGCTGGCGATCACCAGGCGCCCCGCCTGGCCCTCGCGAATCTGTGCGGTGGTGGTGGCCAGACGATCGACCTCGCTCAGCACACGGTTGGCCTCGGCGTAGAATAGCAGCCCTTCAGGCGTGGGCTTCAGCCGACCGCCAGAGCGCTCGAACAGGGCGAAACCGATGGTCTCCTCGAGGCGCGCGATCTGCGTGCTGACGGCGGGCTGGGTGACGCCCAGCACGCCGGCGGCCGCAGTGACCGAGCGATGGTCGACGACCGCCCGGAATGTTTCCAGCAGCTTGACATCCATTGACGTATAAACACCCGTTATCGGCGATTTTGCCTCTTCCACGGGCCTTTGTAGCAAACCATTTGCCAAAGCTGGAGTGGAATGAGCCCGGGCATAGGAATTGCTTATATTGGCCGGAGGAGTAACCTTTCGTCCGGGAGGGGCGAAGATCGATGGCGGCGCCAATCATCGTGGCGGAACAGGTGACCAAGCGGTTCGGCGCGCATCAGGTGCTGACCCGGGTCACGCTGCCGGTCATGGAGCGCGACGTGGTCTGCGTGGTCGGCCCGAGCGGGTCGGGCAAGACCACCCTGCTGCGCTGTTTCGCCCTCCTGGAGGCGCCGAGCGAAGGCCGCATCGTCATGCAGGCAGGACAGTGACCATGGACCGGCTTTCCGATCAGGACCTCTTCACCTCGCCGATGACCTTCATGGGCGCGCCCTACGGCCGGCCCGGGCCGGGCAACAGGGCGGCGATCCTGGGAATCCCGTTCGACTGCGGCACCAACATGCGCATCGGCGCACGCCTCGGTCCCGACTCGGTGCGCCAGCAATCGGCGCTGATGCGGCGCTACAATCCCACGCACGCCGATTTCGATCCGGTGGCGGCGCTCGGGCTGGTCGATTGCGGCAACGTCAGGCTGACGCCGAGCAAGATCGTCGACGCCTTCGAGCGCACCGAGCAGGCGGTCGACCGCATCGTCGAGGCCGGCGCCATCCCGGTCACCATCGGCGGCGACGGCTCGGTGACCGTGCCGGTGGCGCGCGCCGTCGGCAAGAAGCACCGCGGGATGGCGGCACTGCACATCGATGCGCACACCGATTCCTACCCATACGGCGCCGACGAGAAGTACAACTCGGCCACCCAGTTCACCCACGTCGCCGAGGAGGGTCTGGTCGATCCCGAGTTCTCCTGGCATGTCGGCATCCGCAGCACGACCTATGCACAAGGCGTGGTGCCGCGCGCCATGAGCCTCGGCTACAAGGTGGTGTCGCTCGACGAGCTGGTGCGCGGCGGCTTCGCCCAGCGCATGGCCGAGTTCCGCGACAAGGTGGGCAAGCGGCCGGTCTATCTCTGCTTCGACATGGACGTGTTCGATCCGTCGGTCGCGCCCGGCGTCTGCACGCCGTCATGGGGCGGCCTGTCGGCGCGCGAGGGCATCGACCTGCTGCGCTGCCTCACCGACCTCAACATCGTCGCCGTCGACGTCGCCACGGTGAGCCCGCCGCAGGACGTCAACGGCATGGCAGCCCACCTCTGCGCCCACGTGATCTACGAGACCCTGGTGCTGCTCTGCCGTCAGATGGGGCTGGCGCCGGGGGCTTGAGCTGAGGGGTCATTGCCGGGAGCGCGCCCTTCGTGTGGCGCTCATGGGATGTGTGATCGGCAAGAAAAGCGCCACCTTGGCGGAGTTTACTCCGCCACCAGTGGCGCGTTCATAGGGGCTAAGATTGATCGAAGACCCAACAAAATCCTCATCCTGAGGAGGCTGCGTAGCGGCCGTCTCGAAGGATGGGCCACACACGAAATCGCGGAAATAGCAGTGTCGCAGCACTCGTCGTGTTGCCGACCCTTCGAGACGCGGCCCTGCAGGCCGCTCCTCAGGGTGAGGATTCTTTGTAGGTTAGCGCCTATGAGTGGCGCGCTCCCGGCACTTGACCTTCCATCCTTGTGACACCTCCCGCGCTCGTGATGACAGGGCCTGCAGCTGAGCGGTATCCTGCCGCCATGAAGCGCCTCGTCCTCGCAATTGTCCTCGTGCTGTCGCTCGCAGCGACGGCGCAGGCGGAGTATCCGGAGAAGCCGATCCGGCTGGTCGTTCCCTTCCCGCCGGGCGGCGTCACCGATCTGGTGGCGCGCCTGTTGGCGGAACGCCTCGCCGCCGATCTCGGCCAGCCGGTGATGGTCGACAACAAGACGGGCGCCGGCGGCGTGATCGCCACGGACATTGTCGCCAAGGCGCCCGCCGACGGCTACACGCTGCTGCTCACGACGCCGGGCCACACCGTCAACGCCGCCTTCAGGGCGTCGATACCATACGATGCGGAGAAGGACCTTCGGCCAGTCGCGATCGTCGGCCAGGTGCCCATGCTGCTGGTCAGCCATCCCAGCCTGCCGGTCACGACGTTCAAGGAGTTCGTCGACCATGCCCGGAAGAACCCGGGCAAGATCAACGTCAGCAACGCTGGCAACGGCACCCTGCCGCACATCACCATGGAGCTGATGATGCTGCGCCTGCAGTTCCAGGTGACCAACGTGCCCTACCGCGGCGCGATGCCGGCGCTTCAGGATCTCGTGGCGGGACAGGTCCAGGCCAAGCTCGACAACTACACGCAGTCCGCACAGCTGATCGCGCAGGGAAAGCTGAACCTGCTCGCGGTGACCAGCGACGCCCGGCTCAAGCAGTTTCCCCAGGTACCGACGATTGCCGAGACCTTGCCCGGCTTCGAAGGCTATCTGTGGATGGGCGTCGTCGCGCCGGCCGCGACGCCCGATGTGGTCGTGACCAAGCTGGCAGCAGCCATCAAGCGCTTCGTTGCCCTGCCCGAGACACAGGCGCGCTTCGACAAGGACGGCATCGAGCCGGGCGACGATGGACCCGACCAGTTCCGCACCATCATCGGCCTCGAGATCAAGCAGTGGCGCGAGCTCGCCAAGGCGAGCAAGATCACCGTCGACTGACCGGTCTCATTTGCCCAGGTAGCGGGCGAAGAACGCCCGCGCGCGCGCCTCGGCGTCCGGCGCCGCCGAGGGGTCGTAGCCCAGGCGGTGGCTCTTGCCGTCGGCGACCGTGATCGTGCGATCCGGTCCCCTGCTGTCGAAGCTGTGAAGGGCGTTCGGATAGTAGACGATCTCGACGAGATCGGGCTGCGCGAAGCCCGCCGCCTGCAGCCGCCGGCAATTGTCGGCTGGAGTCCAGTCGTCCTTGTCGCCGATCAGGATCAGGAGGGGCACGGCGACGTCGCGATCGAACTGCGCCTGGCAGCCAGGATAATAGGCGACGGCGGCCTTCAACCCTCGCGCCGCCAGGCCATAGCTTCTCTGGGCGGATCTCACGGCCGTCGAGCCGCCGTGGCTGTGCCCGATGATGCCGATGTCGCCACGCCGTACGAAGGGCTGGGCATCGAGGTATTCCATCGCACCGGCGATGTCGGCCACCCGCATGGATGGGCTGACGGCCCTGCCGCGGCCGCACACCGACTTCTCGCCGCGCGGACCGAACGAATCGGGAGCGACGACGACGTAACCCCAGCTCGCCACGAGCTTGCCCCACATCTCGGTGTGGCGGCTCACGCCATTGCACGGATGGGCGAGGACGACGCCCGCGAACGGTCCGGCGCCGGACGGCCTGTACATCCAGCCGCCGATCTCCGGCCCCGCCCGGGACGAACCGACGGCGACACTGGGAAAGCGCACGCTCTGCGCCGACGCGCTGCCAGCGAGCAGCACGAGGAATGCAATCGCGACCAGGCGGATCATGGCCCATAGTAAGCGGGACGGAGGACATCGCCCAACATGATCAAGACCATCGGTCTCCTGACCCGCAAGGACGGCTGGACCCACGAGCAGTTCATGCGTCACTGGATCGACACGCACGCGCCACTGGCCCACGCGGTGCCCGGCCTGCGCCGCTATGTGCAGAACCACATCTCCGGCGAACGCACCCGCGCCGACATCCCGGCAACCGATGTCGAGATCGACGGCATCGCCGAGCTGTGGTTCGACGACCAGGCCGCCCTCGAGGCGGCAGCGAGAACGCCCGAGATGAAGGCCCTGCACGCCGATGGCGCCAGGTTCATCGGCCGCATCAGGAGCTATGTCGTCGAGGAGAAGTTTGTCGTTGGCGGGCCATGATTCTTCCACGTCACCCTGGGCGCAGCGAAGGATCTCATTGCCGGAAGTTCCAGGATGTTCCAGTGGCCCGCGGCGATGAGGTCCTTCGCTGACGACGCTTGCGACGCCACGCGTCCGACTCGGGACAACACCTGGCGTTGCGCTCAGGAAGACGGGAGCTATTGCAGTCGACGTGTCTCCCCGATCAGCGCCGTCAGCTGATCGAGGGCCAGAGCATGCGCACCACGACCGAGGTCGGCATAGAGGCCGGCGACGCGGCGCGTGAAATCCTTCGGTCGCTGCGCGAATCCATCGACCGTCCCGACCGCGCCCTTCTCGTTCAACAGGTATATGCCGTTCAGCGCGAACAGCGTCTGGCAGAGGCAGGCGACCGACCGGAAGACGCACCCCGCGAGATAGGACACGTCGGCCCGGTCGAGGCTCTTGCGGGCATTCTCGAGCGAGAACGTCGCTTCCCACTCGAAGCGCGCTCGCAGCGCCGTTGCCAGCGCACAGGGATAAGGCATCGTGCGGGCCTTCAGCCGCGCCAGCTCTCCTTGCTGATCGTGCAGGAGGCGGGCACAGGCCACCTCACCCATGTAGATCGTCGGCAGGAAGGCATGCGGATGGCCGGGCTGGTAGTAGCGGTCGACCTTTCCGTCATGGGCGTCGTCGATCGCCGCCGCGACGCGATCGAGATTGCGATAGAGCAGGTCGACATGGACGCCGTGCACCAGCAGCCAGCCGCCGCCGTCGATCCATGGTCCCCAGCCGCCGAGCGGCGTCACCGAGGCCTCGCCGCCGCGGTCGTCCAGGAGCGTCGCCACCCGGCCCAATGCCTCGACGTCGATCGGCTGGTCGCCTCGATAGTAGAGGCCGATGTCATAGTCGGAGGACGGGGTCGCGGTGCCGCGGGCGCGCGACCCGCCCAGCGCGATTGCCGCCACACCGGGCACCGGCGCGAGAGCCGCGACCAAAGTCTCTAGCAGGGCTTCGTCGTTTGCATCGATCATGGCCCAGTCTACCGGTCACCCGACTGGAAATCGCCGGCCGTCCCCGCCAACATGGCCGCCAGGAGGACAGGGCACATGTTCGATCTGGTCATCAAGGACGCACAGATCTTCGACGGCACGGGAGCTGCCCCGGTGCATGGTGATCTCGGCGTGACAGGAGGCCGGATTGCCGCCGTCGGCGGCAGGCTCGGCGCCACGAAGGAGACAGTGAAGGCCGACGGCCTCGCCCTGGCGCCCGGCATCATCGATGGCCACACCCATTACGACGCCCAGATCACCTGGGACCCCTTCATCGATCCCTCGCCGGCGCTCGGCGTCACCACGGCGGTGCTCGGCAATTGCGGCTTCACCATCGCGCCCTGCAAGCCGGCCGACCGCGACCTCACCATGCGCCACCTGACCCATGTCGAGGGCATGTCGCTCGACGCCCTGCGCGCTGGCATCCACTGGGAGTTCGAGAGCTTCCCGCAATATCTCGACATGCTCGAGCGCCGCGGCGTCGGTCCCAACGTCGCCTGCTTCTCCGGACATTCCGCCATCCGCACCTTCGTCATGGGCGAGGACGCGACCGAGCGCGCCGCAACCGACGACGAGATCGCCCGCATGGTGACGCAGGTACGCGAGGCGATGGCGGCCGGCGCCGTCGGCTTCGCCTCCTCGACCGCCGAGGCGCACAACGGCGAGGGCGGTACGCCCATGCCGTCGCGCCTCGCCGACGACCGCGAGCTGCGCGCCCTGGTGAAGGCGATGGGCGACAGCGGCCGCGGCGTCTACATGCTGACCAAGGGCAGCAAGACGTCGATCCCCTATCTCGAGGAGCTGGCCGTCGAGGCCCGCCGCCCGGTGGTGATCGCGGCCGTGTTCCATTCCAACACCAATCCCACCGCCGCCTTCACCACCCTCGACCAGGTGAACCAGGCGCGCTCTCGCGGTCATCAGCTGGTCGCCCAGACCTCGTGCTGCCCGCTCAGCATGGATTTCACCTTCAAGAGCCCGTACCTGTTCGAAAGCATGACGGCGTGGAAGCCGGCAATGGCGGCGCACGGCTTCGACGACCTGGTGAAGGTCTACCGCGATCCGGCATGGCGCGATGCCGTGCGCCGGGAGCTCGCCGCCTCGCGCGGCCGCCTGGTGTTCAACAGCGAATGGGACAAGCTGTTCGTCGTCGAGACGGCGAAGGAACAGAACCGCGCGCTGGAAGGCGCGACCCTGGCGGCGCTCGCCAACAAGGCGGGCAAGGATCCGCTCGATTTCATCCTCGACTTCGCGCTGTCGGAAAATCTCGACACGATGTTCGTGGCTCAGCTCCTTCACAACGACGAGAAGGCGGTCGGCCGGATCCTGGCCGACCCGAACACGCACATCTCGCTGTCGGACGCCGGCGCGCATCTTACCTTCTTCTGCGACGCCGGATTCGGCCTGCACCTGATGGGCCACTGGAGCCGCGATCTCGGCGTCCTCGATCTCGCCCAGGCCGTGCACCGCCTGACCGGACAGCCGGCCAGCCTGTTCGGCATCGCCGACCGCGGCACCCTCGCCGAGGGCAAGGCCGCCGACCTGATGCTGTTCGATCCGGCGACGGTGGCGCGCGGCCCCAAGCGGCGCGTCCACGACCTGCCGGCCGGCGCGGCGCGGCTCACGACCTCGGCGGTCGGCCTGCACGGCGTCTGGATCAACGGTGCCCACGTTACCGACGAGAAGGGCTTCTGCGCCGATCCCAGCTCGCGCCCGGGCGAGGTGATCCGCCGCTTCGCCGCCTAGGCTGGATTTCCACGGAGGCGGATCCGGCTCCGTGGAAATCCAGGCTAGGTGCGGCGGCGAGTCTCGGCCGCGCTGGCGGGCAGGCGCGGAAGCCGAACCGGCCCGACCGTCGCGGCTGCGGTCCACGATTTCGTGCAATTGCACTCGACCGTTGGCCGGCCGCTGTCGGAGGGCGACATGGCCGAACCGTCGCTTGTCGCGATCGCACTCTTGCTCTGTCATGGTGCGCGCGCAGAGTCCTGAATTCGAGCGACGGGCAGACGTCCCCGTGGCTCGCCGCCCGATGGCAAATGAAACGCCGCGCTCTTCCGTCAAGCGCGTTGTGCCACCGCTTTGACCTTGGGCTTGGCCTGCAAGCCACTGAGGAGAAGGTCGACCATCCGACCTGCTGACCGCTTCCAGCTCTTGCTCGGCCTGACGTGTGCCACGCCAGCGAGCGCGCGCAGCAGATCGTGCGGCTCGATGTCGTCTCGAAAGACACCAGCCTCAACCCCACCGGCGACCAGCGCCTTGACCGGAACGTCGAGGCGGTGCGGGGTCTTGCTGTAGAGGGGTTCAGGTCCGCCGATGAGCGTATCCATCGCCTCCGCCATACCGTGCTTGGTGTCGAGAAAGTCGACGAACAACATCAGCCACTCGCGAAGCGCAGCCGACGGTTCTCGCCTACTGATCAGCTGATTGGCCGCTTCGATCAGCGTCGTGACCTCCTGCTGGTACACTTCCGAGATCAGCTCATCGCGCGTCGGAAAGTGGCGATACAGCGTGGCGATGCTGACGTCAGCGTCGCGTGCAATCTGCTCCAGGCTGACAGCCGCGCCATCTCTGGCAAAGGCGCCTTTGGCTGCGGCAACCAAGCGTGCCCGGTTGCGCTCGCCATCGGCGCGAGGCCGCCGGGTTGGCTTTGGGATGGACTTTTGCTGCACGCCGAATAGCTCCCCCTTGATAAACGTAGGATCCCTACGTATATTTAAGCGTAGCTCCCCTACGCTTTAGCACAGGACCAAGCGACGCCAGAAGCGGCGACAAGGGGGTGAAGGAGCGGATCCATGACGGACGTGGCGCTGTTCCAGCGCAACGACGATCGGCTTCGGTCTTCGAGCAATTGGCCGGGGCACTGGCTTGAACGCGTGTCCACTCATGGCGATGGCACATGAATTTCAAGGATTTCCAGTGATGGCGACAGAATCCATCGCGGCGCACGCAAAAGCATCGGTCGCAATGACCGCTCGGCAACGGCTGATCGCGGTGCTTCTTCTCGGCACCAATTTCATGCTCTCGGTCGACTTCTCCATTCTCAATATCGCATTGCCCGAGGTCGGTCGCGACGTCGGCCTCGACCTCGCCGACTATCCTTGGGTCGCTACGGCTTTCGCGCTTCCGGCCGCCGGACTGTCTCTCCTGTTTGGTCGGCTGGGCGACATCTACGGCCGACGTCGGCTGTTTGTTGGAGGCCTCGCGCTCCTTGCGCTGGCCTCGCTAGCGGGTGGCATTGCGACCGGGCCGCTTCTTCTCCTTGGGGCACGCGCTTTCCAGGGGATTGCCACCGCGATAACGGCGCCCGCGGCGCTGGCGCTGCTTATTACGGCCTTCACCGACGACAGGCAGCGCGCCCGGGTGTTGGGTCTGAACGGCACGCTGCTCTCGGGCGGGTTCACGGTTGGAGCGCTCGCCGGCGGGTTGCTCGTCGACATGCTCAGCTGGCGATGGGCTTTCCTCATCAACGTGCCCTTCGCTCTCGCGATCCTCGTTCTCACCCCCTTCGTCATTCCCGCCGGCCGTTCGCTGGAGAGCGTCCGGCTCGACCTTCCAGGTGCAATTTCTGTGACATTGGGCCTCCTAGCCCTCGTGTTCGGCATTGTTGAGTGGTTCCTACCCGCATTGATCGCGGGACTGGTCCTGCTGGCGTTGTTCTTCTGGATCGAGCGCCGCGCGGTGGCGCCATTGGTCGCAATCGGGATCCTTGCGCGGCCATCGGTGCGGTGGGGCAACCTCGCGGCGTTGACCATCTTTTCGATGGAAGCGGGCCTCGTCTTCCTGATGACGCTGTATCTCCAGGATGTGCTGCACTTCGGGCCGCTGACGACTGGCTTGGTTTTCGGTGTCCCCGGCCTCGCCTCCGTGGCCGCCGGCGTCGTCGCCGGCCGAATCATCGCCCGCCGGGGCGCCCGACCAGTGCTCCTGGCGGCATTGCTGGTTCAAGGTTGCCTCACCGCGCCCCTGATCCTGCTCGGCACCGAGCAGACCTGGCTGTGGCTGCTGGTGCCGGCTCTCTTCGTGGGCTTCTTGGGTCACATCGCGGCCGTTGTCGCCGCGACGGTCATCGCCACCTCAGACGTCGCCGATGAAGATGCGGGCCTCGCAACCGGCCTCGTGACCACGAGTCAACGGGTCGCAGTTACTGTCGGCATCCCACTCCTCGGTGCCGTGATGCTCCTCCAGGCCGACCTGCTGGCCGGCATCCATCTTGCTCTCGCTGCCGATGTACTCCTGACACTGACAGTCGTCGCCATGATCGGCGCCGGTTTGAAGGGGCCCCGATATCCAACGCCAAGATAATCCGCACTCGCCGGGTCATGCACGATCTTGTTGGCGCATTTTCTCGGGATTGGTCACTGGACAGCTGGAGGCTCGAAGCCACGCTCTTGAAGTGCTCGGACGACCGCTCCGGGTCGGGCCTAAGCCCAAAAGAAGTCGTGGCCGCATGAACTCGGCTTGCTCGTGCGCAGGCGGCGGAGACGGTACCGTCGGTCCATGTCCCAACTCCGCTTGCCTGCCTTCGATTCGGCCAACATCGCCGAAAGCAACGCCACCAGCTACCCGGAGAAATTCCGCGCCCTGAACAGCCGGCGCTGGAACCGCCGGCTCGGCGAGCACGTGGGATTGAGGAACTTCGGCGTCAACTTGACGCGCATCGCTCCCGGTGGCCAATCGTCGGCGCGGCACGCGCACAGCAAGCAGGACGAGTTCATCTGGGTGGTGTCGGGCGAGGTCGTGCTCGAGACCAACGAGGGCGAGCAAACCCTGCGATCGGGCCAGTGTGCCGGTTTTCCGGCGGGCAGCGGCAATGCCCACCGCTTCGTCAACCGTTCGACCGAGGACGTCGTCCTGCTGGTGATCGGCGACCGCACGCCGTTCGACGAAATTGTCTATCCCGACATCGACAACCACGCCAAGGCCGGCGCCGACGGCCGCTACGTCCACTCGCGCAAAGACGGCACGCCGCACTGACGCGCGCGAGCGAAGCGACAGGGCATCGCTCCGCCTCCGTGCCGATCACAGGCTTGGCCAGTGGCGGTTACCGCCAGTCGGTGACCGACCGCGCCGCATCGCCCAGCGTCCGATCGACCTCGCCGTGCACCGGCCCCTTGCCGAGGGCCGGCTGCTCGTACATCACCATGTCGACGTCGAGCGGTCCCATGCGCACCGCGTAGGTCGAGTACGACGCCTTCAGCGGGCCATCCGCCGCGCCCGCCAGGGTGTAGGTCCAGGCGCCCCAGTGCCAGAACCGGCCGCCACCGACGGCCGTCGGGCGTACGAAGGTGCCGAGCCCGTAGTGGGTTCCGCCGCCGGTCTGCTTGCCGTCCGGCGACATCATCCAGGCGCGCTCGGCGGGACCGATCGCCGGATTGCCTGGAGCGAAAGCCTGGTAGAAGCGACCGTAGTCGGCGAGCGGCATGCGCCAGCCGCCATAGCTCGACAGGATGCGCCACTGCGGATCGAGCCCGGCCTGTCTTGCGCCGAGCGGCAGCAGGACCGCCTCGCGGCAGTAGCTCTCGTAGTCCCGCCCGCTCGCCTCCACGATGATCGCGCCCAGCACCAGGTAGGCGGCATTCGAGTAGGCGTAGTGCGTGCCCGGCTGGTAGGTCAGAGGCTCGCGCAGCAGCCACCCGAGCTGGGTGCCGAACGCGGTGCGCCGCGCCGAGTGGCTGCGCAGGTAGCCGCCCAGCGGTGCATTCACCTCGTCCTGCCTGCCGTCGAACCCGGCACGATGGGCCAGCAGCTGACTGACCGTCACCGCGAGCAGGCGCGGATCGGCCGGCCGGCCGAGTTGGCCCAACGTGCGCGCCAAGGCCTGCGATACCGGCGACTCGAAGGTGAGTCGCCCGCGCTCGATCAGCCTGGCGACGCATACGCCGGTGATCGCCTTGGACAGGCTGGCAAGCGGCACCGCTGCTCCCGGCCCGACGACACCGACGGTGGCTTCGCGCACCACCCGACCACCCTGCAGGACGACCAGGCCACCCGACCTCTTGTCGGATTTGCTCATCCAGCCTCGCCAGGCCTGCTCGACGGCATCGGGCGTTCGAGGCACGCGCTGCGCCCCCGCCGGTGCCGGGACGAGCAGGATGATCGCGACAAGCGCGACGATAAGCCGGCAGTCGATCGGCGGCGCTCGCATGGTTCGCTTCTCTCGTCATTGGCGCCGCTGCCGGAGCCTGATAGCAAAGGGTGACATGACCATTCTCGTCTCGACAAGGTGCGCCGATGGCGACGCGCTCGGCGCGGTCGCGGTCTCGGGCGGTCCCGGCGGCGACAGGGACGAGGCGTGCGCCCAGGCTGGTCTCGACCGGGCTGCACCCCTGCTCGAGTGACGCGCGGGGTCGCCTCCGCCCAGCCAGCCTGCTAGAACGCGACCAGCTCCAGTGGAGGATGGAATCATGGTCGCCGAGATCGGGCACTTCATCGAGAACAAGCGCGTGGCGGGCACCAGCGGCCGCACCGGCGAGGTCACCAATCCGGCGACCGGCGAGGTGACGGCGCGGGTCGCCTTCGCCTCCACCGGCGAGGTCGATGCCGCCGTTCAGCTGGCGAAGAAGGCGCAGCTCGCGTGGGCGGCGACGCCGCCGCTGCGCCGCCAGCGCGTCATGTTCAACCTCAAGAGCCTGGTCGAGAAGCGTGCCGACGATCTCGCCCGTCTGATGACCCTCGAGCACGGCAAGACCGTCGACGACGCCAAGGGCGAGGTCGGGCGCGGGCTCGAGGTGGTGGAGTTCTCCTGCGGCATCGCCCATCACATGCGCGGCGACTTCACCGAGCAGGTCGCCACCGAGATGGACAGCTGGTCGATTCGCCAGCCGGTCGGCGTGGTGGCCGGCATCACGCCGTTCAACTTCCCAATCATGATCCCGTGCTGGATGGGCGCCATGGCGGTGGCCTGCGGCAACGCCTTCATCCTGAAGCCGTCGGAGAAGGATCCGAGCGCGCCGATGCTGCTGGCCGAGCTGTTCGCCGAGGCGGGCGCACCGGCCGGCATCTTCCAGGTGCTGAACGGCGACAAGGTGGCCGTCGACGCGCTGCTCCAGCACCCCGACGTGCCGGCGATCTCGTTCGTCGGCTCGACCGCGATCGGCGAGTACGTGTACCACCAGGGCACGCAGCGCAACAAACGCGTCCAGGCGCTGTGCGGCGCCAAGAACCACATGGTGATCATGCCCGACGCCGACCTCGACCAGGCGACCGACGCGCTGATCGGCGCCGGCTACGGCGCGGCCGGCGAGCGCTGCATGGCGATCTCGGTCGCTGTCGCGGTGGGCGATGTCGCCGACCGGCTGATCGACAAGCTGGCGCCGCGCGTGTCGGCGCTCAAGGTCGGGCCGGGCATCGACCCGGCGTCGGAGATGGGCCCGCTGGTGACCCGCCAGCATCGCGACAAGGTGATGGGCTACGTCGACCTCGGCGTGAAGGAAGGCGCCAGGCTGGTGGTCGACGGCCGCAGCCTCAAGCTGCAGGGCTACGAGAACGGCAACTTCATGGGCGGCTGCCTGTTCGACAACGTCACGCCCGACATGAAGATCTACAAGGACGAGATCTTCGGGCCGGTGCTGTCGGTGGTGCGCTCCAAGAGCTTCGACGAGGCGGTCGGCCTGGTGAACGACCACGCCTACGGCAACGGCACGGCGATCTTCACGCGCGACGGCGATGCCGCCCGCGCCTTCGCCAACGGCGTCAAGATCGGCATGGTCGGCATCAACGTGCCGATCCCGGTGCCGGTCGCCTATCACAGCTTCGGCGGTTGGAAGGCCTCGATCTTCGGCGACCACGGCATCTACGGCATGGAGGGCGTGCGCTTCTACACCAAGCTCAAGACGATCACGGCGCGCTGGCCGACCGGCATCCGCTCCGGCGCCGAGTTCCATTTCCAGGCAAGGAATTAGGGGCCGCCACGAGATCGGTCTGCTCAGGGGAGGAATCCATGCCGTCGACGACATCGCCAACCGCCATCAGCTCGCATCTCGCCGTGCGGCCGGACTGGCTCGCCCGGCGGCGCGAGCCGGCGATCGAGCCGGACCTGCCGATCGTCGATCCGCATCATCATCTGATCGACCGGCCGGAGAGCGGGCGCTACCTGCTGCCCGACCTGCTCGACGACATCAACGGCGGCGGCCACAACGTCGTCGCCACGGTGTACCTGGAATGGCTGTCGATGTATCGCCTCGACGGTCCGCAAGAGATGCGCCCGGTCGGCGAGATCGAGTTCGCCAACGGCGTCGGCGCGATGTGCGCCAGCGGCAGCTACGGCAAGCCACGCGTCTCCGCCGGCATCGTCGGCCACGCCGATCTCGGCATCGGCGCGCGCGTCGGCGATGTTCTCGATGCGATGATGGTCGCGGGCGGCAGCCGCTTCCGCGGCATCCGCTTCATCTCGGCCAGCGATCCGGAGCAGGCCAAATGGGGTGCCACGGCTATCCGGCCGGAGGGCCTGCTTCTCGAGGCGAAGGTCCGCGAAGGGTTTGCCCAACTCGCACCGCGCGGCCTCACCTTCGATGCCTTCATGTACCACCCGCAGCTCGGCGACCTGATCGATCTGGCGCGCGCCTTCCCGCAGACGCCGATCGTGCTCAATCACGTCGGTGGCCCGATCGGCCTAGGCCGCTACGCGGGCAAGCGCGATGCCGTCTTCGCCGACTGGAGCAAGCGCATCCGCGAGCTGGCGGCGTGCCCCAACGTCCACGTCAAGCTGGGCGGGCTGGGCATGAAGGTGTTCGGCTTCGACGTCCACGAAGGCGAGCTGCCGCCGAGCTCCGAGCAGCTGGCCGCCGCCTGGCGGCCCTATGTCGAGACCTGCATCGCGGCGTTCGGCGCCAATCGCGCGATGTTCGAGAGCAACTTCCCGGTGGACAAGGGCTCGTACGGCTACGGCGTGTTCTGGAACACCTGCAAGCTGCTCGCCAGGGGCGCCAGCGCAGCCGAGAAGGCCGACCTGTTCCACGGGACAGCGGCGAGGTTCTATCGGCTCAAGCTGTGATCGTCGTCCTCCCCACCGAAGTTGGGGAGGTGCCCCGTCTTCATGCTCCTCTCCCCCGTTAGGTGGAGAGGTTGGGTGAGGGGGGTGCAGGTGATCTCGCAACCTTCGTACGCGCGCAGCTGGGGGAGGAGGATCACTCCGGCTCGATGCCGGCGATCTTCGCGATGGCGGCGTAGCGCGCCACCTCGGCCCTGATGAAGGCGGCGAACCCCGCCGGCGAGTCGCTGCGTGGGTCAAGGCCGAGCGGAGCGAAACGCTCCTTGACCTCGGGCTGCGCCACCGCCTTGCGCATGGCCGCATTGAGCTTGCCGACGATCGCCTCGGGCGTGCCGGCCGGTGCCAGCAGGCCCCACCACGTGCCGACGTCGTAGCCGTCGATGCCGAGTTCGTGCAGGGTCGGCAGGTCTGGCAAGGCCTCGCTGCGCCGGGCGCTGGTCACGGCGAGCGCGCGCAGCTTGCCGGCGCGGATCTGCGGCGCCGTCGAGGCCACCGACATGAAGGAGAGCTGGACATTGCCGGCGAGGAGATCGTTCAGCGCTGGCGTGTCGCCGCCATACGGCACGTGCACGATGTCGGTGCCGGTCTTCGACTTGAACAGCTCGGCCGCCAGATGCAACGGCGTTCCCTTACCGGCCGACGCGTAGTTGAGCTGGCCGGGCTTTGCCTTCAAGAGCGCGATCAGCTCCGACAGCGAGCTGGCCGGCACCGCCGGATTGACCACCAGCACGTAGGCACTGGTGGCGGCAAGGCTCACCGGTGCGAAATCCCTGACGACATCATAGGGCAATTTCTTGAACAGGCTGGGCGCCAGCGCGTGGGCGCCAGCACCCATGAACAGCGTGTAGCCGTCGGGCGGCGACTTGGCGACCATGTCGGCGCCGATCGTACCGCTCGCGCCAGCGCGATTCTCGACCACGAAGGATTGCCCCAGCTCCTTCTGCAGCTCGGGCGCGATCACGCGAGCCACCACGTCGTTGGAGCCGCCGGGCGCGTACGAAACCACGATCTTCACCGGGCGGGACGGATAATCTTGCGCCGCCGCCGGAGCGGCGACGAACAGGCCGAGAAGGACCGCGATCCACTTCATGAGGCAGCTCCTGGTTTGTGCGCAGCATAGGGCGCGAGGTCGCCGCCGAGCCGGGCAGTCAGCTGGCGGCAGGCATCGAGAAGGATTTCGCCCATCTTCTGCGCCTCGCGCTTGCGGAAGCGGGTGATCGGGCCGGACAGCGAGACGACGCCCAGCAGCTCGGCTTCGGGACCGAACACGCCGCAGGCTATCGCTGCCAGCTCCGGGTCGTACTCGCCGCGGGTGACGATTGGCAGCGGGTTGGCCGCACTGGTTCGAATGGCGGCGGGGACCGCGCCACGCTTCATGTGCCGCGACACGCCCAGATCGAAGTGCAGGAACACCCGGCCGGGCGCGCCGACGGTCAGCGGGATCAAGTCGCCCTCGCGGATGTGATCGCGCAGGGTGCGCTGCGAATCGACACGGCGCAGGCAGAAGCGATGCTCGCCCTTGCGCACGTAGAGCGTGGCGCTTTCGCCGGTCCGCGCGACCAGGTCGCGCAGCACCGGCATGATCAGCCCGTCCAGGGTGGTGCCGCGCTTGCAGATCTCGCCCAGCCGCACGACGGCCGCGCCGAGCTGATAGCGCCCGCTGTCCAGCCGCACCAGGAAGTGGGCGTTCTGCAGCGAGCGGGCCAGCCGCAGGATGGTGCTCTTGTAGAAGCGCGTGCGCTCGGCCAGCTCGGCCAGCGACAGCGACGTGTCGTCGGCCTGGAAGGCCGCGAGCACCGCGAGCGCCCGCTCCACCGACGTCATGGCCTTGCCCATCGTGACGGCCTTGCCCATTGCACCGTTGCCTGCAGCAGAATGTCCTTTCCTTTTGACAGAATGTCCAGGCGCTCCGTATTTTTGCCAGCGTGAAGTGGGCCCCGAGCGTGAAGGGGTGCCAGCGTGCAGTCGCCCAGGAGTCGTGCGATGGAGATCCGCCGGACCCCGATCGAGCATCCCTCCGCCTGGCGTGGCGTCGACGTGGCGGGGGACCCCGCCTGGCGCGTCGCCCTCGGGCCGACCGAGATCGCCGAGATCGAGCAGGCCCTGGCCGGCGTGCTGCGCCGCGGCCTGCGCGCCGGCACGTTCGCCGCCGGCGATTTTCCCCTGCCGACGGTCGATCCAATCCTGGAGCGCTGCCGCGACGACGTGCTGACCGGGCGCGGCTTCGTGCTGCTCAGCGGCCTGCCGGTCGAAGGGCGCGACCTCGAGACCATACGCACGCTCTACTGGGGCATCGGCCTGCGGCTCGGCACGCCGGTGACTCAGAACCTCGCCGGCGACCTGATGGCCGAGATCAGCGACCGCGGCCTCGACGTCAACGCGCTGAACGTCAAGCCATCGCAGACCAATGCCGAGCAGCGGCCGCACAGCGACCCGGCCGACATGGTGGCGCTCTTGTGCGTGCGCCGGCCGCAGTCGGGCGGCCTCAGCCGCATCGCCAGCTCGCTGGCGATCTACAACGAGATCCTGGCGCACCACCCCGACTATCTCGACGTGCTGTATCGCGGCTTCCACCACGATCTGCGTGGCGACGCATCGAAGGACAGCCCTTACGGCGTCACGCCGCGCCCGATCCCGATCTATCGCTGCCGTGAAGGCGTGGTCAGCAGCGTGTTCAACGCCAGCACCATCAAGGATGCGCAGCGACGCATGCCCACCGCCGTGCCGGCGCACGAGATGGCGGCGGTCGACCATATCGTTGCGCTGGCCCATCGCGACGATCTTCGGCTCGAGATGGATTTCCAGCCCGGCGACATGCAGATCCTGAACAACTACACGGTGCTGCATTGGCGCACCGCCTTCGTCGACGGCACCGACCCCGCGCACAAGCGCCTGCTCTATCGCTTCTGGGTCAATGTGCCGGGATCGCGGCCGATCGATCCGGCGTTGGCCGCCGGCTACATCACCGGCGCCCAGACGGGGCGGGCCAGGGCTGGCGCGCATGCCTGACGCAACCCTCGTCACCGGCGGCAGCAACGGGATTGGCAGCGCCATCGTGCGGCGCCTCGCCGGCGAAGGCCATACCGTGGTCAATGTCGATATCGCCGAGCCACCGGCCGACTTGCCAGGCCACTTCCGCCGGATCGATCTTTCCGCCAAGGCCGAGGCACGGTCGGCGCTGATGAAGCTCGCCAGCGAGTTCGCGCTCACGCGGGTGGTCAACAATGCCGGCATCGTTCGCGCAAGGCCGATCGAGCAGGTCACGGCCGAGGAATTCGACGAGGTCGTCGCCATCAATCTCGGCGGCGCGATCCTTGCCACGCAGGCCGCGTTGCCGGCGATGCGCGCCGCCCGCTTCGGCCGCATCGTCAACATCAGCAGCCGCGCGGTGCTGGGCCGGCCGAACCGCACGGTCTATTCCATGACCAAGGGCGGGCTTCTCGCCATGACCCGGACCTGGGCGCTGGAGCTCGCCGCCGAGGGCATCACGGCCAACGCGATCGGACCCGGTCCGGTCGACACGGAGACGTTCCGGCGAAACAACGCACCGGCCCTCGTCGCCAACGTGCTCGCGGCCATTCCGATGAAGCGTCTCGCCGTCGCCGAGGACGTGGCCCAGGCCGTCAGTTTCTTCCTCGACGCGCGATCGGGTTTCATCACTGGCCAGATGCTGCATGTCTGCGGCGGCCAGACGCTCGGCCTGCAGCCCGCCGCATGAGCCGCGACGCCGTCCTCGTCACCGGCGCCAGCCGCGGCATCGGCGCCGCCATCGCCGGGCGGCTGGCCGGCGACCATCACGTGGTCAATCTCGACATCGCGCCGCCGGCGGGCCCCTCGGCGGCCGAACACGTGCAGGTCGACCTCCGCGATCTCGCCGCCACCCGCGCCTGCCTCGCCGATGTCTGCGCCCGTCATCGCTTCACGCGGCTGGTCAACAATGTCGGCATGTCGTCGGCGGTGCCGCTGGCCGAGCTGGGCGATGGCCTGACCGAGGCATCGATCGCGCTCAACCTGCGCGCCGCCCTGCTCTGCCTTCAGGCGGTGCTGCCGGCGATGACCGAGGCGGGCTTCGGCCGGGTGGTCAACATGGGCAGCCGGGCGGCATTGGGCAAGGAGCTGCGCACGGTCTACAGCGCGACCAAGGGCGGCATGCATGCGTTGACCCGGACCTGGGCGCTCGAGCTCGCCGACCGCGGCATCGCGGTCAACGCGGTGGCCCCCGGCATGATCGACACCGAGCTGTTTCGCGGCGCCAACCCGCCCGACTCGCCGGTCACGCGGAAGCTGGTCGGCGCCATCCCGATGAAGCGACTGGGCACGCCGGACGACGTGGCCAAGGTCGTGGCATTCCTGCTGTCCGACGGCGCGGCCTACATGACCGGCCAGATTGTCCACATCTGCGGCGGCCTCTCGGTCGGCGCGGTTCTTGAATGAGGCACGAGGCGATGACCCCGCACTTCTTCACCGCCAGCGACGGGCTGAGGCTTGCCTATTACGTGGACGACAATACCGACCCGTGGGCCAATGCGCCGACGCTCCTGATGGTGCACGCCGCGATGGGCTGCGCCGAGCGCTTCTATGCCTGGGTGCCGATGCTGTCGCGACACTACCGCGTGCTGCGGCCCGACCTGCGCGGCCACGGAAACTCGGCGACGCCGCCGGCCGACAGCACGTTCGGCATCGACCGGCTGATGAAGGACACGCTCGAGCTGATGGACTCGCTCGGCGTCGCGAGCGCCCACGTCGTCGGCAACTCGGCCGGCGGCTATGTCGGCCAGAACCTTGCCATGGCCCATCCCGACCGGGTCAGGAGCCTGATCCTGTTCGGCTCGACCCCGGGCCTGCGCAACAGCCAGGCCGCGACCTGGGTGCCGCGCATCGCCAAGGACGGCATCCGGAAATTCCTCATGGACACCATCGCCGACCGCTTCGTGCCGGGCACCGATCCGCGCAAGATCGAATGGTTCGTCGCCCGCGCCGCCGAATGCGATCCGGCCTATATCGGCCGCTTCGTCAGCCACATGGCGTCGCAGGACTGGAGCGACCGGCTGGGCGCCATCAAGTGTCCCACGCTGCTGGTGATACCGGGCGCCGAGACCGTGGGCTCGATCAGGAACTACGACGTGATGCGCGAGCGCATTCCCGACGTCCAGTTGATCGCCTACGAAGGCCTGCCGCACAATATCGGCGAGGCGGCTCCCGAACGCTGCGCCGAGGACGTGCTGGCCTTCCTGCGCTGGCGCTTCGGCCAGCCCTCGCCGCCGCTGCACGTCGCCCAACCGCATTGACCCCCGGGCACTCGCATATGGCAAAAAAGTTCCGTCATCCCGACCGGAGCCGAGCGCAGCGAGGCGCAGTGGAGGAACCTTTCTTGTTGTCCTGTGAACCAAGAAAGGTCCCTCCACTGCGCCTCGCTGCGCTCGGCTCCAGTCGAGATGACGGAGAGTATGGAACAAGCGAATCCCTGCATTGACCCGGAGTCCCCGATGCGCCGTCTTCTTCTGCTCGCCCTCTCCTTCAGTCTGCTCTCCTTCGGCCTGCTCGCCTTCGACCTCCAGGCCCAACCCTTCCCGGCCCGGTCCGTCCGCCTTGTCATCCCCTACCAGCCGGGCGGCGGCACCGACATCCTGGTGCGCATCCTGACACCCGAGGTTTCGCGCACGCTCGGCCAGCAGCTCGTGATCGAGAACAAGCCGGGCGGGGCCTCCCAGATCGGCACCCAGATCGTCACCGACGCCGCGCCTGACGGCTACACGATCCTCGCCACCGACAGCGCGCTGCTGGTCAATCCCGGCCTGTTCGGGTCCAAGCTGCCCTACGACACGCTGAAGAAGCTCACAGGCATCACGATGATGGCGAGCGGTCCGGTGCCGCTCCTGTTGCATCCCTCGGTGCCGGCGACCGACCTGCAGGCGCTGGTGGCGCTCGCCAAGGCGAAACCCGGCACGCTCAATTTCGGCTCCGGCGGCAACGGCAGCGCACCTCATCTTGCCGGCGAGCTGTTCAAGCAGGTTGCGGGCATCGACATCGTCCACGTGCCCTACAAGGGCACGGCGCCGGCCTTGAACGACCTGATGGCCGGCGCCGTGCAGATGATGTTCGGCGGCATCAGCTCGTCGCGCCAGTTCGTCGAGCAGGGCAAGCTGCGCGCCGTGGCGATGAGCGCCAACAAGCGCTCGCCGGCCATGCCGACGGTGCCGACCTTCGCCGAGGCCGGGCTGACCGGCGTCAATGCCGAGAGCTACTGGGGCCTCTACGCGCCAGCCGGCACGCCGGCCGACGTGCTGAAGGTCCTGAACGAGCATTTCGTCAGGGCCCTCGAGGATCCCAAGATCATCGCCCGGCTGCACGAGCTCGGCTTCGAGATCATCGCCAATCCACCCGCCGACCACACTGCTCAGTTCGCGAGGCTGGTGGCGGAGTGGACGCAGATCATCCAGAAGGCCGGCATCAAGCTCGAATGAACGCTGCTGGAGCGTGATTTTCTCTGGTTGAAGCACCAAGGATAACCTCACCCTGAGGAGCCACGCGGAGCGTGGCGTCTCGAAGGGTCGGCAACAGACGTGATTTGGCCACCCTTCGAGACGCGGCCTGTGGCCGCTCCTCAGGGTGAGGTCATTCTCTGACGCTTCAACCAAGGAGGATCACGCTCTACGTCGTTGTCGGCTCGCCCAGGGCCGCGACATCCTGGGCGAAGATCATGCCTTCCTGCCCGATCAAGGTCGGGTCGCGCGGCGAGGACAGGTATCGGGCAAACAGCCAGACACCGTCTCCCGGGTTGTCGACGATCTCCGCCCGGGAGCCGTCGACCAGCACGATCGAGGTGCCCGGCGCCAGCTCGCGGACGTTGATCGGCCCGGTCATTCCGCCGCCTTGCGCTCGCTGCCGCGCCAGGTCGCGAGCTGCGACCAGTCGCCGGCCTCCATGAACTCCGCCCAGCGGCGATAGAAGTTGCGCATCGGCTGCTCGCTCGATTGCACCTCGGTGAGGTCGATCACCTCGCCGGGCACGCTGAGACCCTGGTACTCGTAGTCAGTGACGGCGGTGCCGCTGCCCTGGTCGTAATTGTAGGGATGGCGCCGCGCGATCGTGCCGCGGCTCGCGGCGTGCGCATAGTTCCAGTTCTCCATGTCGTCCTGCTCGGTCATGCCGGCGGGGCCCGAGTAGCGGATGTAGTAGTCGCGCAGGAACTGCTTGACCTCGCCCGGCGCATCGCGATCGACGAAGTACCAGCGCCAGCATTCGGTCTGATGCGGGCCGCGCGGATGCCAGCCGGCCATGGTTCGCGGCTGGCGCGACAGCAGCGCGGTGTTGGGGAAGATCTCACCGGGCGCGCCGACCAGCCGGGCCTCCTCGCCACGGCGACGGCGTTTCTCCTCCTCGCAATGGCGGAAATACTCGGCAACGATCGGGGCATTCATGTAAGCCGGCGGCGGCAGCCTTTCGGCCGGCAGGACATAGAGGATCGTCTGGTGACCGCGATCGGGGATGCAGACATGCAGCTTGCGGCTCACGTCGCGCTCGCCCATGTCGCGGCGGCCGGCACCCGACGGGCCGATCCCGGCCAGGTCGACCGATCGGTGGCTGATGTTGTGATAGGTGTCGCCGCTGAAATTCTCGGCCGGGAACTTCCAGTTGCAGGGCACCAGCCATTTCTGGACGCCGCACAGCACCTCGGCCTGCGCCTCGCGCCCGTCCCAGCCATCTAGCTGCAGGTCGAGATAGCGGGTGAAACCGCCGAGATACTCGGTGAAGGACGGCGCCGCCGGGTCCCAGGTCGCCCAGATCGAGCCCTTGTAGTTGGCGAGCTGCGCGACCTCGATGAGGCCCCATTTCTCCTTGTCGAGGCGCGAATGATAGGCCTCGCGGAAGTACGGCACGCCAACCAGCCGCCCATCGGTGCCGAAGCTCCAGCCGTGATAGGGGCAGGTGAAGACGGCTGCGGTGCCTTCGTCGTAACGACACACCTTCATGCCGCGATGGCGGCAGGAATTGAGAAAGACGTGAATCCGACTGGCGCGGTCGCGGCACAGGATCACCGACTCCTCGCCCATCGACGACACGAAGTAGTCGCCCGGCTTGGGAATCTGGCTTTCGTGCCCGACATGCAGCCAGGCGCGGGCGAAGATGCGCTCCTGCTCCTCGGCGTAGATGTCCTCGTTGACGAAGATCTCGCGGCTGATCTCGCCTGCCTGCAGGTCGACCAGGCCGGAGCGATAGCCCCGACTTCCCTTCATCGCCATGGCCGCCACCTCAAATGAAAAACGTCAGGTTCTTCGTCAGCAGCACGTTCTGGTCGAGAATAATCTTGCGCCGTGCCAGAAGCCAGCCCGCCCCGTTGCGGCGCAGCAGATCCTCGCGCTTGCCGACCAGGATGTCGGTCTCGGTCTCGACCCGGTTGCGATAGATCAGGAAGCGGCAGGTGACCGACACGTCCTGCGGTGCCGCAACGGAAGGCTCGGCGGCCCGCACCTGCACGTTGGTGATGAGATGCGACAGGCGCGAGCGCGGCTCCTCGGCCCAATGGATGCCGGTCTCGATCTGCTTCACGCGCCGGGCGAGCGTCTCCTTGCCCTCGTCGAACCAGTTGATGTCGGTGCCCGCGCTGGTGAACTCGCGCTCGTCCTCGCCGATCTTGACGTTGCGCCGCATCGGCATCCAGTAGCGGACGTCCTCGGCGAGCAGGTCGAGCCAGTCGCGATAGCGCCGTTGGTCGAGCAGCTCGGCCTCGTGATACAGGAAGTCGGCGATCTCCTGGCCGAGCAGGAGTCTCTCGATGCGTGCGTCGCGTTCAGACATGGCCGGCCTCCGCGGCGCGCCGGTCCTGGACGACCATCGCCGCCGCCTTCTCCGCGATCATGATGGTGGGGGTGTTGGTGTTGCCCGAGGTGATCGTCGGCATCACCGACGCATCGATCACGCGCAGGCCCTCCAGCCCGGTCACGCGCAGCCGCGCGTCGACCACGGCCATCGGGTCGGAGGCAATGCCCATCTTGGCCGTGCCGACGGGATGGAAGATGGTGGTGCCGATGTCGCCGGCTGCCCTCGCCAGCGCCGCGTCGTCGTCGCCCACGCCTGGCCCGGGCAGGAACTCCTCCGGCCGATAGCCCTGCAGCGCATTCTGCCGCATCAGCCGGCGGGTGACGCGGATCGCATCGGCGGCGACGCGGCGGTCCTCCCAGGTCGCGAGGTAGTTGGGTGCGATCACCGGCTTGGCCGACGGATCGCGCGAGCGCAGGCGCACCGAGCCGCGCGACGTCGGCCGCAGGTTGCAGGCGCTCACCGTGACCGCGGGGAAGCGATGCAGGGGATCGCCGAACTTGTCGAGCGACAGCGGCTGCACATGGAACTGGATGTTCGCCCGCTCGTGCTCGGGCGAGGAGGTCGTGAAGATGCCGAGCTGCGAGGGTGCCATGGTGAGCGGGCCGGTCTGGAACAGGGCGTACTCCGCCCCCATCAGGCCGCGGCCGATCAGCGAGTGATAGGTCTCGTTCAGCGTCTTGACGCCGTGCACCTTGTAGATCGCGCGCTGCTGCAGATGGTCCTGCAGGTTGTTGCCGACGCCCGGCTTGTCGCAGACCAGCTTGATGCCGAGCTCGGCCAGCCGGTCGGCAGGACCGACCCCCGACAGCTGCAGGATCTGCGGCGAGCCGATGGCGCCGGCCGACAGGATGATCTCGCCTGTCGCCCGCGCCTCGACGAGACGGCCGTTCTGGCGGAACTGCACGCCGACAGCGCGTTTGCCCTCGAACAGCAGCTTTTCCACCAGCACGCCGGTCTCGAGGCGCAGGTTGGGCCGGCCGAGCGCCGGCTTCAGGAAGGCACGCGCCGCCGACCAGCGAACGCCGCGCTTCTGGTTGACGTGGAAGTAGCCCACGCCGGTGTTGTCGCCGGTGTTGAAGTCGGGCGTGCGCGGAATGCCCATCTCGGTCGCCGCCTGGGCGACGGCGTCGAGCACCGCCCAGCGCACGCGCGGCTCCTCGACGCGCCATTCGCCGCCCGCGCCGTGATGCTCGGTATCGCCCAGGAAGTGGTTGTCGAGCCGCTTGAAGGCGGCATGCACGTCATCCCAGCCCCAGCCCGGCAGGCCGAGCTGGCGCCAGTGATCGTAGTCCTGCGCCTGGCCGCGCATCGAGATCATGGCATTGATCGCCGAGCAGCCGCCGATCACCTTGCCGCGCGGGTACTTCAGGCTGCGGCCGTTCAGGCCCGGTTCCTTCTCGGTCTCGAACATCCAGTCCGAGCGCGGGTTGCCGATGGCGAACAGGTAGCCCACCGGGATGTGGAACCAGATCCAGTTGTCGCGGCCGCCGGCTTCCAGCACCAGCACGCGCGACCGCGCATCGGCCGACAGCCGGTTGGCGACCACGCAGCCGGCCGAGCCCGCCCCGATCACGATGTAGTCGAAGTCGCCTTCGAGACGAGTCCCGGCATCAGCCGCCATTGCATGCTCCTCGGGCGGGATGATGCGACGCGCTGGCAGGAGCCGACAATGACAATCACGTCGCTCAGATCTGCGAGTAGCCCGAACCCTGCCTGTCGACGCCGCGGCCCGCGCCGGTCTCGATCCAGCCGAGTTCCTTCAGGATCTGCTGGCTGTAGGTCACGCGGCCGTTGACCCGCTCGGGCGGCTCGCTGGCCAGCAGCAATGCCGCGTTGGCCATCATCGAGGGCGGCTCGCCGGCCGGGTCGTCGAGGCTCTTGACCAGCTTGTGATAGACGGTGCCCGCCGTCGGCACGACCTGGGAGGGCGACACGCAGCTCACGGCGATGCCGCCGTGATGGGCCACCTCCTGCGCCAGGCCCTGGGTGAAGCGCTCGAGGGCGGCCTTGCTGGCGCCATACATCACGCCGCCGCGCACCGTCTGGTCGGCGTAGGGGCCGCGTCCCGGGCCGATCGCCGAGCCGGACGAGATGTTGACGATGGCGCCGCGGCCGGCGGCGATCATGTCGGGCAGCACCGCCTTCGACAGGATGAACGGCGCATGAACGTTGACGGCGAACGCCTTGATCCAGCGGCTGGTCGGATAGTCGGCCGTCGGGATGTAGTAGTTGAGGGCGGCATTGTTCACCAGGGTGTCGACCCGGCCATAGGCCGACCGTGCCGCCTCGACCAGCCGGAGGCACTCGGCTTCCGTCGAGATGTCGGCCGCGATCGCCGTCGCCTCGCCGCCCGCCGACCTGATTGCCGCGACGGTGCTGGCCAGCGACCCCACGAGCTGATGATCGCCCTCGTTCGCCGTCCGGGCGACGCACACCACCCGGGCGCCCTCGCGCGCCATCAGCTCGGCGATCGCCTGGCCGATGCCGCGGCTCGCCCCGGTGACAATCGCCACCCGCCCTTTCATCCGGGCGCCCTGCGTTACGGCCATGGCTGCCTCCCCTTGACTGTCGAAATCCGGCCCTTGCCGGACCGGCCGGCAGGCGCGCACAATTCCGCCAATACGGGAGCAAAGCCATGCAATACAAGCGCATTTCTGCCGATTGCCATCTCGACATGCCCTGGATGCCGCCCGACCTGTTCACGTCCATGGCGTCGCGCGAGATGAAGGACCGCATGCCGTTCGTCGTCGATACCGACGACGGCCCGAAATGGACGGCCAAGAACGGCGCCAGCTTCGGCTACAAGAACGGTGTCGGCCCGGCCGGCTCGAAATACGTTCCCGGCAAGCACCACCGCGTCGACGTGATGGCCGGGACCGGCCTCTACGAGGACGGCGCCAAGGACATCCGCCGGGTCTCCGACCCGCACCTGCGCATCAAGGATCTCGATCGCGACGGTGTCGACGCCGAGGTGATCTACGGCATCCTGGGCGCTTCGAGTCGACTCAACGACCGCGACGCCTCGAACGAGATGCTGCGCATCTACAACGACTGGCTGAAGAGCTTCTGCAGCCATTACCCCGATCGTCACATCGGGCTGGCCTGCCTGCCCTACGGCGACATCGACGCCGCGGTGAAGGAGACTTATCGCGTGGCCAAGCTCGGCCTGCGCGGCCTCGAGCTCTCGTGCTCGTGGGACATGGAGCCGATGTGGCATCCGATGTGGGATCCGCTGTGGAAGGCGGTGAACGACGTGCAGCTGCCGCTGCACTTCCACACCTTCCCGACCGTCCCGCCGAACACCATCGAGAAGCATGGTGGCCGGGTCGGGCGCTCGGTGTTCTTCACCGTCGTCTCGGGCTTCCAGATGAACCTGGTGAACATCCTGGCGGCGATCATCGGCGCCAACGTGCTGGAGCGCTATCCCAACATCCGCGTCGCCTTCGGCGAGAGCGGCTGCGGCTGGATCCCGTATGCGCTCGACCGCATGGATTTCGAGTGGGAGGACCGCTTCACCGACCTCGGCCTCAAGATGAAGCCGTCGGACTACTGGCGCCGCCAGTGCAAGGCCACCTTCCAGTTCGACCGCATCGGCGCCAAGCTGATCGACGACATGGGCGCCGAGAGCCTGATGTGGGGCTCCGACTACCCGCACGGCGACGGCGTGTGGCCGAACTCCGACCAGTACATCAAGGAGCAGTTCGCCGAGGTATCGCCGGAGGTCACCCGGATGATCACCTGCACCAACGCCGGCAAGTTCTACGGCCTGATCAACTGAAGCTGCCGCAGTTGCGGAACCGAAATTGCCGAGCCTGGCGACAGGCTCGGCAATTTTGCTGTCGGTTGCCGCCGCGCTTGGCTGGGAGCGCGCCACTTCATAGGCGCTAGCAAAGTCACAGGCTCAAGGTGAGGTCGCTTCGTAAGCGAGCGCCCATGAAGCGGCGCGTTTCCAGCGAAGAGCATCTCCGCTCCGGCCCGTACGACGGCTCCATACCCGCAGCCCAAGGATCACCGACTCAATGGCCGCCGTCGACCTTCTTGGTCACCGACAGGCGGTCGATGTAGGTGAGCAGCAGGGCCGACACAACGAACGCCATGTGCATGACGATCAGCACGTAGAGCTTGTCGTTGCTCACCGTGTTGGCCTCGAGGAAGCGCTGCAGGAGGTGGATCGACGAGATCGCCACGATCGAGCTCGCCAGCTTGATCTTGAGCGAGCCGGCATCGAGCTTGCCGAACCAGCTCAGCTTCTCGGTCGTGCTGGTGGACTCGATATGGCTGACGAAATTCTCGTAGCCCGAGATGATCACCATGACCACGAGGTTGGCGACCATGATGAGATCGACCAGCGACAGCACGGCGAGCACGAGATCGCCTTCCTCGACGATCAGGACGCGCTGGACGAGGTCCCACAGCTTGAACGGAAACTTGACCACCACGACCCCGAGCACGAACACCAGCCCGATATAGAGCGGCGCCTGCAGCCAGCGGCTGGCCATGATGATCCGTTCGATGCCGACCTCGAGACGCCGGCCGGCCGTCTTCTCCTCGGCCATGGTCAGCTGAAGGCCTTGAACGTGATGACCGTGAACGTGTCCTTGACGCCGGGCAGCGTCTGGATGCGGCTGGTCACGAAGTGGCCGATGTCGGTCTTGTCGTCGAGATAGCACTTCATCAGCAGGTCGTACTCGCCGGAGGTCGAGTAGACCTCCGACACCTGCTCGACGCCGCAGGCATCGTCGGCCACGGCATAGGCCTTACCCAGCTCGCACTTCACCATGATGAAGATGGTCTGCACGGCGCGCGCCGCCCCTGCTCCAGGGTCGGCCTAGCGCGACGGCCGGGCCAGGAAGGCCGGAACGTGATCGCCCAGCCCCATCGGTGCCCGCTCGTCGCGGTCCCGCCGGCTCTCGTTCCGACGCTCGGCGCGTTGCTCGGGCTGACGCTCGCGGCGGTCCTCACGGGGGTCGCGGCGATCCTCGCGACGCTCGTCGGCGCGCTGCTCGCGTCCCTCGGGCTGACGCTCGCGCTGCGGCCGCTCGGCGCGCTGCGCACGCTCCTCGCCGCCGGTCGCGCGATCATGCTGCCGCTCGCCACGCTTAGATCGGAAGAGCG
>JALHMO010000012.1 GCA_022844015.1 Reyranella sp. | reverse complement strand
GGTTTCGGCGAGACGTCGGACGGCTCCGGCAAGGAGCCCGATGGCAACACGATGCTGCGCATCGGCTCGATCACCAAGGCCTTCACGGGCCAGGTGCTGGCCGGGCTGGTGTCGCAGGGCACCGTCCGGCTGACCGATCGCCTGCAGGACCGGCTCGGCTGGCCGGTCAAGGTGCCGGAGCGCGACGGACGGCCGATCCGCCTGATCGAGCTCGCGACCCACACGTCCGGCCTGCCGCGCGAGGTCGAGCGCACGCCGGGGCCGCCGGACGACCCGTTCCGGACGCTGACGCAGGAGGCCTACATCAAGGGCCTGCAGTCCAATCCCCTGCTGTTCACGCCGGGCAGCGGCGGCCTCTACTCGAACTTCGCCTTCGACATGCTGGCGGCGGCACTCGCTTCCAGCGCGGGCAAGCCCTATGACCAGCTGCTCAGGGAGATCGTGCTCGATCCAGCGGGAATGAAGGACACGGTCCTGGCCTTGCGTGACGGCGACGCCGCGCGGGTCCTGCAGGGACATTTCTTCGATGGCAAGGCGATGCCCACCGTCAGGGCGACCAGCGTGATGGCCGGTGCCAGCAGCCTCTACTCGACCGCCAACGACATCCTGCGCTGGCTCGCCTGGCATCTCGATCGCTTCTCGCCTCGGGGTGCGGAGATCCGGCTGCTCGACCATGCTGCCTATGTACCGAGAGATGGCCTCAAGCCGGTCTCGGGCTTCGACGAGGCCGGGCACATGGACGCGATGGGGCTCGGCTGGATCGTCATGGCGCCCAAGGGCAGCCGTCCGCTGATCCTGCAGAAGGCCGGCGGGCTGCAAGGCATCTTCACCTACTCGGCCTTCGCGCCGACCCGCGGCGTCGGCGTCTTCGCCGCCATCAACCAGTTCAATGTCGGCGCCTTCACGGCACTGGCCGGCACGGCGAACGGCCTGATCGAGCAGCTCGCGCCGCGGTGAGGTCTCGGCGCGGACAGCACACCGCGCGGCGATGAACTCTCAGCGCGGACAGCACACCGTTGTCACGCGCGCGAGCAACCAATGACACCTCATGCTGAGGAGCGAGCACCGCGAGCGTCTCGAAGCATGCCAACAAGCACCGCGTGTGCCCCCATCCTTCGAGACGCCGCGCTACGCACGGCTCCTCAGGATGAGGCGAAGTGCTGTTCGGCCTTGGTCAGCCTCAATGAATCACGTCGGCATGCATGGCTGCCATAAGGCCCTGGTTGTCGCGGTAGTCGACCGGTACGCCGATCAGCACCGGGCCATCCATTGCCATGGCCTTCGCCAGGACGGGCTTCACCTCGTCGGCCGAGCCGACATGGAAACCGCGGGCGCCCATCGACTCGGCGAACTTGACGACGTCGACGGGGCCGAAGCGGACGCCGGATTCGCGGCCGTAGGCCGCCATCTCCTGGAAGCGCACCATGTCGTAGCTGCCGTCGATCCACACGATATGCACGAAGTTGCACTTCAGGCGGACGGCGGTCTCGAGCTCGACGGCGGAGAACAGGAAGCCGCCGTCGCCCGACACCGAGACGACCTTGCGGCCCGGCTCGGCGAGGCAGGCGGCGATCGCCCAGGGCAGGGCCACGCCCAAGGTCTGCTGGCCGTTGCTGATCATGATCTGGCGCGGCCGATGGGCCAGCAGGTGACGCGCCATCCAGATGTGGAAGGAGCCCATGTCGGAGCACAGCAGGGTGTCCTGGTCGAGCAGCTCCTGCAGCGCCTGCACGAGCTGCAGCGGATGGACGGGCATCCCGGAGTGCTTCGCGGCGTCGGCCGCCAGCCGGGCACGCTCGCCGGCGAACTCGGCCAGCACGGCCGCTTGCGCCGGTCGCGGCCGCGGCTTCAGGAGCGACGCCAGCCCGCCCAGGGTCGCGGCGATGTCGCCCAGCAACTCGAGGTCGGGACGGTAGTGGCGATCGGGATCGGGCGGCACGCAGTCGAGATGGATCAGGGTGCGCCTGCGGCCGGCGTTCCACAGCGCCGGGTCGTACTCTACCGGATCGAAGCCGATGGTCAGCACCAGGTCGGCGGCGTCGAGCAGCCGATCGGCCGGCTGGTTGTGGAACAGGCCGACGCGCCCGCCGAAGCAGTCGAGATGCTCGCGCGGAATCACGCCCGCCGCCTGGAAGGTGCCGGCGACGGCGAGCTTGCTGTGCGTCAGCAGGGTGCGAACCGCCGCCGTCGCGGCCGGCTGGCTCGACAGCATGCCGAGCACCACGACCGGCCGTTCGGCCGCATCGATCAGGCGGGCAGCCTCGGCGATCGCCTCGGCATTGGCCGGGCCGAGCGCCGGGCAGCGCGCCGGCAGCAGGACATCGCCGGCGGCGTCGGCCTTCATGACGTCCTTGGGCAGGCTGAGGAACGTGGCGCCGGGCCGACCCGATTCGGCGGCCCGGAACGACGCCGCCAGCGCCTCGGAGATGGCTTCCGGCGCATCGATCTCGGCGGCGTACTTGGTCACCGGACGGAACAGGGCGATGGTGTCCATCGACTGATGCGTCTGCTTCAGCCGCTCGGCCACCGGCACGGAGCCGCCCAGCGCGACGATCGGGTCGCCCTCGGTGTTGGCCGTGGCGAGACCCGTCACCAGGTTCGAGCAGCCCGGCCCCGACGTCACCAGCACGACGCCCGCCTTGCCGGTCAGGCGGCCGAGGCCGCCGGCGATGAAGGCGGCGTTCTGCTCGTGCCGGCATACCACGGTCTTGATCGTCGAATCGACGAGCGCATCGAACACCGGGTCGATCTTGGCACCGGGGATGCCGAAGATGTACTCGACACCCTGCGCCTCGAGGTTCTGCACCAGCAGCCTGGCGCCGTTGCGTCCGCCGCCGCTCATTTGCGCCTCGCCTTGCCGGCCGTCTTGCGCTTCTTCGGAGCGGCCTTGGCCGGACGGGCCCGAGCGTCGATCTCGTCGAACACCTCCTTCATGGTCATCAGCGCATTGGTGGCCGCAGGGAAGCCGCAGTAGGCGATCATCTGGGTGATGATCTCGGCCACCTCGCCACGTGAGTTGCCGCAGCGCAGGGCGGCGTTGATGTGCAGCCGAAGCTCGGGCTGGGAGAAGCCCTGCACGGTGAGCGCCGCCACGGTGCAGAGCTCGCGCGTCTTGAGGTCGATGACGTCGCGCGGGTAGAGCTCGGCGAACGGGAAGGTGACGTTCACCCACGCGAATTCCGGCGCCAGCGACTTGATCTTGCGAATGTAGTTGTCGGCCATGGGGCCGAGCTGCTTGCGGATCTCAGCCATGCCGCGCTGGTATTCGGCCGAGCTCTCGTCGTGCTCCGGCATCTTCTTCCTGGCCATCGGCTCGCCCCGGTTGACGTGTTGGAAAGGACACTGTGCACCGGGCGCGATCCGAAAAGAACCGGCATAATGGCCGGCGATGCCCTCTGCTGGACCGCGCTCCGTCGTCATCGAGCTCAATGCCGTGCTGGTCGCCCTGATCGACGACCAGCCTCAGGTGCTGACCCTGGAGGACGGCGCCCTGCTGCCGTCCGGCCCGTTCGAGGGCGATCATCCGACCCTGCAGACGGGATTGCGCGCCTGGGTCGAGCGGCAGACGCATCACCCGCTCGGCTACGTCGAGCAGCTCTACACCTTCGCCGATCGCTATCGCACCGATGCCGCCAGCGGACGGCGCATCGTGTCGATCTCCTATCTCGGCCTCACGCGCGAACGCTCGATGAAGGGCGAGCGCGAGCCGGGCTGGCGCAGCTGGTACCGCTACTTCCCCTGGGAGGACTGGCGCGACGGCCGACCTGCCGTGGTGGCGAAGCTCATCCTGCCCAAGCTCGGCAAGTGGATCGACGACGCCCGCGATGCGGCGGCCAGGCGCGCGCGACGTCAGCGGGTCGAGCAGTGCTTCGAGCAGGGTGCCTGGAACGACGAGCTGACCCTGCAGCGCTACGAGCTGCTTTACGAGGCCGGTGCCGTGCCGGAAGCCGGTCGGCCGCGCCGGCCGATCGCCGACCCGGTGCCCGGCGATGCAATGCGCTACGATCATCGCCGCATCCTGGCGACCGGCCTCGCCCGGCTGCGCGCCAAGATCAAGTACCGGCCCGTCGTGTTCGAGCTGATGCCGCCGGATTTCACGCTGGGGCAGTTGCAGCGCGCGGTCGAGGCGCTGGCCGGGCGGCCGCTCCACAAGCAGAACTTCCGCCGACTGGTCGATCAGCAGGGCCTGGTCGAGGAGACCGGCACCGTCGCCGCCGGCACCGGTGGACGGCCGGGCAAGCTCTACCGCTTCCGCCGCGAGATCCTGCTCGAGCGCGCTCTCGCCGGCACCAAGCTCCCGCTCGCTCGCGCGGAGTGAGCGCTGACTCGTCGTTTGTGACTATTTGAGAGTCATCCTGCTCGCGTCTGCCGAGCGCGGCGGCCAACCTAATCGCCTCATGCTGAGGAGCCGCGCGTAGCACGGCGTCTCGAAGCATGGCAACCAGCATCGTGCCTGAAGCCCATCCTTCGAGACGCGCCCTATGGGCGCTCCTCAGGATGAGGTTGTTGGCGTTGCACACGGCTCGGCCTCCGAGAGTCGTCAACAGATTCACGCGCTCAGAATCAGACCACCTCGGAAAAAAGCCTTGACGCCAATTATGCTCACTCCTAGCATAAGACATTAATGCTCATATAGAGCATAAGAGGTCCCTGCAATGCCCATCTCCCTGCAATCCGATCGGCTCTACGAACGGGTGAAGTCGGTGATCCTGCCGGCCGAATGGTCGGAGTTCATCGGCGACATCGAGGCCATCCTCGCGCTGAAGCGCGAGAGGAACGCCGTCATCCTCGCGCACAACTACCAGACGCCCGAGATCTTCCACGGCGTCGCCGACATCGTGGGCGACAGCCTCGCCCTGGCGCGCGAGGCGATGAAGACCGATGCCGATGTGATCGTCCTGGCGGGCGTGCACTTCATGGCCGAGACCGCGAAGCTGCTCAATCCGGGCCGCACCGTGCTGATCCCGGACCTGCGCGCCGGCTGCTCGCTCGCCGCCTCGATCACGGCCGCCGACGTCCGGCTGCTGCGGCAGCGCTGGCCCGGCGTGCCGATCGTCACCTACGTCAACAGCTCGGCCGCGGTGAAGGCCGAGAGCGACATCTGCTGCACCTCGGGCAACGCGCGCCGCATCGTCGAGAGCCTCGGCGTGCCGAGGGTAATCATGCTGCCCGACGAGTACCTGGCGCAGAACATCGCCGCCGAGACCGGCGTCGAGATCGTCACCTGGGCCGGCCACTGCGAGGTGCACGAGCGTTTCTCCGCATCCGACGTGCGTCAGCTGCGCGCCGGCCATCCCGGCATCGTCGTGCTGGCCCATCCCGAGTGCCCACCCGAGGTCGTGGCCGAGGCCGACTTCGCCGGCTCGACGGCGGCGATGGCCGACTACGTCACGCGCGAGCAGCCGGCGCGGGTCGTGCTGATGACCGAGTGCTCGATGAGCGACAACATCGCCGCCCTCAATCCCGATCTCGAGTTCGTGCGGCCCTGCAATCTCTGCCCGCACATGAAGCGCATCACCCTGCCGAAGATCCGCCGCGCGCTCGAGACGATGCGGCACGAGGTGACGATCGATCCCGCGATTGCCGACGCGGCGCGCCGGTCGGTCGAGCGCATGCTGGAGATTTGAGGAGGCAGTGATGGAAACCATTCGCTCCGGCCATGCCGGCTCGGTCGTGGTCATCGGCGGCGGCCTGGCCGGCCTCATGACGGCGCTACGGCTCGCGCCGCAGCCCGTGATCCTGCTCGCCAGGACGCCGCTCGGCGAGGGAGCGGCGTCGGCCTGGGCGCAAGGCGGCATCGCCGCCGCCGTGGGTTCCGATGATGCCCCGGCGCTGCATGCGGCCGACACGCTGGAGGCGGCCGATGGGCTGGGCGATGCCGCCGTTGCGGGCCACGTTACCGCTGCGGCGCCCGATGCCATCGCGCTGCTCGAGCGTTACGGCGTCGCCTTCGACCGCGATCCGGCGGGCAATCCGGCGCTCGGCCTGGAGGCGGCACATCGGCGGCGGCGCATCGTCCATGTCGCCGGCGACGGCACGGGGGCCGCGATCATGCGCGCCCTGGTCGCCGCCGTCGCGGCGACGCCGTCGATCACCGTGATCGAGGGGCTGGAGGCACGCCGACTTCTGGTCGACGAGCGCGGCATTGCCGGCGTGCTGGCGGCCGGACCGTTCAACGCTTGCCTGCTGCCGACACGACGCGTCGTGCTGGCCACTGGCGGGCTGGGAGGCCTCTATCGGCACACCACCAATCCGCTGGGCGCCGTCGGCCACGGCGTCGCCCTGGCGGCACGCGCCGGTGCGGCACTGGTCGACATGGAGTTCGTGCAGTACCATCCGACGGCGCTCGATGTCGGCCTCGACCCGATGCCGCTGGTTAGCGAGGCGGTGCGCGGCGAGGGCGCCGTGCTGATCGACGAGACGGGCGCGCGCTTCATGGCCGGCCAGGGCCAGCGGCAGGCGGAGCTCGAGCCGCGCGATGTCGTCTCGCGCGCCGTCGCCGGCCACATCGCGGCCGGCCACCAGACCTTCCTCGATGCGCGCGCGGTGCTGCGCGATCGCTTCGCCGCGCGCTTTCCCCTCATCACGGCGCGCTGCCGCGCGGCGGGCATCGATCCCGCGCGCCAGCCGATCCCGGTGCGGCCGGCGGTGCACTACCACATGGGCGGCATCGCCGCGGACAGGCAGGGCCGCAGCACGCTCGAGGGCTTGTGGGCCTGTGGCGAGGTGGCGGCGACGGGCCTGCACGGCGCCAACCGCCTGGCCAGCAACTCACTGCTCGAGGCCGTTGTCATGGCGGACGCCGTTGCGCGCAGCCTCGCCGGCACCGCCGCAGGCACCTTGCTCGTGCCGCGGCCGGTGGCTTTGCCGCCGACGGGCGACGCCGGCCCGTTGCGCGCCCTGGTCAGCGACACGCTGGGCGTCGTGCGCGATCGCGCTGGCCTGTCGGCCGCCGTCACATCGCTCGAGGCGCAAGCCTTCCGCGGCGGCGCGACCGCCGATCCGGCCCTGGTCGCGCTGCTGATCGCCACGGCGGCGCTCCGCCGCGAGGAAAGCCGCGGCGGGCACTGGCGATCGGATTTTCCAACGTCGTCGCCCGGCTGGCGCTGCCGCCTGGTGCAGCGCGTTGCCGACACCGGCACCCATCTCGTGTGCCGCGCCGTTCCCCTGTCCGACTCGTCTCACGCCATCGCTCGAGGAGCCTGATCATGACTCTCTCCCCTTTGCCCGCGCTCATGGTCGAGCCGATCGTGCGATCGGCCCTGCTGGAGGATCTCGGCCGCGCCGGCGATCTCACCACGGACGCGATCGTGCCGGAGGCCGCGCAGGCCGAGACGACGCTGGCGGCGCGCCAGCCCGGAATCGTCGCGGGGCTCGACGTCGCCCGGCTCGCCTTCCGCCTGGTCGATCCGGCAATCGAGGTTCATGTCGAGCGGACGGACGGCTCGACGGTCGTGCCGGGCGACCGCATCGCCGTCGTCCGCGGCCCGGTGCGCGGCATGCTGACGGCCGAGCGGGTGGCCCTCAACTTCCTCGGTCACCTGAGCGGCGTCGCCACGGCGACGGCCACGCTGGTCGAGGCGGTGCGCGGCCACAAGGCGCGCATCTGCTGCACGCGCAAGACCATGCCGGGCCTGCGCGCCCTGCAGAAGTACGCCGTGCGTGCCGGCGGCGGCGTCAACCATCGCTTCGGCCTCGACGACGCCGTGCTGATCAAGGACAACCACGTCGCCGTGGCGGGCGGCGTGGCCAATGCCATCCGGCGCGCCCGCGCCGGCGTCGGCCATCTGGTGAAGATCGAGGTCGAGATCGACCGCCTCGACCAGCTCGACGAGGCGCTGGCCGAGCGCGCCGACGCGATCCTGCTCGACAACATGAGCCCCGCCGAGCTCGCCGAGGCGGTGCGGCGCATCGACGGCCGCGCGGTCAGCGAGGCCTCCGGCCGCATCACGCCCGCCACCGCACCCGCCATCGCGGCGAGCGGCGTCGACCTCATCTCGGCGGGCTGGCTGACGCACAGCGCCCAGGTGCTCGACGTCGGGCTCGATTGGCAGGGACGGCAGAGGGACCACTCGCCGCCCAGTCGCGCAACCCAGTCACCTCATGCCGAGGAGCTTGCGCAGCAAGCGTCTCGAAGCATGAGCTATCAGCACCGTGCGTGATCCCATCCTTCGAGAAGCCGCGCTACGCTGCGGCTCCTCAGAGGACGTGACTTTATTGAATTCTGTCGTCCCTCTCCTGTCATCCTGAGCGCAGCGAAGGATCTCATCGCCAGAAGTTCCAAAGTACACTCGTACCACGCGGCGATGAGGTCCTTCGCTGCGCTCAGGACGACAGAAAAGTTCGCGGCAGCGACCTCATCAATCGCCCAAAAGCGACTATCGAAAAAGTCACAGGCTCTCAGGATGAGGTCGCCCTTGGTTGAGACAGGCTGGCGAATGTCGGTCATCGCTGCTGTCGCTGTCGGCCTGGCGCGACGAGGCCGCAGTGGCGGCGTGGCGCAACCCGGAGCACCATCGCGCGGCGCAGAGGGCGTGTTCCGCGACCATCAGCTGCGCGTCGCCCAAGCCCTGCGTGACGAAGACATGACGGAACGGGCGGAAGCGCCGGCCGATTCGCGGCAGAGCGACCGCCAGGGACCCGTTGCCAAAGCGCCGGGGCAGCCCTACGTCATCTCGATGAGAGAGCAGCTGAGCGAATCCCGTCTCGCCGACATCATCGACCAGGCGCGCGGCAAGGCGCCGGCCGATCTCGTGGTCAAGTCGGTCGGCATCCTCGACCTGACCTCGGGCGAGATCGCGACCGGCGACATCGCCATCGCCGGCGATCGCATCGTCGGCACCCGGGAGAGCTATGCGGGCGCGAGCGAGATCGACGGGCGCGGGCTGGTGGCGGTACCGGGCTTCATCGACAGCCACGTCCATTGCGAATCCACGCTCGTGCCGCCGCTCGAGTTCGACCGCTGCGTGGTGCCGCGCGGCACGACGACGGCGATCTGCGACCCGCACGAGATCTGCAACGTGCTGGGCGTCACCGGCCTGAAGTATTTTCTCGAATGTGCCGCCGTGACGGTGATGGACCTGCGCGTGCAGTTGTCCTCGTGCGTGCCGGCGACCCATCTCGAGACCTCGGGCGCCCGGCTCGAGGCCGAGGATCTGCTGCCGTTCAAGCACCATCCCAAGGTGCTGGGACTGGCCGAGTTCATGAACGTGCCGGGCGTGCTCGCCAAGGATCCGGCGGTGCTGCGCAAGCTCGCGGCGTTCTCGGACGTGCAGATCGACGGCCATTCGCCGCTGCTGTCGTCCTACGACCTCAACGCCTACATCGCCGCCGGGGTACGCAACTGCCACGAGACGACGTCCGCCGCCGAGGCGCGCGAGAAGCTCGCCAAGGGCATGCAGATCCTGGTGCGCGAGGGCACCGTCTCCAAGGACCTGGCGGCGCTGGCCGAGCTGATCACCCCTGACCGCACGCCGTTCCTGTCATTCTGCACCGATGACCGCAACCCGCTCGACATCGCCGAGGAGGGCCATCTCGATCACCTGATCCGCAGCGCCATCGCCCGCGGCGTGCGCCCGCTCGACGCCTATCGTGCCGCGACTTGGTCGGCAGCCCGCCATTTCGGCCTGGTCGACCGCGGCCTGGTCGCGCCGGGCCAGCGCGCCGACCTCGTGCTGCTCGAGGACCTCGCGACCTGCCGGATCCACTCCGTGATCTGCCGCGGCGCGCCGGTGACGCCGGATCGCTTCAAAGCGCGGCCGATGGTGCCGGCGGTCGGACGCGATTCAGTGAAGCTCCGGCCTGTCACGGCGGACAAGTTCCGCATGCCCGTCGGCGCCGGCGGCCCGCCGCCGGTGATCGGCATCCGGCCCGGCCAGATCCTGACCGACCGGCTCGCGCTCGAGGTGACGGTGCGCGACGGCGAGCTGGTGTCCGACGTGGCGCGCGACATCCTCAAGGTCGCGGTGCTGGGACGGCACGACGATCGCGGCGCGGTCGGGCACGGCCTGGTCAAGGGCTTCGGCATCGTGCGCGGCGCCATCGCCTCGTCGATTGGCCATGACAGCCACAATGTCTGCGTCATCGGCTGCACAGACGAGGACATGGCGGTGGCGGTGAACCGGCTGATCGAGCTGCGCGGCGGCTTCGCCGCGGCGGTCGACGGCGTGGTGGTGGGCGAGCTCGCGCTACCGATCGCCGGCCTGATGAGCGATCAGCCGTTCGAGACGGTGGAGCAGGGCCTGCGCGCCCTGCGCGCGGCGGTGCGTGGCCTCGGCACGCACTTGCACGAGCCGTTCCTGCAGATGGCCTTCCTCGCCCTGCCTGTGATCCCGCACCTGCGCATCACCGACAAGGGCCTGGTCGACGTGGACCGGTTCGAGCTGGTGGTCTGAGGCTTCTGCCGCCCGGAGCGCGCCACTCACAGGCACCAACGTTGACGATCATGCGCCGGGAGCGCGCCACTCCAGTGGCGCTCATCCTGTGGATTACATATCCCATGAGCGCCATCGGAGTGGCGCGCTCCCAGCAATGAGATGAGCGCCATCGGAGTGGCGCGCCTCGGCGCGTGAGCGCTCAGCGCCGCTCGAAGTCGATGCGCTCGTCGACCGGCAGGCCGAGCAGGTGGCGGCGCAGGCAGTCGAGGCCGAGCTCGACGGCGCCGGCGCGTACCCACTCGCGGCCGCCGATCAGGCGGGCCTGGCGCGACACCACGGTGTCGGCGTCGGCGATGCCGATCGCGATGGTGCCGCCGAAATCCGGCCGGTCGGCGCCCTGGTCGAGGTCGATCAGGAGCGCCAGCGCGTGGCTGCTGCGGCTCTTCTCGCGCAGGTCGCGGCCGACCGCCTCGGCCGCGTCGGTCGAGACCTCGGCGATGCCGAGCTCGCCCGGCTCGCGCACCACGACGCCGCGGCGGAAGGCGTGCTCGGCGCCGGCCAGCGGCGCCAGCCGCGCGGCGAGATGGCCGCCGGTGAACATCTCGGCGGTCGACAAGGTCAGGCCGCGCTCGAGCAGGGTGGCGAGGATCACGCCCTCCAGGCTCTGGTCGTCCTCGGCGATGATGAAGTTGCCGAGACGCTTGCGCACCTCGGCCTCGACCGGCGCCAGCAGGCTGGCGAGCTCGGCCTCGTTGGCGCCGCGCGCGGCGAGCTTGGTCTCGAGCTGCGGGTAATGGGCCTGGAAGCCGAGCTTGATGCCGCCCTCGGTCTTGAAGGCGTCCATGTCGGCCAGCATGTTGTCGGCACGCGATTCTCCGATGCCGAAAGTGTGGAAGCGCTTCAGCCGGGTCACGCCGGTGATGCCGCCGATCTGCAGGAGGCGCGGGATCACCTGCTCGTCGAGCATGCGCCGCATCTCGCGCGGCACGCCCGGCGTGAAGAAGAAGCGCGCCTTGCCGATGGTGACGGCGAAGCCGCAGGCCGTGCCGATCGGGTTGTCGATGAACTCGGCGTCGGCCGGCAGCATCGCCTGCTTGCGGTTGTTGGGCGGCATCACCCGGCCGCGCCGCGCGTAGGATTGCTCCATGCGCGTCATCCAGTAGTCGGAGAGCACGAGCTCGACGCCGCAGGCCTCGGCCGCGACCTCCTGCGAGAGGTCGTCGACGGTCGGCCCGAGGCCGCCATTGACGATCACCGCGTCGGCGCGCTCGCCGGCCTGGTGGAACGCCCGCAGCAGGCTCGCCCGGTCGTCGCCGACGGTGGTGCCCCAGTGCACGGTGAGCCCGACATCGCCGAGCCGCCGCGCCATGTGGCTGTAATTGGTGTTGATGGTCTTGCCGGTGAGGATTTCATCGCCGGTGCAAAGGATTTCTACGCGCATGTCGGGCCGATTATCGGCTAACGTCGCGGCGAAAGCGAGGGAGAGACGCACATGACAGCCCTATCGTCCGATCTGCGCGAGGCGCTGGCCAAGGTCGGCACATCGACCCTGACCGGGGTGCTCAATCGCCGCGGCCTGCGCAGCATGACCCTGTACGACGTGTGGCCGCTCCGCGTCGAGCAGCCGCGCCTGGTCGGCATCGCCTTCACCATGCGCTTCATCCCTTCGCGCGAGGACAAGGACGGCCCGACCTCCAAGAACCGCAGCTCGGTCCAGCCGCAGGCCATGGAGGAGTGCCCGCCCGGCCACGTGCTGATGATCGATTCGCGCGGCGATTCGCGCGCCGCCTCGGCGGGCGACCTCTATGTCGGCCGCCTCAAGGCGCGCGGCGCCGCCGGCATCGTCACCGACGGCGGCTTCCGCGACACCGACGGCGTGGCCAAGACCGGCCTGCCGGCCTACCACCGCCGGCCGGCCTCGCCGCCCAGCCCGATCGTCCACCGGCCGATGGATCTCAACCTGCCGATCGCCTGCGGCGGCGTCGCGGTCTATCCCGGCGACATCGTGGTCGGCGACCGCGACGCCATCCTGGTGATCCCGCCCGACATCGTCGAGGCGGTCGCCCAGGAGGCGCTCGACACCTACCACTACGAGGAATTCGCCGAGGCCGAGGTGGCCCGCGGCCGCTCGCTCAAGGGCCTGTTCCCGGTCGCCGGCGAGGAAGCCAAGCGCGATTACGAGGAGTGGAAGAAGAAGCGCGGCGGCTGATCGTCTTGCCGGGAGCGCGCCACTCCGTGGCGCTCTTATCTCATCCCCTCCCCAGCTTCGCTGGGGAGGTGTCGCGCCATACGCGACGGAGGGGTCATGAGTCATTGGAAAGGATTGAGCCTGGGGCTCATGACCCCTCCGTCGCCGAAAACGACGACACCTCCCCAACGAAGTTGGGGAGGAGAGTAAGAGCGGCACGGAGTGCCGCGCTCCCAGCAATGAGTCGTCAACCGAGCCGAGTGCGGATTTCGAGGCCGCCTTTCAAGGTCAACGTGACGGGCGTGCGTTCGGCGATGTCGGCCATGCGCTTCTTCTGCTCGTCGTCGACCGGGCCCTCGATGGTGAGCACGCGGTCGATGTGCTGTTTGTCGCCCTCGCGCACGAAGTGGATGTCGGCATGCACCGCCGTCACCGGCCACTGCTTGCGCTCGGCATACATGCGCAGCGTGATCGCCGTGCACGCGGCCAGCGCCGAGGTCAGCAGGTCATAGGGCGCCGGCCCGGCATCCTTGCCGCCGAGCCCCGGCCCTTCGTCGGCGGTGAGGGTGTGATGACCGGTGACGATGGCGGTCTTGTAGTTCGTCGTGCCGATGCTTGCCCGCGCGTGCGCCATGGGGGTCTCCGTTTGCGATTCATGTTCCTCTCCTCCGCCTGTAGGCAGAGCATTCGCTTGTGGAGAAGACGCCGTCATCCCGACCGGAGCCGAGCGAAGCGCCTGCCCTGAGCGCAGCCGAAGGGAGGCGTAGTGGAGGGACCTTTCTCATTTGTGGCACCAGCAGGAAAGGTCCCTCGACTGCGCCGCCTTTGGGCGGCTCCGCTCGGGATGACGGAATAATGGCGAGATGCAAATGCCTCTCCCGAGCGGCGAGAGGAACTCGAGAGATTGCATCCTAGGACCCGTGCAGCTCAATGAACGTATCGGCGATGCCGCGCGCGCGCGCCTCGCCGATCACGACGGCGTCGGCGATGTCGGCCACCCGGTCGGCCGGCACTGAAGCGAGCAGGCCGCCGGCGGTCTGGGGGTCGAACAGCAGCGGCAGGTTGGGATGCGAGGCCGCCTTGTCCATGCCGTCGATCAGGTGACGGGCGCGCAAATTCTCCGGCTGCAGCGAGCTCGCGTAGCCCTGGGCGAACAGCTCGGTCGCGCCGTCGAGCGAGGGCAGGGCGTCGAGGTCGAGGTCGACCGTGACCTCGCCGCTCGCCCGGATCATCTCGGCGAGATGGCCGGCGAGGCCAAAGCCCGTGACGTCGGTGCAGGCATGCGCGCCGGCGGCGATCAGCGCCTGCGAGTTCTCGCCGGATGGCCGGCGCATCGAGGCGAGCGCGCCGTCGATCCAGGCGCCGCGCGCGGCGCCGCGCATCGCCGCGGCGAAGATCACGCCGGTGCCGAGCTTCTTGGTGAGCACGAGCTTGTCGCCGACCTGCAGGCCACCCTTGCGCAGCGCCCGCGCCGGATCGACCAGGCCGTTCACCGAGAAGCCCAGCGCCGCTTCCGGGCCTTCGCCCGAATGGCCGCCGATCAGCGCGCAGCCCGCCTTGTCGAGCACGCGGCGCGCGCCGGCCAGCAGCTGGAACAGGTCCTCCTCCATCAGCCGCTCGGCGGCCGCCGGCACGACGGCGAGCGCCAGCGCGCTGTGCGGCCGGGCGCCCATCGCCCACACGTCGCCCAGCGCGTGCACCGCCGCCACCTCGCCGAAGATCAGCGGATCGTCGAGGAAGGTGCGGAAGAAATCGACCGACTGCACCAGCGCCATACCGGCCGGCACCTCGATCATCGCCGCATCGTCGGGCGCGTCGAGGCCGATGGTCACGTTGGCGCCGGGCGAGGGCCCGAGCCGTGCCAGCACGCGCGTCAGCACGCCCGCACCCACCTTGGCGCCGCAGCCGCCGCAGCGCATGCCGATGTCGGCCAGCAGGCGCCTGGCCTCGGCGTCGGCCAGCGCCGGATCGGGCGGAGCAGCCGCGTTCGTCGCCATCGGCCGGGCCGGCGGCTCGCGGTACATGCGCATCCACTTGCGGTCGATGTGGTCCTTCCAGCGCCACACCCACTTGCCCTCGACGGCCCACGGCCCGCGCGTCGCCACGGCGTTGCCGTCGCCGGTGCCGAGGATCGAGAGATAGCGGCGCTGCGGCACGAACGGCCGGGGCGGCTGGCCGACCAGCGCGCGCCGCAGATTGTCGGCGAGCGGCGGGCCCTGGCGCACCGCGAACACGCCGGCCTTGGGCCGGCGGTGAGGCAGCACCGTCGCGCAGTCGCCGACCGCGAAGATCGAGGGATCCCCGGTCGAGCGCAGTGTGTCGTCGACGGCGAGGAAGCCGCGCTCGTCGAGCGGCAGGCCGGTCGTCGCGAACCATCTGGCCGCGCTCGCCTCGGTGACGACGAACACGGCATCGGCCTCGAGCCGGGCGCCGTCGTCGAGCCCGACCGAGCCGCGTTCGATGCGACGGATCGCACGGTTCTCGACCAAGCGCACACCGCGCCGCTGGAACACGGCGCGCATCCGCTGACGCGCCGCTATGGCCTGCGAGGCTAGGATCTCGCCTTTGGTCGCCACCGTCACCTGCAGCCTGGCAGCCTTCGCCACCTCGCGCAGGCGATGGTCGATGGCGAGCGCCAGCTCGACGCCGCCGGCGCCGCCGCCGATCACCACGACCCTGAGCGGCCCCTGCCAGCTCTTCATGCGCTCGAGGAAGTCGAGCCAGCGCCGCCCGAGCTCGGCGATCGGCTTGACCGGCGTCGCCCAGTGCGCGGCGCCCGGGATGGTGTCGAGGTTGGGCGCCGAGCCGACGTCGATCGACAGGAGATCGTAGGAGATCGGCGGACGCCCCTCGAGCAGCACCCGCCGGTTGTCGCGATCGAGCCCGGTCGCCTCGGCGTGGATCAGGCGGGCGCCGGTCCAGGCGGCAAGCCGCGCCAGGTCGATGTGGCATTCATCGAACGAATAGTGGCCGGCGACGAAGCCCGGGATCATGCCGGAGTAGGGCGTCTCGATGTCGCGCCCGATCAGGGTGAGCCGCACGCCGGGCATCGGCTTCATGGCGAAGCTTTTCAGCACATGGACATGGCTGTGCCCGCCGCCCAGCAGCACGACGTCCTTGAGCAGCGGGCCGGCCGGCATTGCCACGATCGATCAGGCCTTGAGCAGGATCCACGTGCAGGTGCCGATGGCGCACAGCCTGCCGCTCTCGGTGTAGAGCGCCGTGCCGGAATAGAGCTTGCGGCCTTCGCCGCCCAGGCTCCAGCCGATGACCGCGCAGCGCTCGCCGACGCGCGGCGGCTCGATCACCTTTGCCGTCATGCGCCCGGTCAGGGCGACGCGAAAATCGTCCGGGTCCTGCACCGCGAAGGCGCCGGGGCAATCGAGCGCGCCCCACACGAACTCCGGCCTGATGCGGCCGCTCGCGTCGGCATGGTTGGCGTGCGGCACGTAGCAGGACAGCGACCGGCCCTTGTGCGGCCCGGCCGAGCCCAGCACGCGCAGGCCGTCGCCGACGGCGCGGCCGCGGCCGCAGACCACGCACCAATGGAAGTCCGTGTCCTCGGGGCTGCCGCCCTGCTCGCCGCGCCGCATGACCTCGTTCCAGTCGTCGGGCGGCGGCGGCGCTACGAGGTGATCGACGCTGCCGGCGCGCGCCTCGCACACCAGCGTTTCGTCGTCCCTGAGCAGCAGCCCGTCGCCCTCGCGCACGACCTGCATTGCCCTGTCGAGCGGCACCGGCGCGCGCAGGGTGATCTCGACGGCGTCGTCCCGGCCGAACTGCCGGTTGAACGCACCGGCCAGGACTCCGGCGACATAGCCGCCGTTGCCCGACAGGCGCGGGCCGTTGAATTCCGGTGCAATGATGATGGTTTCGGTCACGCTACTCCTCCGCGACGCGGAACCTGACGCGTGCCTGCAGTCGACGCAAGCCTCGCCCGCGCGAAAGCGCTTGCCGCTGCCGCAGCCTGCGGCCAAGGGTGACGGCGATGAGCCGATTCGTGCCCTGGGCGTTGGTGGCGTTGTGCTTCGTGCTCGGCGTGGCGAGCCGCTCGATCAGCGACACCTTCACCGTGTTCGTGCCGGCGTTGCAGGGCGACTTCGCGGCGAGCCGCAGTGCGATCACCCTGGTCTACAGCTTCGCGCTGCTGGTCGGCGGCACCGGCGCGCCGATCGCCGGCTGGATCGTCGACCGCTTCGGCCTGCGCGCGCTCACCGTCGTCGGCATCGTGGCGGCGACCCTCGCCTCGGTCGGCGCCTCGCAGGCGACGGCGGTGTGGCATCTCTATCTCTGCCTCGGCATCGTCATGGGCTTCGGCGGCGCCTCGCTGTCGGGCGTGCTGAGCTCGACCCTGCTCGGACGCTGGTTCCCGGCCAACCGGCTGGGCGTGGCGCTGGCGGTCGCCTGGTCGGCCTCGGGCGTCGGCGCCATCGTCATGTTCCCGCTCGCCGAGCACCTGATCGTGACGCAGGGCTGGCGCCACGCCTACGTCGTGTTCGCCTGCGCGAGCGCCGCGCTTCTTCCGGTGCTGATTGTGCTGCCGTGGCGGCGCATCGAGCGCGGCGCCCTCGGCCTGGTGATGGCGCGCGCCTCCGACCGCCCCGGCCCGACGGCCGGCGAGGCGGTGCGCGAGTGGCCGTTCTGGGCGCTCACCTTCTCGTTCGCGCTGACCTCGGTCGGCATCTTCGCCCTGGTGCCGCAGACCATGGTCTACCTGCTCGAGCGCGGCCTCGACGGCGGCTATGCGGCGCGCGCGCTGGCGGTCGCGGGCTTCCTGACGCCGCTCGGCATGATCGGCTTCAGCTGGCTGGCCGACCGTGGCGGCCGCAAGATCGCAGCCATCCTGGCCTATGCCTGCTCGATCGCCGGCGTCGGCGCGCTCGCCCTGGTGCGCGGCCCCGGCGACGATCTCTGGCTGTGGCTCTACGTGCTGCTGTTCGGCGGCAGCATGGGCAGCCGCGGGCCGATGATCTCGACCTTGGCGACCCTGCGCTATCGCGGCGCGCATTTCGGCCGCATCTATGGCCTGATCAGCGTCGGCATGGGGTTGGGCGGCTTCCTCGGCGCGTGGCTCGGCGGGCTGCTGCACGACTGGACCGACGGCTACGCCGCGGTGATGGTGCTCTCGGTCTGCGCCCTCGTGCTCGCCGCCGCGTCGCTCGGCTCGGAAGCCGGCGCGCGGGAGCGGTTGAGCCGCTGACCGATTCATTTTCCTCCCCAAGCTTCGCTTGGGGAGGTGTCGGCGCCTTGCGCCGACGGAGGGGTCATGAGCGACAAGCTGTGAGCTGATCATGCGTCATGATGATCAGAAGAGCATGGTCGGGCGCTTCGACTGAGGCTCATGACCCCTCCGCCCCGTATGACGCGGCACCTCCCCAACTTCGTTGGGGAGGAAGTTCTGAAGTTGGGGAGGAGGAGTCAGACGATCGCCGTGTGGATCAGGTTGGCGATCTGGTCGAGGCGCTTGGTGTGCCACGGGTCGGGGATGCGGTTGTTGGTGATGTAGGCGAACGACACGCCCGAGTCCGGGTCGCCCCAGCAGTACGACGTGCCGACGCCGCCGTGGCCGAAGGCGCGCGGGCTGGCGAACGCGCCGAGGCCGCGGATGTTCTCGGTCGTGCCGCGCAGGTGCGGCCCCAGGCCGCGATGCATCGGCATGCCCATGAACTCGTCGACGCGATCGCCGGTGTGGTTGCGGATGGCGTACTGCAGCAGGCGCGGCGAGACGATCCGCGTGCCGGCGAGCTCGCCGCCCTGCAGCATCATCTGGTAGAGCGCCGCCATGGCGCGCGCCGTGCCGTAGCCGGCGGCGCCCGGCGAGCCGCTCCTGCGCCACTCGGCGGAATTGTTCTCGGCAAGCGGGCGCATGCCCTTGCCGCCAGCCATCGGCCAGTCCGGCAGCGGCTCATGCATGTCGGCGGCGCGCCCGAGCTCGCTCTCCGGCAGGCCGACATAGAGCTCGCGCGAAAGTCCCAGCGGCTCGGTCACCGTCTCGCGGATGACGTCGCGGAAGTCGCGGCCGGTCAGCGCCTCGATCAGCACGCCCAGGGTCCAGTGCGCGGTCTGCCCGTGATAGTGCACCCGCGAGCCCGGCGACCATTCGAGCGGGAAGTCACACACCACCTCGCTGAGGCGCTTGTGGTCGGCCCACGCGTCCTTGCCGACCACCGGGCTCGGGAAGCCCGCCTGGTGGGTGATGACCTGCAGCACCGTGATGTTGCCTTTGGCGTTCTTCGCGAAGGCCGGCACGTGGTCGGCGATGCGGTCGGCCCAGGAGAACAGCCCGCGCTCGGCCAGCACCCACAACGCAACCGCGGTCACCACCTTGGTGTTGGAGTAGAGCAGCCACAGCGTGTCGTCGCCGGCCGACCGCGGCGCCGGCCCGGTCGCCGCCTGGCCGAAGCTCTTGAACAGGGCGAGCTTGCCGTGGCGGGCCAGCGCGATCTGGCAGCCCGGGTAGCGGCCCTCGGCGATGTGGCGGGCGATCAGCGCCTCCAGCCGCTCGATCTGCTGGCGCCGGAAACCCAGCGACTCGAGGTCGCCGGCGGCGAGGGGAAAGTCCGAGCCGGTGCGGGAAGAGAGTGCAGTGTCCATGACGGTTCCTCCTGTGGCGATCCTGTTATCGTCGGATGATGTGTCGATGACGTACCGGTCGACATGTTGTGTTTTCCGAAATCCTTGCCACAATGCGCGGCATGTCGGACCGTATCGACTTTCCGAGTAGTCCCATGCAGAGGGCGCGGGGGTAGCCGTGGCGCCGGGCCTCGAGTCCTGCCACGCGCTGGTCCTCAACGCCGACTTTCGGCCGCTGTCCTATTTCCCGCTGTCGATCTGGTCGTGGCAGGACGCCGTCAAGGCCGTCTTCCTCGAGCGCGTCAGCGTGATCTCCGAGTACGAGCGCACGATCCATAGCCCGTCCTTCGAGATGCGGCTGCCCAGCGTCATCGCGCTCAAGGAGTACATCCCGGCGGCGCGGCGGCCGGCCTTCACCCGGTTCAACGTCTTCCTGCGCGACCGTTTCCATTGCCAGTATTGCGGCGGCGACTTCGCCACCAACGAGCTCACCTTCGACCACGTCGTGCCGAAGTCGCGCGGCGGGCGGACCGCCTGGGGTAACGTCGTCACCGCCTGCAGCCCGTGCAACCTCCTGAAGGGCAACCGGCTGCTGCGCGAGATCGGCATGCACCTGCAGCGCGCCCCGCTCGAGCCCACCACCCAGGAGCTGCAGGAGAATGGCCGGTCGTTCCCGCCCGGCTACCTGCACGAGAGCTGGCGCGACTTCCTGTACTGGGACAGCGAGCTCGACCAGACCTGACGTGTTTTCCACGGCCGGCATTCGTGTTTGGGGCGGGCGCCTTTCAATCTCCTCCCCGGTGAAGCTGCTACGGAGTGGACACATCTAAGGTGACATTCCTGTTTGCAGATCGGGATGGACGTCGCTCATTGGGTCCTCTCCGCCCGCGTAAGCGTCGCGTAAGCGGGGGGAGAGGAAGGGGCCTCGCGCATAGCGCGGGGGAGGAGAGGTGGGTGGATGCCCCAGCACCGATTGCTGCGATCTACGTGCTCGAAGACCGCGAAGCCATGTGGACCGAGATAGATCAGCTCCTGGGCGGCGCCCCATGACCCACCTCTCCTAGCCTCTCCCCCCGCTACGCGGGCGGAGAGGAACATGAGGCTTTGCATCGTCTCCGCCCGCGTCAGCGGGAGAAACATGAATTGTGTCCACTCCGTAGCAGCTTCGCTGGGGAGGAGAATGAAGGGCGCGTCGGCAGCGCTCACCTCACACCCGCGTCGACAGCCAGATGGCCAGCCGCGAGCCCGCCTTGATGGCGGCGCTCAGCGCCTCGTAGGCCGGCGCCTGCTCGGCGCCGGCGGCGAGCGCCGTCTCCTTGTGCTCGATCTCCTCGGCGCGGAACTTCTCGATGGTGCCGCGCAGCTCGGCCTCGTCGTCGCCCAGCGCCGCGGCCTGCTCGGCGTAGTGGCCGTCGATCGTCTCCTCGACGGCGACGGTGCAGGCCATCGCCGCCTTGTCGCCCATCAGCGCCGTCGCCGCGCCGAGCGCGAAGCCCGCGACGTGCCACAGCGGCGACAGCACGGTCGGGCGCACGCGGCGCTCGACCATCAGCCGGTCGAACACCTTGTTGTGCTCGCGCTCGGCGCGCGCCATCGCCGCGATCTTGCGGCCGGCCTCGCTGTTGGCGCGGCCGGTCCAGCGCAGCGCCGCGAGCTGGCCCTCGTAGATGCGCACGGCGCCGAGCTCGCCCGCCTGGTCGACGCGGATCGTGCGCTCGACGAGCTCGCGCGGGCCGGGGTCGCCGGGGTTCCTGGTCTCGGCCGTCGTCTTCATGCCGTCATCCTCGGGCTTTCACCCAGCGTGCCGCGCCCGACGCCAGCCCGATCGCCAGCAGGGCAGACAGGATCGCGTTCCAGCCCGCCATCGAGATGCCGAGCAGCGACCACGCGACCTGGTCGCACCGTACCATCCTGGCGGAGAACAGGTGCTTGCGCAGCTCCTCCGGCGACAGGCCTGAGGGGATGGTGCCCGAGCAGGCCTGCGGGCCCTGCCACCAGCGCAGCTCGACGCCGGCATGGAACAGGCCGAGCGCCGACGTCGTCACCAGCCCGGCGATCGCCACCAGCAGCAGCATCGCGGCGAGCCGAGGCGTCCTGTAGCAGGCGAGTGCCACCAGCCCCGCGGCGATCGCCACCATGTGCGGCCAGCGCTGCCACAGGCACATCTCGCACGGCGCCAGGCCGATCACGTACTGGAAGAAGTAGGCGCTGCCCAGCAGCACGCCGCTGCCGATGGCCGCGACCAGGCCGAGCTGGCTCGGCAGCGGAAACTGGGCGAGCAGACCTGCCTGCGAGGAAGAAGTCCGGTCGAGCGCGGCCATGCGATGCCTCAGAACAGGTAGCGGAAGGCGACGAAGCCGCCCACCAGCGCGATCAGGAACAGCCAGGTCAGCAGCGTCAGGCGCTTCTCGATGAAGCTGCGGATCGGCTCGCCGAATTTCCACAGCAAGGCTGCCACGAGGAAGAAGCGCAGGCCACGCGTCAGGATCGACGCCCACACGAACGTGAACAGGTCGAAATGAGCGGCGCCCGAGGCGATGGTCACCAGCTTGTAGGGAATCGGCGTCAGGCCTTTGATCAGGATGATCCATGTCCCGTACTCGTCGAAGCCGGCGCGGAACGCCGCCAGCCCGGCCTGCATCCCGTAGGTCCTGACCACCCATTCGCCCAGCGTCTCGAAGAGGTAGTAGCCGATGGCGTAGCCCAGCAGGCCGCCCAGCACCGAGGCGATGGTGCATACCAGCGCAATCCGGAACGCCCGGGTGCGGTCGGCCAGCACCATGGGGATCAGCATCACGTCGGGCGGGATCGGAAACACCGAGCTCTCGAGGAACGAGATCACGGCCAGCGCCGGCAGCGCGCGCTCGTGCGCCGCCAGCCGCATCACCCAGTCGTACAGTCCACGCAGCATGCCGCCTGTTCCCTAGCAGGCTACCGGGCGGGCTGGCAAAGAGATCGACGGCGCCGCCGCAGCCGGGCTGATCCGGCCGGCGCGATTCGCGCCCCGACGATGCGATGGCTACGGCATGTCCTGCTTGCCATGGACCAGACGGACCTGTGCGTCTTGCGGGATCGGCGGCATGGCCGCATCCCAGTGCTGCCATGCCGTCCGCATCTCGGCCAGCCGCTCGGGGTGACGTCTCGCCAGATTGGCGCGCTCGCGCTGGTCGGTGACGACGTCGAACAGGTACTCGTGCTGGCCGACCGCCAGGTACTTCCAGCGTCCCGTGCGCATCGCCCGCTGCTCGTTGTGCTTCATGCGCCAGAACAGCGCCCGATCGACAATCGTCGCGGGCTCTGCAAGGACCGACAGCAGCGAGGCGCCATCGGACGGGTAGTCGGGGTGGGCGCTCGTGCCCGCCGCCTCGAAGAATGTCGGCACCCAGTCCATGGTGATCGCGAGCTGGTCGGTCGCCGTGCCGGCTCGTGTCCGAGCCGGCCAGCGCACCACGTACGGCACGCGGATGCCGCCTTCCATCAGGTCCATCTTGCCGCCGACCAGGGGCCAATTGTCGGAGAAGCGCTCGCCGCCATTGTCGCTGGTGAACACGACGATGGTGTCGTCGGCGATCGCCGTGTCGTCGAGCGCTGCCAGGACGCGGCCGATGCCCTCGTCCATGTGGTGGATCATGCGCCGGTAGACATCGATCGTGCCGCCATCGAGATGGACGATGGCCCGGTGCAGCGACCTCGCCAGAGCTTCGTCCTGCCGGGTCTCCCACGGCCAGTGCGGCGCGGTGTAGTGCAGGCTGAGCAGGAAAGGTTTGCGCGATTGGGCGCACCGAGTGACGAAATCGACGGCGCGGTCGGACAGCAGATCGGTCAGATAGCCATCCCGGCGAGCCTCGGCGCCGTTCTCGAACAAATCGTGGGTGCCCGTGCTGTCGCAATGGGTGAAATAATCGACGCCGCCCGCGACCGGTCCGAAATGCTCGTCGTAGCCGCTCAGCAGCGGACCGAAATGCGGCGGAAAGCCGAGATGCCACTTGCCGATCAGCGCCGTGCGATAGCCGACGTCGCGCAGGCGCGACGGCAGCGTCGGATGGTCAGGCGGCAGGCCGATCACCTTGTCGCCGCGCATCGTGCTGCCGATCGGCTCCTCGGCGGCACCCCGGAGGCGGTACTGGTAACGTCCGGTCGCGAGCGCGAAACGGGTCGGCGAGCAGACGGCGGAATTGGCGTAGCCGCGCGTGAAGCGCATGCCCTGGGCCGCCATCCGGTCGATGTTGGGGGACACCGCCGCCCGGCCGCCATAGCAACCGAGATCGGCGTAACCGAGATCGTCGGCGAGGATGAAGATGAAGTTCGTCGGCATGACTGACTCCCGGCAATTGGCGTTGCGGCGGCTCGCCGCCATCGTGCGACAGGCCTGTAGCCGGTCCTACTCTGCAGCCAGCTCGAGCCGGGTCGGCACCGGCTCGCCGGCGAGCAGGGCGCCGCGGGCGGCCTCGTACTCGGCCTTGAGGCGGGCGACGATCTCGGCGGCGGGCGGGGCGTCGAAGATCTGGCCGACGCCCTGGCCGGCGCCCCAGATGTCGCGCCACGCCTTGGCCTTGCTGTTGCCGCCCGAGCCGAAATTCATCTTGCTCTTGTCGGCGGTCGGCAGGTCGTCGGGATCGAGGCCGGCGGCGGCGATGCTGCGCTTCAGGTAGTTGCCGTGCACGCCCGTGAACAGGTTGGTGTAGACGATCTCCTCGCCCGACGAGTCGATGATGCACTGCTTGTTGCCGTCGCTCGCGTTGGCTTCCTTGCTCGCCGTGAAGCGCGTGCCGAGATAGGCGAGGTCGGCGCCGACCGCCTGCGCCGCCAACACCGAGGCGCCGTTGGCGATCGAGCCCGAGAGCAGCAGGCAGCCGTCGTAGAACTGGCGCACCTCGGGCACCAGCGCGAACGGCGACAGCCGCCCGGCATGGCCGCCGGCGCCGGCGCACACCAGGATCAGCCCGTCGACGCCGGCCTGCAGCGCGCGCCTGGCGTGCACCACGTTGGTCACGTCATGGAACACCAGGCCGCCATAGCGCTTGGCCGACTTCACCACGTCGTCGGGCGCGCGCAGCGAGGTGATCTGGATCGGCACCTTGTATTTCTCGCAGAGGTCGATGTCGTGCTGCAACCGGTCGTTCGAGCTGTGCACGATCTGGTTGACCGCGAACGGCGCGACCTTCGCGTGGGGATGCTTCGCCTTGTACTCGCTCAGCTCGGTGGTGATGCGCTGCAGCCAGGTCTCCAGCATCTCCTTGGGGCGCGCGTTGAGCGCCGGGAACGAGCCGACGATGCCGGCCTTGCACTGCTCGATCACGAGGTCGGGGTTCGAGACGATGAACAGCGGCGCGCCGACCACCGGGATCGAGAGGCTGTCGCGCAGCAGGGCAGGAAGGGCCATCGAGTTTCGCTCCTAGGAAGGGACGTTCGCAGACTTTCAGGTTCGCCTAGCACGCTCGGGGCGTGCCGCTCCAGCGGCGCATCCTCCGGCAGTCATGAGGGAATTTCATCGGCTGAGCACCGCGAGTGCTCGTCACTCCGCCTCGACAGCATCACCTCATCCTGAGGAGCCGCGCATAGCGCGGCGTCTCGAAGGATGGGAACCAGGCACGGTGCCAGTTGTCCATCCTTCGAGACGCACCCTTCGGGCGCTCCTCAGGATGAGGTCGTTGGGTTGCACGCTCCCCGCAGGTCATTTCAGCATCGTGTACGGGCCGCCCTTCTCCAGCGCGTGCTTGTAGGCGGGGCGGGACTGGAGGCGGGCGACGAAGTCCTTGAGGCGCGGCAGCTTGTCGCCGAGGGCGGCGCGCGCGGCGGCGGCCTCGATCGGGAAGCTCATCTGGATGTCGGCGGCGGTGAAATCGCTGCCGGCGAACCAGTCGCGGCCGGAGAGCTCGCTCTCGAGGAAGGCGAAGTGGTTGGAGATCTGCGGCGTGAGCAGGGTCTGGTCGGCGCCGGACGAGATCGCCCTGGCGACCGGCCGCATCGCCCACGGCACGCGTTCGGGCAGGCGGTTGAACACCAGCTTCATGAACAGGAGCGGCATCAGCGAGCCTTCGGCGTAGTGCAGGAAATAGCGGTAGCGCAGCCGCTCGGGCGTGCCCGGCGGCGGCACGAACCGGCCGTTGCCGTACCTCTCGACGAGGTACTCGAGGATGGCGCCCGACTCGGCCAGCGTGATCTCGCCGTCGCTGATCACCGGCGACTTGCCGAGCGGATGGACGGCGCGCAGCGACGCCGGCGCCTGCATCGTCGGCTCGCGCTTGTAGAGCCGGACCTCGTAGTCGAGGCCGAGCTCCTCGAGCATCCACAGGACGCGCTGCGAGCGCGAGTTCTCGAGATGGTGGACGGTGATCATGGCGGGGCTCGCGGGTTGGGATGGTGGGGGAGCGGCGCTCTTTTGCTCCTCCCCAGCTTTGCTGGGGAGGTGTCGGCGCCTTGCGCCGACGGAGGGGTCATGAGCCATGGGAGAGGATCGAGCCTGGGGCTCATGACCCCTCCGTCCGCGAAGACGCGGACACCTCCCCACGCAAGGCGTGGGGAGGCGAACGATTACTACAACGCCCCCGGCCGCCAGTTGCCGTGGAAGCCGGCGGGGACCCGGCTCGACAGGTGGGCGAGCGCGACGGGGCCGCGGGCGATGTCGGTCGCCTCGAACACCGCGAGGTCGCTGCGGCCTTCCTCGGCGCGGTAGATCACGCTCAGCACCCAGCCGTCGCCCTCGGCCGCATCGGCCTTGCGCGGCACGAACACCGGCTCGCCGAAGCGGTCGTTGGCGCCGGCATTCCAGGTCGCGTTGCGCCCCGATGCCAGGTCGTAGTGGGTGATGCCCTCGAGCCGGGGCGCCCCGGCCGCGGCGACATTGCCCGACACCGTCCAGCCGTGCCGGTAGTCGCGCATGCAGAAGCGCTCGTCGAAGCGCGGGAACTCGCCGGGCCGGTCGTCGAGCTGCTCCTCCCTGAAGGTGTTGGCCTTGCCGGAGAGATCGAAGGTCCAGCGGAACAATCGTGCCGCCGGCGTCTCCGCACTCGACGGCGAACCGTCGGGCAGCGGGAACAGCGGCGCGATGTCGTATTTCATTACGTCGATCACGATCCTGCCGTCGGCCGTCTCGAAATGGTTCATCGGATGGAACACGTAGCTCGCCGGCGCGCTCACCCACTTGGCGTCGGCCACCGTGCCGTCTCGCGGGATGAAGGCGATGTGCGTGCCCTTGTCGGGCTCCCAGGCGAACGGCGGCAGCCCGCCCATCGCGCGCGCCATCGAGCTGGTCAGCGGGAAGATCGGCAGGATGATCCAGTTCCGCGTCACCGCGAAGTCGTGGACCATGCTGGGGAAGGGGCCGTCGAGGATCTCGGCGCGGGTGATGCGGCCGTCCGCGCTCACCGTCTGCACGCTCACCTCCCTGGTGAAGCGGCCCTTGGCCGAGTAGCCGAAGAACACCATCTCGCCGGTCTCGGGATCGAGCTTGGGATGGGCGGTGAACGGCCCGCAGAGCTTGTTGCCCCAGGTCTCGTAGCCGCCGTCGGGCCCGCACGGCATCAGGCTCGCCGGATCGAGCATGAACGGCGCGTGCGCCTCCTCGAGCGCCAGGAGCTTGCCGCCGTGCCACACGATGTTGGTGTTGGCGATCGTCGAGTTGAGCGCGAACACGCGCGGATCGGTGTAGCGCGGGTTGCCGAACGTGCCCGACAGGCCCTCGCCCTCCTTGTTCTCGATCTCCCACTTGGGCGTGCGCACCCAGCGGTTCCTGTAGGCGACGTTGCCGTTCTCGACGTGGAAGGCGTGGATCATGCCGTCGCCGCCGAACCAGTGGTACGGCCCGCGCGGCGCGAACTGCGGGTTGGGCCCGTTGCGGTAGAGCGTGCCGTTGAGCTCGGCCGGCATCTCGCCCGTGATGTGCAGGTGGGCCGCATCGGCCTCGGTGTTCACCGGCGCGTAGTAGCCGCGCAGGAAGGGATTGTCGGTCGGGAAGGGCTTGGCCATGGCGCGCTCCTGGTAGATCGGCGGTTAAGGGAAACGCTGTGTATGGAACGGGACGCTATCAATACACAGCGTTTCCCGCAAGACAAAATCGCGGGAGCCATGGGGAGAACGCCGGAAAACGCAGAGAATGCAGGCCCTTGATTGCCTCGCGACACCTGACAATTCGCGCAGAACAGGGAATTGGATCAGGGAATTGCTTGCACCGGAACGGTATTAGGGCGCAAACGCCACAAGCAATCCGCCGGCCCCGGCCCTAGATTCCAGCCATGGGCGACACCTACACCATTGCCGGGCTTCGCGAGAAGCGAGCCCGGATCGCGGGCATTATAGCCGATCATGAGAAGAAGATGGCCGGCTGGCGCAATGCGCTGCGCCACCTGGACGCCACCATCCGGCTTTTCGATGCCGAGCTGGACCCGGACAGGATTCCGAGAATACGGCCCTACCGCCAAAGCGAGAACTTCTATGGCCCGCCGCTGGCCCGCTTCGTCCTAGACCAGTTGCGCCAAGCCTCGGGGCCGATCGCGGCCTTCGATATCTACCGGGCCGCCATCGACGCGCATGGCCTCGACAGCGACGCACAGACCAAGACCGCTACAGTCGAGCGCATCCTACGTTACCTCCGGCAGAAGGCGGCGGACGGACTGGTCCAGAAGCACGGAACCACGCATGATGTGCGGTGGTCGCTCACTGAAAACAGCGGTACAATGATACCGCCGAAGAGGTCATACCATCCACAGGGCGTCTAACCTCCCAAGGTAAGCTGCCGGGTGCGTCGTTTTGGTTGAAAAAATTAGAGTCCAAAGAAGTCGTTTAGAATCAGCAGGTTAGGGGTCTACTTCTGACTTGACTTTGACGGATTCAATTCCGTTTCCAATAACAAATCATGGAAATGCCAACAATTCATGGGCATATTTAGGGCCGGGAGAGATGTGAAGCGACTTCTATACTGGACGTTGGGTTGGGGAGCCCACCAGTGAACATGGCGTTGCCTCGCGTCTGCTTCCCGGCCGAGGGCACCCGTTCTCGACCGGAAACAACGAAAATCTAGGAAGTGAGGTCTACCATGTCTAGTCGCGGGAAAGGCCTCATGGACTGCCTCTCCAGGCAGGACATGAAGCTCCTGAACATCAAGTTCTTTCGTGGAAGCAATGAGCACATCACGGAAGAGCAACTCGAAAGCGAAATTTGTGCGGCGGCTGAGCGGCAGCGCCTCGGCGAGGTTGTGCCCGGCCGTTTGCCCAAGTGGCGTCACGAGAGGGTTGACGTGCGAGAGTATGTAGCAAAACTGTAGCGCCTTACTCGCGCTAGCAGAAAGCCCGGGAGCCAACCCGGGCTTTTTTGTAGGGGGAACGATGAGAATCTCGGCGTTTGTGGGAACATTTTCCCATTGGCCTAACGTACCTGTTGACTTGGAGGATGATGTTAAGCCAGCGCTTCTGGAGGTCACCAAGAAAGACGAGATTGAGATCTACTCAGATCCCAAACTCGACGCTGGTGTTGTTCGCGGTATGATCACACACTACGCGAAAACAGTGGACGGGGAGACCGTAAATTGCGCCAAGATCACGTTCGCTGAAAATCAGCCCCTTGAATGGCAGAGGCTCGTTGCCTGTAAGGAGCTTCTACACGTACTCGATCCCGTAGAGGTGCGAGTCGCGGAAGAGCATGAGATCCGACATCTGATTGAGAAAATAGTCCTACCGGCGGACATGCAGGATCCAGTGAATGATGGGCAGCACGCGCTGAGTGACAGGTTGGCCGCAACATTTGCTGCGGCCGTCCTTTTCCCTCTCGCCGCTCGAGACGGCTTGTTGCCAGCATTCCAGGCCGGTCGCCTCACTCACAATGACATTGTCGAGTTGATCGGAATACCCGAGCCCTACGTGCGCCTCATCATGAGCAGCGCATGGCACCAGATACATAAGATTCTTTTGTCATTACGTTAGGCGTTCTGAATGTGCCGCTGCCAGTAGCCGGTGAAGTCGACCGACTTGCCGCGCGCCAGCGCGTTCCCGGCGATGCGGCGCACTTGAAAGCCGTTGTCGACGCGCCTGTTGTCTTCGCGCCACGTCGCCTCTTGAGCGTAGCGCAGCAGGTAGTTGCCGGCGATGTGGTGATGGTGGCCGATCTCGGCGCGGCGCATGCGCGAGAAGAACTCCTCAGCCCTGTTCGTGCAGGCGCCATCGGCCGAATACGACTGAGCGTGGTTGATGCGCTTCATCTCAAAGCGCGAGTGCAGGTCGTTCCATGAGGAGGCTTCGTCGGCGTGCACCGTGCTGCCCTTGTGGACGCGGCGCGAGATAAAGCCGATCGCATCGGCCTCGCTCTTGAACACGGCTGGGACGCCGATGCCGTTGCGCTCGCGCACGATCACGACGACTTGGCGCTTGCCGTTCTGGTTCTTGGCGAGGCGGCGGTCCTTGCGGTCTTCCTTGTAATTGGCCGGCTTGATGTAGCCGCCGAAATAGGCGCCGTCGACTTCGACGTTCTTGCCCTCGCCGCCAACCGTCCGGCCCTTCAACTCCTCCGCCATCGCCTCGCGCAGCTTGTGGAGGAGAACGAACGCGCTCTTGTACGCGAGCCCCAGGTCACGGCTCATGGCGAGCGCCGACTTGCCCTTGACCTCGTTGGCGAAGATCGCGATGGCAGCCAGGTAGATCCGCAGCGGCAACTTGTGCGAGCCGAACAGCGTACCGCTCGTGATCGAGAAATCCTTCACACACGCCTTGCAGCGGAAGCGGAGTGAGCCGCTAGGCCGGCGAGCCTCGTAGGCGTCCAGACCGCCGCAATGCGGGCAGACCGGGGCGCCCGCGGTCTCGGGCCAGCGCAGCTTCCGAAACAGCACCTCAACCTCAGCGTCCGCCATGCCGAACACCTGAGCGATACTCAGGGTCTTGGCGGCGCGGGAGAGGAGGAAGTGTTGGGGCATGTGAGTTGTCGTGTTCGCTATATAGATAGCGTATATGACAACTAACTAGCGTTTGTCAATGGCTTAAATGTCGAATATGATATCTCATGGTCGTATTTGACAGGAAGGTCGCATGACGGAAGCCGAATGGTCCGACAAGGCGAGGAGGCTGCTCAAGGCCGAACTGGCGCGCGCCGAACTCTCCTACGAAGAGTTGGCGGCCAAGCTCAGTGAGGGCGGCTTCCCGGAAACGAAGGCGAGCATCGCGTCGAAGATCAGCAGGGGCACGTTCTCGGCGTCGTTCCTGCTGGCGGCGCTCAAGACGGCCGGGGCGCCGGTCATACGCCTTGAGGATGTCTAACTCTGTTGATACAGTGAAAAAAGAACCGGCCCCTCCCCCGAATGGAAGAAGAAGGGCCGGCGAGGTGTCCCCGCAAATGAGCGGGGCTGGTGTAGACGAAGAGAAGAGAGGACGGGATTCGAACCCGCGAGGGCCCGGTCGGACTGGAAACCTAGGGACCCCTCCGGTTTAGGAAACCGGCGCAATCAACCGCTCTGCCACCTCTCCGCAAGTTAGCCCGGCCGGTTCTCTGGCCGGGTTTCTTGTTTGAGGCCGCCCGCCTCGTCCACCTGGCGCAATCCCATGTCGATCAGCCGGCGAAGAGCCTCGCTCTCGCTGCCGATCCGCTGCCCAAACCGATAGTCATCGATCCGGCGCGCCTGTTCTGGACTGAGGGACACGAGTTTGCGCGGGTGAACTGCGGGCATGACCGCCTCCTATTGATTGAGACACAGGTACCACCCCTAAATCTTGTTGTCTACAAGGAAGTATCACCCGTGTTACAATGCCGAAATGGCACAGAGACTCAAAACCACCGGCCGCAAGCTTGTGACGCTCCCGCTCGATACGATCGAGAGAGCGGAACGCTACCGCCAGCGCTATGGCGCGCCATCGGAGAGCGACGCGTTCAGGGCGCTAATCGAGGCTGGCCTGAGCCGCTTCGACACCAGAACCGACCTTTTCCAGCGCTGCGAGACCGCTACTGCCGGTGGCGTATCCATCGGCGAGATCATCAACTCGATTTTGGCTGACCACCCTCTCGTCAAATCAACGAGCGTGGAAGGGCAATCCGTCTATGTGCACCTGAGGCCGCTCGATCCCGATGACATGGGAGAGCCGACGATGCGCTTTCGCTTCAGTCGATTGGGCCAAACATGGATGCGGGAAGTCCTGCAAGGGCAAGACGATTGGCATCGAGTCCGCGAACCGGCGGCCGAGCGGCCGCCAGCGCGTCCAGCCACCAAAGACCTCGATGACGACATTCCATTCTAGAGTTGGCCCGCGCGATTCCGGGCTTTGTGGCGTTTGCGCCCTAATACCGCACCGGAACAGGGAATTCGACTCATCGGATCAGGGAAATCGGTGACGAGGATCAGGGATCGAACGGGGAGGCCGGGCGGCGTCAGCCGCCCTTGCTGCCCGCCGGCGGATCGCCGTCGGATGCATCGTCATCGGACGGGTCGTCGTCGGCCCGTCCTTCCTCGGGCTTGGTGCGCCCAAGCGACTCCTCGGTCATGTCGCTCGTGATCGACTCGTAGGACATCCTGGCGCGTTCTTCATCGCTGAAGCGGTGGAAGGCCTCCCGTGGCGTCAGCTCCTTGCGCCCGTGCTTCAGCGCCTCGTGCAGGTCCGCGATCGTCTCGTCGGGCGGCACGAACCTGTGGGTGAGGTCGAGCGCGAGCCGGGCGGCACTGGTATTGCCGGCGCATGCGCTGGCGATCAGCGCATCGACCAACGCCTCGACTCGCAGCATCCTGCGCCGGCGACCGTCGACGGCAATGGTGACGTCGCTCATCAGCGGCTCGCGCATCGCGCCGCCCAGCGTCACCTTCCCGCGATGCGACTTGGGCCGCCCCAGCGGATTGCCCGACCTGCCCCGCACGAAGCGTGTGGCAACCGGCGGCTTGCCGTAGCCGACCTTGAAGCTTGCCGGCTTGCTGTCGCCGGTCGGGTTCTCTGCGGTGCTGTCACTGCCCTTCATTGCCATGGCTGCCAACCCTCCGATCGATTGCGTCCATGGTCGGGAATTGTCTGCGGATTGCTTGTCGGGGGAAGGAGGATCAGCTGGCGTGGCTGTGTTTGTGAGCCAAGGTGCCGGCAATCGATTGCACGCGGCATAGATCGAGTGGCCCATGCCAGGAAGCGCCGCCGTCGCCGGGGTTCCATGACGGCATTGTGCGGGAAGCGCCAATGCGGTTGTCATAGCGGCGTTGTCTCAGCTCCGCATTCAGCCGAGCTGAAGATGGAGGAACCCGCCGAAGCCGATGACAATCAACCCGACGCCGAGAATCTTGAAGAAGCCGACACCCAGCCATCGCGGATGGTGGGGGACCGGGTCGTCCGGTTCCAGCTCGACCTGCATGCAGATGAACAGCAGCAGCAGGCCATAGAACCCGACGCCGAAGTAGCCGAACAGCGTGAGGAACGCATAGGCGAACACGGCGGCAATCAGCCAACCGATGACGGCTATGAGATTGACGATGTATCTGCCGGACATCGGCTCACGCTGACCTGGCGGGTGGCTGCGCCGGCCGGAGGCGGTGCCACGACGTCGCGGGGCTCACAGCGGGTTCGGCCCGAGGATTTCCCAGTGATACTTCCGCCCGAGCTCGCTGCGCTCGGCCTCGGTCAGCGGCCGGCCCGGCCGCTCCAGCATGTCCTCGACGTACTTGCCGGCGGACGCCGGCGTATAGAGGAACAGCACGCGTCCGGTCGACTCACCGCTGTTCTTCCAGGCGTGCCGCATTGTCGCGCGGGAAGAAGGCGCAGGTGCCGGGCCCGCCGACCGACACCTCGTCGCCGATCAGGAAGGTGATCTCGCCCTCCAGCACCCAGGCGACCTCGTCGCTGTCGTGGTGCAGGTGGAACCAGCTCTTCGTGCCGGGCGGCACGGTCTCCTCGAACATCATGATGCTGCCCTCGGTCTCGCGACCGAGCAGCTTCAGGTGGGCGAATCGGCCCGGCGCCGACATGTCGAGATGCGTCCCGCCGCCGGCGGGAACGACAAAGCCCTTCGTCGCGGTCATGTCCCTGTCCTCCACTCTGCGGCGCCGCGAGCTTAGGCGCCGGCCGCGCGGCCGACAATCGGGCCGCGCGGCGAAGGCAGGGCGATCGAGCGCCGCCGCAGCGGCGGCTAGACGGGGCGGACCACCGCCAAGCCGCCGAGCAGCCAGACCGCGAGCACGACCACGAGGAGGACGCCCAGCACGCCGCCGAGGCCGGGCCCGCCCCACCGCGAGTAGCCGTAGTAGCCGCCTCCGCCGCCGAGCAGCAGGATGAGCAGGACGATGATCAGGATCGTTGTCACGCGCCGTTCTCCTTCCGGCATCCGCCCGCCTCGGCGGGAGACACCCATCGGGAGCCAGAACGGCGGCACCCTGCAATCGTTCCGCGAGCGGTCCGGCAGGCGATCCCCGGCCGGCCCGATCGCTTGACCTGACCGGCGCCCGGCCAGCAGTCTGCCGATCCTCATTGCGACCGCAAACCAGGAAAGGCCGACCGTGACCCTGCCGCTCGAAGGAGTTCGCGTCATCGAAGTGGGGCAGGCGCTGGCCGGCCCGTTGGCCGGCGTGCTGCTCGCCGACATGGGCGCCGACGTCATCAAGATCGAGAAGCCCGAGGGCGGCGACGACGCCCGCATCTGGGGGCCTCCGTTCGGGCCGGACGGGGTCACCTCGCTCTACTTCGAGGGCCAGAACCGCAACAAGCGCTCGGTCGTGCTCGACCTCAAGTCGGCAGACGACATCGCGAAGCTGAACCGGCTGTGCGAGACTGCCGACATCCTGATCCAGAATTTGCGCCCCGGCGTGGTCGACGAGATCGGCATCGGCCCCGAGGCGATGCTCGCGCGCCATCCGCGCCTGATCTACTGCTCGATCTGGGCGTTCGGCTATCAGGGCCCGATGCGGCTGAAGCCCGGCTTCGACCCGCTGCTGCAGGCCTATGGCGGCATGATGAGCGTGACCGGCCGGCCCGAGGACCCGCCGACCTTCTGCGGCGCCTCGATCAACGACAAGGCGACCGGCATGTTCTGCACCATCGGCGCGCTCGCCGCCCTTCGTCAGCGCGACCGCACCGGCAAGGGCTGCCTGGTCGACACCTCGCTGTTCGACTCGGCGGTGCACTGGGTGGAGGGGCAGGTCAACGCCTACCTGGTCGACGGCGTCGTCCCCAAGCGCCACGGCACCGGCGGCTCGGCGATCGTGCCCTACCAGGTGTTCGATACCGCCGACCACCCGCTCTGCCTGGCGCCCGGCAACGACCGGCTGTGGGCGCGCTGCGCGCGGGCGCTGGGGTATCCGGAATGGGCGACGGATGAGAAGTTCGCGACCAGCGCACAGCGCGTGCGCAACCGCACGGAGCTGTTGCCGCAGATCGCGGTGGCGATGCGGACGCGGCCGCGCGCGGAATGGGTGAAGATTCTGGAGGAAGCGGGCGTGCCGTGCAGCCCGGTCAACGATATCGGCGAGCTGGTGGCGACGGAGCAGTTCGCGGCGTCGGAGCTGGTGCAGCAGTTGCCGGAGTGCGGGCCGCGGGTGGTGGGGATTCCGATCACCTTCGATCGCGTGAGGCCGCAGTCGGCGCGGCCGGCGCCGAGGCTCGGGGAGCATACGGACGAGGTGCTGGGCGAGGAAAAGGTGAGCTGAGTAACGAGCCGGCGAACAGTCTGCTTCGAGACGCACTCCGCCTCGGCTATCGGCCCGTTCGCAGCTGCCGCGAGAGGCCCCACGCCATCAGGTAGCAGGCGGCGCCGATGAACGTGATCCAGAAGCTGGTGGGCCAGTTGGTATAGTAGGCAAGCACGAGACCGAGCCAAGCCTCGGCCAGGGCCAACAGCACGGAGAGCGCGACGGCCGTCGTGATCTTGCTGCTGAGATGCATCGCCGTGGCGGCAGGGGCGACCATCAGGGTGAAGACTAGCAGGATGCCCACGACCTGCACGCTCTCCGCCACGGCCAGGCTCACCAGCAACATGAAGACCGTACCGATCGCCCGCGGGGAAACTCCCTTTGCCTCGGCAAGCTCGGGCTGGAGGCTGCAGAAGATCAGAGGGCGCGCGATTGCGCCCAGGGCAAGCAGGGCAACCAGCCCGATCGCCAGCATCAACCATAGTGTCGAGCGCCCGACCCCCAGGATGTTGCCGAACAGGAGGGTCGTCGCCTGGCCGGCGAAGGCCGTGTAGAAGTTGAGGAAGAGAAGGCCGAGTCCGAGGGACAGCGACAGAACGATGCCGATCGCAACGTCGCGGCCCTGCGCTCGCTCGCCGAGAAGGCCGATGCCGAGCCCGGCCGTCATCGTGAAGAGCGTCAGTCCCAGCAGGGGAGACACACCGAGCAGGACCGCGCCCGTCGCGCCGGCAAACCCGACATGGGACATTGCATGGCCGGCGAAGGTCTGGCCGCGCAGAACCATGAAGTAGCCAATGGTGCCGGCAACGCAGGCGACGATGAATGTCGCCGCGAAGGCGTTCTGCATGAAGTCATACTGGAGCATGCGCATGCCCGCCTGGACGGACCTCTCCGGCGGCGACGACGAAGATGCGTCCTCCGGCACGAACGACTTCGATGGGGGCGTTGTAGAGCCGCGAGAGACATTCGGCCGTTATGACGTCGTCGACGGCGCCCAGGGCGACCGATCTGTGACCGAGGTAGAGCACGCCGTCGATGCTTCCCAGCAACGGCGTGAGCTCGTGGGAGCTGAACACGACCGTCATCCCGAACTCTTTCTGGACACGCCGCACCAGCTCCACGACTCCCATCTGATGATTGGGATCGAGGCTGACCAGCGGCTCGTCGAGCAAGAGCATCGATGGCCGGCCGAGCAACGCCTGGGCTATCAGCAGACGCTGGCGCTCACCACCGGAGAGCGAGGAGATCGGTCTCTGGGCCAGCGACGTCCCTTCGACGAGATCGAGAACCCGTCCGACGTCGCGCTGATCGGCGCCAATGCTGAACGGCCAGCCAAAGCGCAAACCTGCCACGGAGCCGACGAGCAGGTCCCTGCCGATCAGGTGGAGCTCGCTGAAGGCGCGGTGGATCTGGGGCACGTACCCGATGCGGCGATTACCGCGCGATGGCCGGGAGCCCATAACCTCGATGGCGCCTTCGATTGGCGGCAGGAGGCCCAGGAGCGAGCGCAGGAGAGTGGTCTTCCCGGCGCCGTTGGCCCCCAGAAGGCCGATGAAGTCGCCAGGAGCGACCTCGAAGGAGGCCTTCTCGAGCGTACGCCGGCGGCCGTGCCCCAGGGTCACGCTTTTGAACGAGATGGCGGTCACCGCGCGGCGTCCTTCGTCAGGGCGGCCTGCAGTGCATCGAGTTGGGTGACCATCCACTGCACGTAGGTCATTCCCGCCGGCATCGTCTCCGTGACACCGACGATGGGCACACCGCTATCCTGGGCAATCCGCTTCAGCCGCGACGTCGTGTCGTCGGTCACCTGCGAATTGTAGATCAGGACCTTGACCCGGCGCTGGCGCAGATCGTCCTCGAAGGCGGCAACCTGGCGTGGGCTGGGCTCCGTGTCGTTCATGATCGCCAGCTGGAAGCCGCCATTGCGCATGTCGAGCCCGAGGGCCGCTGCCATATAGCCGAAAACAGGCTCCGTCGCGGTAACGGGCGTCCCGGCAAAGCGGGCCTTCAGCGAGGCAATCTTTTCGGGCAGGGGCGCGAGGGAGTCGACGAACTCGTTGTGGCGCCGCCGGTAGGCGTCGGCATTCGGCGGATCGCGCAGGGTGAGCTGCGCGGTCAGCACGCGCGCTACCGTCGGCATCGTGCCAGGGTCGTACCACAGATGAGGATTGTCGCCGATCTTGTGGCCGGTCACCAAGGCAACGTCGAGGACCATCCGCTTCGGGTTCGGAGATGCTTCGAGAAGTGTCTTCATCCACGGATCGTAGGCGGCGCCGTTCACGACGACGATGTCGGCCTTGCTGACGGCTCGGGCCGTGGACGGGTTGGCCTCGAACAGATGCGGGTCCTGATTGGGGTTGGAGAGAATGCTCGTAACTGCGACCTCTGGACCGCCGATCCGTTGTGCGATCTCTCCGTAGAAGTTCTCGGCGGCGACGATCGAAAGAACCCCCTGGGCCCGCACCTCGGCCTGGATTGAATGGGTCACAAGCAAGGCCATCATGCCGATCAGAAACCGTCTCATTGCTCCCCCGCATGCGATCCCGCGACAGAAACAGGATGTTATAACATCACTTTTATATCGAGAGCGTTTCCGGGGAGCCAATCGAAAAGCCGCTTGACGTCAGCGGCCCATTAATCCAACTATACATAGATAGTCGGATTGATGGAATGTCCAAGCAACCAACGCCTGTCCAGCTCGAAGCGGTGACGACCATGTTCGGCGCCCTTGCAGACGTGCCACGGCTGAAGCTCCTCCTTCTCCTTGCCGAGAAGGACCACGGAGTTACGGAACTGGCCGATCTGCTCGACGAAGGAATGACGACCGTTTCGGCGCGTTTGCAGGTTCTGCACGCGGCCCGCTTGGTGGCGCGCCGGCGCGAAGGGAGGAGCATCATCTACAGCATCGCCGACGATCACGTCCTGACACTCGTCAGGAATGCGCTCGCTCATGCGATCGAGCGCCACTGAGTTCAGCAAGAAGGAGAACAGTCATGACCAACCAAGACCATCGGATCCATCAGGATCACCCCCATACCCACGGGCCCGATTGCGGGCATGTCGCCATCAAGCATGGCGACCACGTCGACTACCTTCACGATGGGCACCTTCATCATCCGCATGAAGGCCATATCGACGAGCACGTGATCGACGTCGGGGCGCACAATCCCGAGCGCTGCACGCCCGACCACGATTGCGGCGGTCATGACCGCCAGCACAGGCACGGACCGGGCTGCGGGCATGAGGCAGTGCCCCATGGCGACCATGTGGACTACCTGGTGAACGGACATCTTCACCATTCTCACGGCGCGCACTGCGACGACCATGGCCCCGTCGAGGTGGTCCGAGCCCGTTGAGGCATGGGTTGGTGCGGCACCGCGGCAGGGCGCCGCACCGGATCACGCCCCGGGCTGATGGCGAGAGGCCGCCCCCAAGAACCTCGATGATGCGGCAGTCGGCAATCGTGCCGTGACGGCACTGGCCGATAAGATCGCTCAGCTCCTGGCGAAGCATCCTCAGATCCGCGATCCTGCGATCGACTTCCGCCAGCTGCGTCACTGCCAGCCGGTCGACTTCGGCACAGGATTGCTCACGGTCATCCGACAGGCGAAGCAGCGCCCGCACCTGATCGAGCGTGACGCCAAGCTCACGAGCCCGTCGAACGAAGCTCAGCCGTTCGACATCCGACCTGGCATAAGCGCGATTGTTGGCGCCGGTGCGGGCCGAAGCCTGCAGGACGCCGATGCGCTCGTAGTACCGGATCGTCTCGACCTTCGTGCCGGTCAGCCGGGCAAGCTCGCCGAGCGCGAAGAACCCTGCTGGAGAAAGGCCGGCGGCAGGCGGGCGCCAAGCCCCGCGTCGGCGCGAGTGCACACGGCGTCACCCTGGTCACGTCGTCAACGCTCGACACAGCCTGGGATGAATTCGCGACATACGCTCCGCAGGCGCGGACGTCTTCGCCGTCGAGACGCTGGCCTGGTTCGAGCGCGGCAGGGCCGCCGGCGTCGAGTACCGCAGGCCCTCGGTGCGGCAACCTCGTGCTGGGCCGGCCCATGAGCCTTCAGTGCGGCCCCGCGGGGCTCGCGCCGTGGGCGGGGCCGGGCACGCTGACCTCAGCGCGACGCGAAGCGCGGCATGACCTCGCGCGCGAAGCGCTCGATCGAGACCAGAATCTGCCGCCGGTCGCCAATGGCTTCCATGTACAGCACGAAGCGCTCGGCGCCGAGCCTGGCGCGGATATCCTGAAGGCCCTGGTAGATGCGATCCGGCGGCCCGACGAGCGCCTGCTGCGCGACAAACTCGGCGAGATGCTCGCGCGCCAGCGGCCTGCCGTCGGGGCCAACGTGCCGGTTGGCGGCCTGCGGCACGTGCGGCCAGTCGCCGTCGCGCAACGACTGCTTGAGCTTTTCGGTGAGCGCGGCGCGCGTCGCCGTTTCGTCGTCGGCCACGACGGCGACCAACGCATGGACATGCTCGACCGTCGCGCCGGCCTTTTCGGCGTAGAGGCGCCCGACCTTGAGCCGCGCCTCCAGCGGCGTGCCCCAGTAGTGTAGCAACGGCAGGCCGTGGGCGGCGGCGAAGGCCACCGTCTCGGGCGTCGTCGAGCCCATGAACAGCGGCGGGTGGGGCGTGGTGCGTGGCCGCGGATTGACGCTGACAGACGGAAAGGTCGCCCACCGCCGATGCGCCGAGACCTTTTGCTGGCGCCAGGCATCGAGCAGCACCGTAGCCGTAATCTCCACCTCGTCGCTCCAGCGCGCCGTGTCGATGCCGAAGGCCTCGAACTCGGCGAGGTAGCCGCCGCGGCCGATGCCGAAATCGAGTCGTCCGCCGCTGCACTGGTCGAGCAGCGCGGCCTGCTCGGCAAGCTGCAGCGGATGGTAGAGCGGCGCCAGCGTCACCGCCGTGCCGACGCGCAGGCGCTCGGTGCGGCCGAGCAGGAAGGCCGCCAGCGTCAGTGCCGAAGGATTGACGCCGAACGGGATGAAGTGATGTTCGGTGACCCAGACGTCATGATAGCCCAGCCACTCGGCCAGGCGCGCCTCCTCGAGGACGAGGTCGAAGACTTCGGCGTGGCTGCCGCCGAGCTGCATGCCGCAGTTGAGGAAGAGGCCGCAGCTCGTCATCCGGCGTCCCCCGTGCACACCGACAACTCCTGCCTGCCGCTCGTTGCAACCAGTGCTTTAGGGAGGTGCGAGAGCATCCTGGATCAGAACCTCACCGCGGCGCCGACACCGACGATGGCACCTCGAGCGTAAGAGGCGCCATAGATGGTGGGCGGGAAAGTGAAGTACTGGTTCACCGTCATGTATCGCTGGTTGAGCGGCTATTGCCGAACACGTAGGCCGCGTCGCCGCCCCAATCAAGCTCGATCCGCCCCGAGAGAGGTGAAAGGCAGGGACCACGCCATGCTGGCCGTCAGCTTTCCACTTCCAAGTGTACGGCCCGACTGCGCTGACCTCGGTCGTGCGGCTGTCGAAGGCTTTGACGAAAGTAATGTTATAACGTAACGTACCTCTTCGACGCAGCGTGTAAGGACATGGCCAATAGATCCGCCCTTGAAACCGAGAGCGACTCTTTTCACACCATCCTGGTCGAGTGGCGGGACGATCTCGACGCCACTGTCGCCTGCGGGCCGTGGCGGAAGGAAGTCGGTCGTGCCTAGGCTCAGCAGGGGTGACGTAAGTCAGCTCGTCAAGGCGTTGCGCCATTTTCTCGATCCGGATGCGGAATGCCCGGATCGCGGTGAGCTAGCCCAAGTCCTGCGCCGTTTGTCCCAGCGCGTGGAGGAGCCACCCCGACGCGGCCGAACGTGGCTTCCGGAAAGACAAGTCGGTCCCCGTCGCCAGCCAGTTACGCCATTGGAGATCGCCCGATCAGCGCTAGGCGAGGCGACCGGCGTCGGCTGCCGCGTCCGTAAAGAGTGACGCCGTGTCGGCCCCCTTTCTGTTGGATCTGATTCTTAGTCATGGGCCTCCGATGCCCATGGCGCTCGAATGTCGAAACAGGCGAGGAGGGAAACATGGATCAAGTTCCCGTGACGGTACTGACCGGCTATCTGGGGGCAGGCAAGACGACGCTTCTGAATCGTGTGCTGAGCGAGCAACACGGCAAGAAGTACGCCGTCATCGTCAATGAGTTCGGCGAACTCGGGATCGACAACGAACTCGTAGTCGACGCCGAGGAAGAAGTCTTCGAGATGAATAACGGCTGCATTTGCTGCACTGTCTGCGGCGATCTGATCCGCATCATCGAAGGCCTGATGAAGCGGAAAGGCCGCTTTGATGCCATCCTGATCGAAACCACCGGACTCGCCGATCCTGCTCCTGTCGCGCAGACGTTCTTTGTCGACGACGACGTCCGCAGCCGAACCAAGCTCGATTCCATCATCACTGTCGTCGACGCAAAGAACTTCCTGCAGCGACTGGAGGATAGCCACGAAGCCGCCGAGCAAGTCGCGTTCGCCGACATCATCCTGCTGAACAAGGTCGATTTGGTGTCGCCAGAGGAGGTGGCGCAGGTCGAGGCGCGGATTCGCTCGCTCAATTCGTTGGCGCAGGTACACAGGACAAACCACTGCGAGATGCCGGTAACCGATCTCCTCGACCAGGGTGCGTTCGACCTTGATCGCATCCTCGAGATCGAGCCCAAGTTCCTGGAAGAAGAGGAACACGAGCACGACGCCGAGATCGGTAGCGTGTCTCTCAGAGCGACGCGCCCGCTCGACCAGGAGAAGTTCCACGGCTGGATATCGAATCTGCTAATCAGTCGCGGACTGGACATCCTCCGGTGCAAAGGCATCATCGATGTCAAGAACAGTCCCGTCCGCTTCGTCTTTCAAGGCGTCCATATGCTGATGGATGGAAGAGCTGGCAAGCCATGGCAGGATGGTGACACGCGCGAGTCGAAGTTCGTGCTGATTGGCCGCAATCTCGATCCAACCGCCTTGAAGACTGGATTCGAAGCGTGCATCGCAGCGTGACGATCGCAACGTCGGTCGCCAATCCACAGGTCTTGGAAGGGGTGGATGCAGCCACACTTCATTTGATCAGGAATGATCATGCGGCGCTCGCCATTTGGCGCAGATCGCCCCCTTTGGAATTGGTGGATTGGCTCGACAGTCTGGAAGACGACCGCCTTCCTGAGGGCCATTTCATTGGCCCGGCGGCATGTGTACCAGCGCGAGTGTCAACGCTCTGCGACCTCGTGGAAGTCGAGGACAGTCCCGGACGGCGGGCGTTCATTGCGGATGTTGCACAGCTGGCTCGTGCGTTCGCCTCAGTCGCCGGTGCATCCGACGTCGATTTACGGCTCGAAGCGGTCGATCACGACTCGTGCTGGCGCTTCCACCGCGACCATGTCGGCTATCGCCTGAACGCCACCTATCGGGGCCCGGGGACGCAGTGGCTGGCGCCCGAGCTCGCCGGTCGTGCCCTGAGAGCCCAGCGGCGCTATCGCGGTCCGCTGCACGAGCTGCCGCGTTTCGCCGCTGGCCTGTTCAAGGGGGTGAAGCGGGCCGGCGACAAGGCCGTCGTGCATCGCTCGCCGCCGGTCGCCGGCAGCGGGCAGACCAGAGTCTTCCTTTGCCTCAACGAGGTCAGCGACCATGACTAGGCTTCCTGTGACGGTACTGTCCGGCTACCTCGGCGCCGGCAAGACGACCCTGCTCAATCATGTTCTACACAATCGCGAGGGTCGCAAGGTCGCGGTGATCGTGAACGACATGAGCGAGATCAACATCGACGCGGCCCTGGTGCGCCAGGGTGGGGCGGAGCTCAGCCGCAGCGAAGAGAAGCTCGTGGAGATGTCGAACGGCTGCATCTGCTGCACCCTCCGCGAAGACCTCCTGAAGGAAGTTGAACGCCTGGCGGGCGAGGGCCGCTTCGACTATCTGCTGATAGAGTCGACCGGCATCTCCGAGCCGATGCCGGTGGCCGCGACGTTCGAGTTCGAGGACGAATCCGGCAAGAGCTTGGCCAAGGTCGCGCGCCTCGACACCATGGTCACAGTCGTCGATGCGAGGGCTTTCCTCGAGGATTACAGCTCTGCCGACTTCTTGAAGGATCGCGGCCAGACGGCGCAGCCCGAGGACGTGCGCACGGTGGTCGACCTGCTGGTCGAGCAGGTCGAGTTCGCCGACGTGATTGTGGTCAACAAGGCCGACCTCGTCCCCGCCGACGATCTCCGTTTCCTGATGTCAATGCTGCGTCGGCTCAACGCCAAAGCGCGCATCGTCACCAGCGAGTTCGGTCGCGTCCCGCTCGACACCGTGCTCGATACTGGCCTGTTCTCCTACGACAAGGCAAGCCAGGCATCGGGCTGGATGCAGGAGATGCGGGGCATTCACACGCCCGAGACCGAGACCTACGGATTCTGGAGCTTCGTCTACAAGGCGCGCCGGCCGTTCCATCCCGCCCGGCTCTATGCCTTGCTGAATGGCCGTTGGGACGGAGTCATCCGCTCCAAGGGCTTCTTCTGGCTGGCTTCGCGCATGAGCATCGCGGGATCGGTCAGCCAGGCCGGTGGCATGCTGCGCCACGAGGCGGCTGGCGCGTGGTGGGCGGCGGTCGACCGCAAGGAATGGCCGCAGGATCCGACATGGCGTGCAACCATCCGCAACGCCTTCAAGAGTCCCTACGGCGATCGGCGCCAGGAGATCGTGTTCATCGGCTCGAGAGGCATGGACAGGAAGATGCTCACCGAGCGTCTCGACGGTTGCCTGCTGACGGACGCTGAAATGGCGATGGGTCCGCCGATGTGGGCCCGCTTCCACGATCCCTTTCCGGTGTGGACTCTCGCCGGGCAGGCGTGAGCGACCGGCCGTCGTTCCCCGCAATCGAGATGCATCGCATGACTCCAAACGAAAGAATTGCCCAGGTCCACGCCGCTGACGTTGCTGCCGCTCGCCAGCTCGTGGGGGACGCCATCTCGGCCGCGCGCGAACGCTGGATCCCGGTCAATGCCATCGCCGACGCGCTGGTCCAGGAGCTCGTCGAATGCGCCGCCCGGGGAACCGAGCCGGCCCGGATGTCGGCCTATCTTCGCGGCCTCGCCACCCTGATCGACCGCTCGGTCACAGCCACCGCCAACTGAGGCAGCAGCACATCATGGCCGTTCTTTCCTATCTGACGACGACGCAGTTCGACTTCGGCGCCGTGCGCCTGCTGCCCAAGGAGCTGGAGCGGCTCGGCATGCGGCGGCCGCTGGTTGCCACCGACAAGGGCGTGCGCGCTGCGGGCTTGCTGGATGTCGTGTTGGGCACCCTGAATGATGGCGCTGGCCTGCCGGTGTTCGACGACACACCCCCCAATCCGACGGAGGCGGCGGCGCTCGCCGCTTTCGAACTCTACAAGTCGGCGGGTTGCGATGGCGTGATTGGGTTGGGCGGCGGCTCGGCGATGGACCTCGGCAAGGCGGTGGCTCTGCTGGCGGGCAGCGGCGGACCGCTCGAGCGCTTCGATCCCCTGCTCGGCGGTGCGCGGCACATCGCCAATGTGGCGCCTATCGTCGCCATTCCGACCACCTCCGGTACCGGGAGCGAGGTGTCGGTGGGTTTCGTTGTCGTGATGGCCGACGGCCGCAAGCTCACATTCGCCAGCCCGAAGATGATCCCGCGTGTGGCGATTTGCGATCCCGAGCTGACGCTCGGCCTGCCGCCGGCGCTGACCGCCGCCACGGGCATGGACGCCGTGACGCACTGCATCGAGGCCATCCTCTCGCCGGTGGTCAACCCGCCGGCCGAAGGTATCGGCTATGATGGGCTGCGACGTGCCTGGCGGTACATCGAAGCGGCTGTGCGTGATGGCGCCGACCGCGAAGCGCGCTGGCACATGATGATGGCCTCCACCGAGGGCGCGATGGCCTTCATCAAGGGTCTGGGCGCGGTTCACGCCATGAGCCATGCGGCCGGCCGGCTGCCCGAGCTGAAACTGCATCACGGCACGCTGAATGCCGTAATCCTGCCGACGATCCTGCGCTTCAACGAGGGCACTGCGCCCGAGAAGTACGAAAGATTGGCCGAAGCGATGGGCTTGTCGAAGGCGGCCGATCTCGCCGACGCCGTCATCGCCCGCAACCGGGCGCTCGGCCTGCCGGGCGGGCTCGCCGCGATGGGCATTACCGAGGGCATGATTGCCGACCTCGTGCCGCACGCCGTCGCCGATCTGTCGACCCGTACCAACCCCAGGCCAGCCGATGCGGCTGCCTATGCCGACCTGTTCGCCGCTGCGCTGTAGGAGAGCTCATGAAGGTCAAGACGCTCGCTGGCATGTCTCCGCTGTTCTGGATCGGCCTGTCCTTGTTGGCCGCGCTGGGAGCGGCGCTGTTCTTCTCCGATGGATTGACGCATCTTGCCCGCGCGTCGGCCGCCTACCAGCGCCAGATCCAGATCCTGTTCACCTCGTCCATGCAGGATATCGGAGGCGGCTCGGGAACGACGGCCTACTGGATCCTGATGTCGGTGTGCTTCAGCTACGGCGTCGTCCATACGTTGGGACCGGGGCACGGCAAGGCGGTGATCGTAGCCTACTTCCTCGACGGCAACGAGCCCAGGGCCTGGGTGGACGGTGTCCTCGCCGGTGCGTGGATCGCCATCACCCACACTTTCTCGGCACTGGTGCTGGCAGTCGCGCTGAAGCTGATGAGCGTCGCGGGCCTGTTCAGCGCCCTGGCCCATAGCCGTCTCGTCGAGCTGGTGTCGTACGCCCTTATCGTGGCGGTCGGTGCCTGGCGGCTGCGTGCGGCCATGTCGGGGCAAGCGCGCGATTGCGGGCATGACCACGCGCACGGATGCGGCCATGGACATGGACACCATCATGCCGGGCACCATGATCATGCCGGCCACCACGTTGATGCCCGCCGGCCGAGGGGGTTCTTCAAGCGCTACTCGGGCTTGTTGCTGCTCAGCGCGGCAGGTGTCGCGCCCTGCGCCGGGGCCTTGATCCTGATCCTGCTGGCCCTGGCGCTCGACGTGCCATGGGCCGGAATTCTTGGCGTGCTGGCCATAGCGCTGGGCATGACCGTAGCCTTGGCCGGCCTCGGCTTTGCATCGATGCTCGCGCATCGCCTCATCGTCAATGACGCTCAAACCGGGGAGCTTGGCCGGTTCGTCTCGATGGGCGCGTCCCTCGTCGTGATCGCCACCGGCGCCATTTTGCTCCTGGGAGCAGCCGTGCGCCAGATGGGCTGGGCCTGACGAAAAGCCAATCAGCGTCGCCAGTCCGGCCCGATCTCATCGTGCTCGCCTCACACGCCAACGATGGCCGGGTCTGTTTGACGATAAGATATGTTATAATGTACCCTTTCCACCATCACGGCGATAAGTCGGGCAAAGGGGACGGGACATGCAGCGGTGGTATGGTGTTTCTGCGATCGCAATCGTAGCCGCCTTGTCGGCATCTGCCGGCCCCGTCCTCGCGCAGACACCGGCAGATTCAAGCACCATCGACTTGGACGTCGTCGCCAAGCGGCTCGATCGCGAAAGGAACTCGATCCTCCCCAGTATCGGCGCCACACGCTACGACTTCAGCCGCACGGCGATCCAGAACACGCCTCAGGGCGAGAATGCGCCGCTCAACCAGGTGCTGCTCCGCGCGCCGGGTGTCGTGCAGGACGGCTTTGGTCAGATCCATGTGCGAGGCGACCACGGAAGCCTGCAATACCGTCTGGACGGCGTGCAGCTGCCGGAGGGGCTGTCGCTGTTCAGCAACGTCCTGTCGCCGCGATTCGCCAACTCGATCTCCCTTTTGACCGGCGCGCTGCCCGCCCAGTATGGCTTGCGCACCGCGGGCGTGGTCGACATCGGAGTCAAGTCCGGCACGACCGATCCGGGCGCGGAAGCCTCCGTCATGGTCGGCTCCTACAATTGGGTCCAACCGGCAGCCCAATACGGCGGCCGCTCCAGTGCAGTCGACTACTTTGCCGTCGGCCAATTCGTAAGCAACGGAATCGGCGTCGAGAACCCGACCGGATCCTTGCTGCCGCTCCACGACGACACCGCACAATGGTACGCCCTCGGCAAGGTGACCGGGATCGTGGATGAGAACACCCGAGTAAGCTTCATCGCAGGCGGCGCGAGCGCGCGCTTCCAGATCCCCAATGTTCCCGGGCAGGTTCCCGAGTTCGCCGTCAATGACATCACCAACTTCAACAGCGCGTTTCTCGATCAGCGCCAATGGGAGGACACCTACTTCGGCATCGCCTCCTTCCAGAAAAGCTACCAGGATTTCAACATGCAGCTTTCCGGTTTCGCGCGATACTCGAAGCTGTCGTTCCAGCCGGACCCGATTGGCGACCTGATGTACAACGGCATCGCTCCGAACGCGCAGCGAACCAGCTTCTCGGTTGGCGTGCAAGGCGACGCGAGCTGGAAGTTGGCGAGCAATCACACGTTGCGCGGTGGCTTCCTCGTGCAGCGCGAGCGGGTCACGTCGTCGGCGCAGACAAACGCGTTCCCGCTTCTCGCCGATCCCGATGACCCGGAAGGTGAGCTGGTCCCGGGTACCTCGCCCGTGGGATTCTTCGAGAACGGCGACCTGACTGGCTGGACCTACAGCGTATATCTTCAGGACGAATGGCGAGTTCTCCCGACCCTGACCGTGAACGCCGGGCTGCGATTCGACGCGATCTCAGGCGCCACCACGGAGAGCCAGTTCAGCCCGCGCGTCAATGTCGTCTGGGAGCCGACATCGCAGATCGCGCTGCGCGCCGGATATGCCCGCTACTTCGTGCCGGCGCCGCTCAACCAGGTCGGCTTCGCGGCCATTGCGGCGCGCGCCGGGACGACGGCGGCGACAGAGTTGACCGACAACACGCCGACGGCGGCGGAGCGTTCCGACAATTTCGACATCGGCCTGACTGTCAAGCCCGCGGAAGGGCTCACGGTCGGCTTCTCCGGGTTCTACAAGTTCGCGCAGAACTACATCGACAAGGGTCAGTTCGGCGCGCCGATCTTCCTGACGTCGTTCAACTATGCCTATGGCCAAGTGAAGGGCTTTGAGGTGTTCGCCAACTACGATCGCGGGCCGTGGTCGCTGTACGGCAACGTTGCGTGGTCGCACACCACCGTCACGAAGATCACCTCTGCGCAGTTCAACTTCGAGCAGGCCGAGCTTGACTACATCGCCAACAACTGGATCTTCGCCGACCACAACCAGGGCTGGACCGGCTCGGCCGGTGCCGCCTACGTATTCAACATGGATTCGCCGTGGGCGACACGCGTCTCCGCGGACATGCTGTTCGGCAGCGGACTGCGTACCAGCATCGTGACGCCCAACGACACGTCGCTCCCGGCCTATGCGACGGTGAACCTGTCGCTGACGCAGAAAATCCCGACCGGCGTTGGCGCGGGGACCCAGATCCGTTTCGATGCCATCAACTTGACCGATCTCTCGTATCAGTTGCGGGACGGCACCGGCGTCGGCGTCGGCGCCCCGCAGTACGGCATGCGGCGAGCGTTCTTCGTGACCTTGGCGCAAAAATTCTGAAAAAGAAGGACATCCGACGAGCCGATGCATTCAAAAGTTCGGCTCGTCCTTTCCTTCCATGAAAGCCCTTCCCAGCGTCGGCAGCGCGCCGGTGCGTTCCTCGACCGAATCTGCGATCGCCCTCAAGTAGTCGGCCATTATCTCAGGGGCAATGTCACCGACGGTAAGTGCGATCTCTACACCATAGAGAATCAGCAAGGAGCCGGCGGTCACGGCGTCGACCTCAGGATCGACCGCCTTCGTCATCTCGATCAACCGCGTCAGCTCGGGCTCCAAAGCCTCTCGCAGACGCATTACGGTGTTCCCCATCCGGCGCACCCCTTTGGTTCGTGTGTCCCCTAGAGGCGCGTAGGGTTCGGGGCGTTGCCATAGACTGCCCCTGGATCGAACGTCTTCTCCGTCTCCTCGAAGCGCAGCTCTATGGCATTGGCTGGAGAGCCTTCGTCCAGCTTGATGGATCGGTAGAGGCACGAGCGATACCCGACATGACAACTCGCGCCCGATCCTCTAACGCGCACGCGCAGCCACACCGCGTCCTGATCATCATCGATCCGAATCTCGACCACATCCTGAATAAGACCGCTTGACGCACCCTTGCGCCATCGGACGTTCCGGCTACGGCTCCAATAGTGCGCCTGGCGAGTGTCCACCGTACGCAAGAGCGCTTCTGCATCCATGGTCGCAACCATCAGCACCTCGCCGGTGTCGGCATCGGTCGTAACCACCGGAATAAATCCGTTGCGGTCGAATTTGGGCGCCAGGAACTGGCCCTCCTCGACCTGCTCGACGGAGGTGCGCCTCGAGAAGCGTGTGCGCTCTTGCGGAGTCGTCGGGTTATCTGATTGCATCGCGAAAGGTTATGTTATAATATACCATAAAGCAAGATGGCCTCGCGATGAAACAGAACAGCTCCGTGTCGGCGCCAAGTGTGGTGAAACAGTCAACGATCGTCGAAGCGGCGCAACGGATTTGCGGTGAACGAGGATTGCGGCTCACCAAACTCCGCCTAGCCGCCCTTGAAGAGGTCGCCGGGAACGGGCCGGTCACCGCCTACGCATTGATGGCGCTGCTCCGCAGACGCCTGGCCCGCCGCATCGATCCTCCAACGGTCTACCGCGCCCTCGACTTCCTGACGGGCGCGGGCCTGGTCCTTCGCCTCGAGTCCCGCGGGACCTACGCCGTTCGTGACCGGCCGGGGCAAGCGCAACTCTGCGTGCTGTTGCTGTGCGATCGCTGCGAGACAACCGTCGAGTACGAAGACCCCAAGATCCTGCGCCTGATCGAAGAGGAGGCGATTGCCTTGGGGTTCCACCTGGGAACGCCGATCATCGAATGCAGCGGCACGTGTCAGCGTTGTGCCGGGAAAATGGAGGTAAGCCCATGACGTCCAAGGCAGCCGCACGGTGGCGTGCGCGCGGGGGACTTGTTCCCGTCTCGTTGCTCACGGGTTTCCTCGGAAGCGGAAAGACTACCGTGCTGAACAAGCTCGTCCGCCGGCCCGAGCTCGCGAACACGGTTGTCGTCATCAACGAGTTTGGCGAGATCGGCCTCGATCACGAGCTGGTCGAGAGCTCTAACGAGGACATGGTTCTGCTGCAGAGCGGTTGCCTCTGCTGCACCATCCGCGGCGACCTCGTCGACACGCTGCGCAGCTTGATGGCGCGGCGATTTGCCGGCGAGATCGCGCCCTTTGATCGGGTGATCATCGAGACGACAGGCTTGGCCGACCCTGCACCCATTCTGCACACCATCATGTCGGATGAGGCCCTGATTTCGTCCTATCGCCTCGATGGGGTGATCACGACGGTCGACGCTGCGACGGCCCAAGCCACTCTGGACAGGCAGATCGAAGCGGTGAAGCAGGCGGCAGTCGCCGATCGGCTTCTCCTGACCAAGACCGACCTTGTCGATGCCGCGGAGACGAAAGCCCTAATCGATCGCTTGCGCGCGATCAATCCTGCGGCACCCTTGATGACAATCTCTCATGGTGACGTCCGTCCGGGCGAGATACTCGATGCAGGCCTATACAACCCAGCCACCAAGAGCATCGACGTACAGCGATGGCTGAGAGCGGAGGCCTACGGTTCGACAGGCGACAATCACCATGACCATCACCACCACGGCGATGACCATCATCGGCACCGAGATGACCCTCGTCACCACGGAGAGCACGGCCACGCTCACCGCCATGACGTGAACCGTCACGACGACCACATCAAGGCTGTCTGCCTGACGGTCGATGATCCCATCCCGGCAAATGCCTTCGATACCTGGCTCACCGTGCTGCTGGCGCTGAAAGGGCCGAATCTGCTTCGCGTCAAGGGCATCCTCAACATCGCCGAACTCGATGGTCCGCTGGTCATTCATGGCGTTCAGCACGTCTTCCATCCGGCGTTGCCCATGAAGAAGTGGCCGTCCAGCGACCGCCGGACGCGCATCGTCTTCATCACCCGAGACATCGACGAGGGGATGCTGCGCGACACTCTGAAGATGTTCACGGACGCGCCGCCCCTTGCGGCGGCGGCATCGTGAACGAGATGCGACGAACCGAAGGAACGTATTACCCCACGGCGCTCGCCCGGCTCGGTGCCGACGGGCCCGAACGGCAGGACGCCCATTGGCAGCGCGGCCTGGAGACGATTCATGCCGCATGACGAGAAGATGCGTGCGCTGCTGGCATCCTTCGACGATCCCGAGGCCGCGAAGCGCTATGGTGAGGGTCCGCGGCGTTTCGTACCTGGGCTGGCCGACTTGTATCGCATGACGGCACTCCTGCTGGCCGAGCGTGCGACCCGGAATGCGCGTGTGCTGGTGCTCGGCGCAGGCGGCGGCCTCGAGTTGCGCGCGTTGGCCGATGCGCAGCCGGGCTGGAGTTTCGTCGGGGTCGATCCGGCGGCGGCCATGCTGAACGAGGCGAGGCGCGTGCTCGGTCCCGCTGCGGCGCGTGTCGCCTTGCACGAAGGATACATCGATGATGCGCCCGAAGGTCCGTTCGACGCCGCCACCTGCCTTCTGACGCTGCACTTCATGCAGGCCGAGGAACGGACGCGCACGGTCGGCGAACTCCACCGCCGGCTCAAGCCCGGAGCGCCGTTCGTGGCAGCGCATTCCAGCTTTCCCCAGGGCGAGAACGCGCGCGCCCTCTGGCTGGCGCGCTACGCTGCCTTCGCGATCGCCTCCGGTACCGATCCCGAACAGGTGGAGAAGATGCGCGCCGCGGTAGACGCCCATCTGCCGGTGCTCGAGCCCGAGCAGGATGAAGCCGTCCTGCGTCATGCCGGATTCTCGAATGTCTCCTTGTTCTACGCCGCCTTCACGTGGCGCGGGTGGATCGGCTACGCCTGACAGTGCCGCTGCCAGACACGGGCGGAGCCGCATCAGTCGCTCGGTCATGTTCGACCTCGAGTCCGCTGCCGACATCGCAGGTCGGCGCGCGAGCTACTGTCTGATCTTCCTGGAAAGCACCACGCACTGGGCGTTCGACTACCAGGGCCCGATGCGGCTGAAGCCCGGCTTCGACCCGCTGCTGCAGGCTTATGGCGGCATGATGAGCGTGACCGGCCGGCCCGAGGATCCGCCGACCTTCTGCGGCGCCTCGATCAACGACAAGGCGACCGGCATGTTCTGCACTATCGGCGCGCTCGCCGCCCTTCGTCAGCGCGACCGCACCGGCAAGGGCTGCCTGGTCGACACCTCGCTGTTCGACTCGGCCGTGCACTGGGTGGAGGGGCAGGTCAACGCCTACCTGGTCGACGGCGTCGTCCCCAGGCGCCACGGCACCGGCGGCTCGGCGATCGTGCCGTACCAGGTGTTCGACACGGCCGACCATCCGCTTTGCCTGGCGCCCGGCAACGATCGCCTGTGGGCGCGCTGCGCGCGGGCGCTCGGGCATCCGGAATGGGCGACCGACGAGAAGTTCGCGACCAGCGCGCAACGGGTGCGCAACCGCACCGAGCTGCTGCCGCAGATCGCGGCGGCGATGCGCACGCGGCCGCGCGCGGAATGGGTGAAGATCCTGGAGGAAGCGGGCGTTCCGTGCAGCCCGGTGAACGACATCGGCGAGCTGGTCGCGACGGAGCAGTTCGCGGCGTCGGAGCTGGTGCAGCAGTTACCGGAGGGTGGGCCGCGGGTGGTTGGGATTCCGATCACCTTCGATCGCGTGCGGCCGCAGTCGGCGCGGCCGGCGCCCAGGCTCGGGGAGCATACCGGCGAGGTTCTGGACAATCGAGGAGCCGACTGAGAGGCGAGAGGTGCGCAACCCGTTCGAGGCGCACCCGGATTCTAGAAACTTTCCGGCCAGCGCCGTGCCCCGTGATAGATGCGCAGACTCTCGAATGTGCCGGCTCGTACGCGACAGGGCACGATGCAGGGAGTAGCCGCTATCCCGAATTCGCGCGTGCCCGGGACCCGGCCGGGGCTCCCGATGTGCGGATTCCGGGCAAGCAAGTCCTCGATCGACTCGACGATCCGCCGTGCCTTTCTTTGTGCGGCGCTGATAATCGGAGAGCACCTCCTTGCCATATGGCATTGAAATGCCAATATAAGGCCAATTGGGGGAAAAGACATGGCCATTCTTCTACCGATCCCGACAGCCCCTTCGGAGTTCTCCCCTGCGCCGATCACGGACGAGGAAGCCGCCGCGATGTTTCGCGCGGCGCTCAACCTGTTCCGCCTGTGGGACCTGTCGGATGATCAGGCGGCCGTCCTCCTCGACCTGCCTGTCCGCACCTATCGGCGCTGGAAGGCAGGCGATGTGGGCCGCATCGATCGCGACGGCAAGGCGCGGCTTTCCAACATTCTGGGCATCCACAAGGCGCTGCGGATCGTCTTCACCGACCCGCACCGGGGCTACGCTTGGATCAAGGCGGCCAATGCGGCCTTCGCCGACCGGAGCGCCCTCGAGGTCATGCTGGGCGGTGAGCTGACCGACTTGATGCGCGTGCGTCGATATCTCGATGCCGAGCGGGGAGGATGGTGATCGACGCCTCGTCGGTTCCCGTCTCCACCGTGGAGTGGCCGGGCTCCGTGAGGATCGTCCGCAGCCGCTTTCCCCCGATCGACCTGTTCGAGGACATTGCCGACCCGGCGGACTGGCCTCTCCTGATCTCCGCGGAACAGAAGACCAATCCGCGCCTCATGGAGAGCATCGGCAACCTCGACCTGGTGCCTCCTGGTCGCAGGATCGGCGGTCCCGGCGCGAGCTGGCTGATGGCGCCCTTCGTTCATGTCAGCGCCGACCGTCCAAGTCGATTCAGCCGGGGTCGCTTCGGTGTCCTCTATGCCGGGCGCGAGTTCGAGACGGCCTTGCTCGAGACGATCCATCATCATTCCCGCTTCATGGCGAGGACGAGAGAGCCTGCGGGGTGGACGTCCCAGTTCCGGGAGATCGTCCTGGACATCCGCGGAGCCCTCCATGATGTGCGTGGAAGCTATCCGGGCTACGCCGCGATCCTGCATCCCGACGACTACGCCGAAGCACGTGCTCTTGGCGACCGCCTTCACGCCTCGACTTCGGAAGGGATCGTCTATCGGAGCGTCCGCAATCCGGGTGGCGAATGCGCTGCGCTCTTCTACCCTGACCTGGCGGTCGGTCCCAGGCAGGGCAGGCACCTCGACTACCATTGGGACGGAACACGGGTCGATCTCTTCCGCGAGCCCGCCAGCGGCAAGGTCTATCGCATCACGTGAGCTGGTGCCTTGAAAGAACGACGACAGATGACATATCATGCACGACAAGTGGCGGAGAAGTGAATGGTCATGGAGCATCGAGCGGCCAGGGCAAGACCGACGGAAGAACGCGTCTACTCGATGGCGGCAGAGCTCCTGGGCTTCAGGGGCAAGAAGGTGCACCTGCGATCTAGGCTAGAGATTCACGAGTTCCTGCGAGATGGGCTGAAGGGGAAGGCGCTCTCCAATCTGCGACGGCATTGCCAGATCCTGCTCCTGGACAAGGCTGTCGAGCCGGCGCTGGGCATGAGCTTGCGAACGGTTCAGCGGTTCGAGGCGGACAAGGAGAAGCCCCTCAGCTCCGAGCAGAGCAGCCGCGCATGGAAGTTTGCGGAGATCGTCGCACGAGCCACTCCGGTATTCGGCTCCCAGGCTGCAGCAGAGAAGTGGCTCGATGAGCCTGCGCGAGCTTTGGGAGGCAGGAAACCTATCGAGCTTCTCGCCAGCCAGCCTGGCACGCAACTGGTCGAGGACCTTCTTGAGCAGATCGACCACGGGGTCTATGTGTGACGCCGTTGCCGGCAGCGCTGGGCGGCACGGACTTCATCGCCTGGCGTCTCGATCGCGACGTCTATGCGCCGACCTGGGATGGCGGCGAGGGCTCGTATCTGGCGGGTGGACGCTGGAACAGCAAGGGCGTCCGCGCCGTCTACTGCTCGATCGATCCCGCAACCGCCATCCTCGAAGTCGCGGTGCACAAGGGGTTCGATGTGCTCGACACCGTTCCCCATGTGCTGACATCCGCGATCGTAACCGATCTGGCAGGCATCCACGTCGTCGACGAGACCGCCATTCCCAACAGGAACTGGCTGAAGCCGGTGGTACCGAGTGCCGGGCAGCAAAGATTTGGCGATGCGCTGCTGGCCGCCTACAAGTTCCTGCTCATTCCCAGTGCGGTCTCGAATCGCAGCTGGAACTTGATGTTCCTGAAGAGCAGCGCGGCCGGAGCCTATGCGTTGAGGGACCAAGAGCCGTTTTCGCTCGACACCAGGCTCAATCCACCCCTACCACCATAATCTGAAGTATGGCTTTGGCGTGGCCTTTACGGTCAAGGTTGGCACCGTCGAGGGCGGTAGTGAAGGTTGGCAATGTAAACCTTCGGTCCGCCCTCTCGTTGCCCGCCGCCGCCACTGTGCCGGACAAACGTCAGCCGCCAGCCGGTTGCGAATGAACAATGACGTCTGTCCTCCTTCCTTGCAGCGCGATACCATTGGCCTCTGGAGAGGGAGGGAGCATGAAGCGACGGGGCCTCGTTCTCGGTCTTGCTGCGGTCGCCAATGCCTGTCGCGCGGATGCTCAAGTCCGCGCACGCCGCGTTGGGGGTCTAGTTTTGGAGCAGTATCAGATCGACCTTCTCAAAAAAGTACTAAAGGAGAAAGGATGGGTGCTTGATCAGAATATCCAGGTCGAGCATCGAATAACTCGGGGCGACACCGAACGCTCCCGAGCATTTGCTCGAGAGCTACTGGCTTTCCAGCCGGACGTATTGTTCGCAGTGACCAATACATCTATGGCCGCATTGCATGCTGAGCGTTCTGACGTTCCGACGGTTTTTGCGATGGTCAGTGATCCGGTTGGGATGCACTATGTCGAGAGTTTTTCGAAGCCCGGAAGAAGAGTGACTGGCTTCACGCCTTTTGAACCGTCGCTCGGCGGCAAGTGGGTCTCGCTTCTGAAGGAAGTGGCTCCGAACGTTCAGAATCTCGGGATCGTGTACAACCCAGAACCGGGCAACAACTCGAAGGCGTTTCGCGATTCAATTGACGACGTCGCGAGTAGAGTGGGAATTACTTCAATTGAAACGCCGAGCGGCAATAGCTCAGACATTGATCGTCTTATCAACTCGCTCAAGGACCAGCCGAATAGTGGGCTGATTTTTCTGCCGGATGCGATCACTTTCTTCCAACGTGATCGAATTGCGACGCTCGTTGCGCAGTGCAAGCTCCCGGCGGTTTATCCCTTTCGCCAGTCATGTGAGGCCGGTGGCCTCCTGTCATACGGAGTGATAATCGAGAAGATCCTCGCTGGCGCCGCATCTTATGTCGACCTTATCTTGCGTGGTGCCAATCCCGCCACGCTACCTGTTCAGGCCCCAACAGAGTTTGAGCTGATTGTTAACCAAAAAACCGCACGGCAACTTGGCCTGCAACTGCCGCTCACGTTGCTCGCTCGCGCCGACGAGGTGATCAGCTGATGCACTGCAATGTCGACGACTTCGATGTAAGCGGACTGACTGTCATCGACCCGTGGAACGGCTGAGCGGCGGCGCGAGCCGGGCAAGCGGACAAGGTTGGCCCGCCCTCAGAGCACCTTGTCCAGGGTGATCGGCAGGTCGCGGATCCGCTTGCCGGTCGCGTTGAAGACCGCGTTGGCGACGGCGGCCGCGACGCCGGTGATGCCGATCTCGCCGATCCCGCGCGCGCCGAGCGGCGAGCGCGGATCGGGGATGCCGGTCCACATCACGTCGATCTCCGGCACGTCGAGGTGGGAGGGGATGTGATAGTCGGCCAGGGTGGCGTTCATGATCCGCCCGCTGCGCTCGTCGAACAGGGTCTCCTCGGTGAGCGCCAGGCCCAGGCCCATGATCATGCCGCCCCTGAACTGGCTGGCCGCGGTCTTCGGATTGAGGATCGTCCCGCAGTCGAACGAGCCCAGCAACCGGTCGACGCGGATCTCGCCCGTCACCTGGCTCACGCGCAGCGCGCAGAAGATGGCCGAGGAGCTGTGCATCGCGAACTTCAGCATCTCGAGCGGCGGGCTGCCGGCCGCGCTGACGGTCACCTCGTTGCGCGCCGCGCGGGTCAGGATCGACTGGTAGCTTTCCCGCTGCGACGGATTGGCGATGCTGGTGATGCCGCCGTCGACGAGGCGGACCTCGCCGGCGCGCAGGCCGGCGACCGGGCTGGCGTTGCCGGCAAGGCGCAGCAGCTCGGCCGTCAGCTTGTCGGCAGCCGCCATGATTGCGCCCGCGATCGACACGGTCTGGGCCGACCCGCCGGCCAGCGGCCCGGCCGGCAGGCTCGAATCGCCCATCTCGAAGGTGATGGCCTCGACCGGCAGGCCCAGGCGATCGGCCGCATGCTGGATCTGCACCGTCGCCGTGCCCATGCCCATGTCCTGCGCCGAGCACGAGAGGGTCGCCTCGCCGGTGCGGCGAAGCGTGATGCGGACATTGGCGCCCGGCATCCGGACATAGGGGAAGCTGCCGCTCGCGCAGCCCATGCCGAGCAGCCACTCGCCGTCGCGCCGCGCACCCGGCTGGGCGAGGCGGCGCTCCCAGCCGAAGCGCCCGGCGCCGTCGGCATAGGCCTGCATCAGCGCGCGCTGCGAGAAGGCGGTGCCGCTGATCGGGTGCCGGTCGGGCTCGTTGCGCCGGCGCAGCTCGATCGGGTCGACGCTCATGGCATGGGCCAGCTCGTCGACCGCGCACTCGACCGCGAAGGTGCCGATCGCCTCGCCGGGCGCGCGCATGAAGGTGTTGGGCACGATGTCGAGATCGAGGTGGCGCTGGACGATCTCGAAGCTTCTCGCGCGATAGAGCGCGCGCGTGCCCAGCGTGTACTGCTCGGGGCAGGCGCCGTAGGTTGGCATGATCGAGTAGCCGGTGTGCACCAGCGCGGTGAACCGTCCCTCCGTGTCGGCGCCGATGGCGACGCGCTGCTCCGTCGGGGTGCGGCCGCCGATGATGCGATAGACGCTGTCGCGGCTCAGCACCAGGCGCACGGGACGGTCGACCAGCCTGGCCGCGGCGATCGCCACGATCTGATGATCCCACAGGCCCTTGCCGCCGAACCCGCCGCCGACGAACGGCGAGAGGACGCGAACCTGTTCCTTCTTGAGGCCGAACAGCCTGGCGAGGACGTTGGCACTGGGCGCGATCATCTGTGTCGCGTCGTGCACCACCAGCGACCCGCCCTGCCACGCGACCGTGACGGCATGCAGCTCGAGGGCGTTGTGGTTGTGGCCCGGCGTCCGATAGACGTTGTCGACGCGATGCGGCGCCCGCTCGAGCTCCCGCTCGGCATCGCCGACCGAGACGTGGTTCTTCTCGATCAGGATCGAGGCGGGGGTGCGCGCGTCGTCCTTCGCGCCCTCGAAGCGGGTCCTGGCGGCATCCGCCGCGTAGTCGATCTCGATGAGCTGGGCGGCATGGTCGGCCTGTTCCTGCGTCTCGGCGACGACGAGCGCGACCACCTGGCCGTTATACCGCACCACCGGATCCTGCAGGATGGGCAGGCTGCTGTTGCCGACGGCGGACAGGTCGGTGAAGCTGATGAGCGCGAGGGGCGCGAGCCGCGGCATGTTCCGATGCGTCAACACAAGGATCACCCCCGGCGCCGCCTCGGCGGCGGCGGTTTCGAGGCGGGTGATCCGCCCGCGCGTCACCGTGCCGTGGACCAGGCTGGCGTAGGTCAGCCGGTCCATCGCGACCTCGGCGGCGAAGCGTGCCTCGCCCCTGACCTTCGCAGGCCCGTCCTGCCGGGAAGCCTGCCGCCCGATCGCCGCGCGGCGCTCGATCAACGGATCGGGCGTGCCGCCCGGCAGCCACTGCGCCGGCACCCAGCCCAGCACGGTCTTGACCGATTCGATGACGGCGTTCTGGATCCTGCTCATCGGTCGCTCCCGCTCAGCTCGATACAGACGGCGCCGAGCGTGCGCTGCGCCAGCCCGACCTTGAAGGCATTGCCGGGCAGCGGTGCGGCATCGGCCAACTCGACGGCCAGCGCGGCCTCGAAGGCCTGCGCCGTGGCCGGGCCGCCGCGCAGCGCCGCCTCGGCCCGGAGCGCCCGCCAGGGCTTCGCCGCGATGCCGCCCAGCGCGATGCCGATCTTCTCGATCCTGCCCGCGCGCATCGTCAGCCCGGCCGCGACCGAGACCAGGGCGAAGGCATAGCTCGCCCGGTCGCGGACCTTGCGATAGGTCGATCGGGCAAACGGGGATGCGTCGATCTCGACGGCGACGATCATCTCGCCGGGCTCGAGCAGGGTCTCCAGATCGGGCCGCTCGCCGGGCAGCCGGTGGAAATCGACCATGGGGATGGTCCGCGCGCCACCCGCCCCGGCCACGTGGATGCGGGCATCGAGCGCCGCCAGGGCGACGCACATGTCCGAGGGGTGGGTGGCGATGCACTGGGGGGAGGCGCCGATGATGGCGTGATAGCGGTTGAACCCGCCTGCCGCGTCGCAGCCGCTGCCCGGCGCGCGCTTGTTGCAGCGGGCACCGGCGACATCCTGGAAGTAGACGCACCGGGTTCGCTGCATCAGGTTGCCGCCGACGGTCGCCATGTTGCGGATCTGCGCCGAAGCGCCCGCCAGGATGGCGCGGGCCAGCATCGGGTAGCGCGCGCGGACCAGCGGATGCGCCGCGACGGCGCTGTTGCGTGCGGCCGCGCCGATCCGCAGGCCGCCGCCGCCCGTCTCCTCGATCGTGCCCGGCAGGGCCGTCACGTCCACCAGGCCGGAGGGCCGCTCCACGCCCTTGCGCATCAGGTCGACGAGGTTGGTGCCGCCGCCGAGCAGGTGGCTGCGGCCGCCGGCCGCCATCTCGATCGCCTGATCGATCGAGGCGGCGCGGCTGTAGGTGAAGGGCATCATGCCGCGCGTCCTGCGGCGACCTCGAGGATCGCATCGACGATGCCGTTGTGCGCGCCGCAGCGGCACAGATTGCCGCTCATCCGCTCGCGCACCTCCTCGCGCGTGACGAGGACGGGCGCCGTCAGGTCGGCCGTGACGTAGCTCGGCACGCCGGCCTCGATCTCGCGCAGCATCGCCGCCGCCGCGCAGACCTGGCCCGGCGTGCAGTAGCCGCACTGGAAGCCGTCGTGCTCGATGAAGGCAAGCTGCAGCGGGTGCGGGCTGTCGGCGCTGCCCAATCCCTCGATCGTGGTGACCGACCGCCCCTCCGCCTGGACGGCCAGCGTCAGGCAGGACAGCACGCGCTCGCCGTCGACGAGGACGGTGCAGGCACCGCAGGCCCCCTGGTTGCAGCCGACCTTGGTGCCCGTCAGGTGAAGCCGCTCGCGCAGCAGGTCGAGCAGGGACACGCGCACATCGTCGGGCGCGGCCACCTCGGTGCCGTTGATCCTGATCGCCATCGCCGTCCCTCCGGGGTGAGCTGCGCCGGTTCAGAAGTTAAGACGAAATTCGTACTATTCAATCCTCGTGAGATACGATTTTTGCGATCATGCGGATGAGGCTTTTGCGCTCGGCGGGCGAGAGCGGTGCCAGCATCCTCCGATAGAGCTCGCGGTGTGCCGCCAGGATGGCGTCGGCACGGGTCTTGCCGCCCGCAGAGAGCCGCAGCGCCACGGCCCGGCGGTCTCCTTCCGGGCGATGGCGCTCCAGCAGGCCGCGCTTGACCAGGCGGTCGGTCGACGAGGAGATCGTCGTGCTCGGCACGGCCAGGAAGCGGGCGACGTCGGTCGGCCCGCATCCCGGATGATCCGCCACGTAGAGCAGCGTCTGCTTGTCGAGCTCGTTGAGCTGCGTTTCCGAGCCGAGTGCATCCACCAGCTTGTGCCGGCGCGCGAAAGCGTCGAAGGCAGCGCCGAGACTGGCGAGCTGGTCATCGGTCGGATTCGTCATGTCGTCCGCAATACCGCGCCGGGGCGGCGGCTGGCCAGATGGCTTCACGCTTCCTCCGTAGGGTACCCGGTGGCCATTGCACGATGCGGAGCGGCGAAGCTTTGGGATACAATCCCGACTATTGGAAGATGTGGCCTGCTCGCCGCCGGTGTCAACGAGGAGACGCGCTCATGGGAACGCTGGCTGCGGAACAGGTCGCGCAGTGGAAGCACGACGGGTTCCTCTCGCCGTTCCCGCTGCTCGACGAGCGCGAGCTGGAGGTCTGCCGTCAGGGTGTCGAGCGCTACGAGGCGTGGCTGGGCGCGCCGATCAACGCGCATCCGGAGATGAAATGGCGGACCATGCCCTATCTCCTGATGCCGTGGGCCGCCCGGCTGGCGCGCGACCCGCGCATCCTCGACAAAGTCGAGGATCTGCTGGGGCCGGACATCCTGATCTTCACCAGCACCTTCTTCATCAAGGAGCCGCGCTCGCCGACCATCGCCGCCTGGCACCAGGATTCGACCTACTACGGGCTGGAGCCCAAGGACGAGGTCACGGTCTGGGTCGCGCTGACCGAGGCGAGCGAAGCGGCCGGCTGCATGGATGC